>JAFEBN010000202.1 GCA_018242645.1 Planctomycetota bacterium | reverse complement strand
CGGACGCCTACTGCCGCATTCTCACTTCGGCCAGGAGGGACTGGAAGTCCGGCCTCGGGCGGAGCGGCTGCAGATCAAGGGTCTTGTCGATGCGATCGACATCGATGTATTGCGAATCGAGGGCCTCGGCCAGGCTTGCCCGCTGGCCCTGGATGAAATTGCGGAGGTCGAGCACGGCCTGAGCGGCAAAAGCCTCTCCTTCGGATTCCGAGACGCCCGATCGCGCATCGTGCGAAAGCTGGTAGAGGCGGGCCCTGCAGCGGGCTTGCCCGAACGACGTTTCGGGTGTCTGCGGGGTGATCGCCTGGATCGCGGCGAGCGCTGCGCGTTGGGCCTGTGCCGCCTCGTCGGCGCGACCGAGCTCTCGCAGCGAGGCCGCGGCGGCCCTTTTGAATGCGGTCGCTGAGGGATTGGCCGCGATGAGACTCTGCCAGACGGCGAGAGCCTTTTCGTGAGCCGCCAGCGACTCGGCGTGATGTCCGAGAGCTTCTTCAAGATCACCGAGCAGATCACAGTCGAAACCGACGTAGTCGGGCCGATTCTCCCAGCCGTGCTGATTGATGTCCTCGCGGATGGAGATGGCGCGCCGGATCTCTTTGACGGCTTCCGCGATGCGGCCCGTCCGGGAGAGGATGAGGGCGATGTGCTCGCAGCAGTCCGCGATTTCGCGTGGGAAGACGTGATTTGAGGGATCGATGGCGGCCGCCGCCTCGAATTCGCTCAATTCCCGCCGGTAGGCCGCGAGTTCCTCTTCTTCACGGCCCAGGATGCAGAGCCTTTTAGCGCAACTGTCGCTGGCGACCGCCATGTTGACGACGTACGCCGTTGTGTTGTTCTCGCGGGAGACATGCTCCCAGATGGACTGGGCTCGTTGCAGCAGCGCGAGCGCGCGGGCCGACTGACTGGAGGACAATGCGCCGCCCAGATTCATGCAGGCCTTTGCCACAAGGTCGCGCAGGTGCGGATTTTGCGGGTCGGACGCGAGCAGCGATTCGTTGAGGGCCAGTACCTCTTCGCGCAGGGCCATTGCCTCGGCGGGCCGGTCTTTGAGCAGTCCCGCGATCATGCCCTTTGCGATGGAGAGAGACTCCCGGTATTCCCTCTTGTCCGGGTTCGATTGCACCAGCGACAGATAGATGTCGTGAGTCCGGCGGTCGGCGGCGAGCGCTTCGGCGGGTTTTCCGGTATAGGCCAGGGCGACCCCGGAGTTCGTGAGCGCCTTGCCGAGCTGGTCCTTATACCGCGCGACCGTCGGGTGAGCCGTGACCAGAGCCTGGGAGATGTCGGCGGCTTCGGTGGACGCCACAAGCGAGTCCGCGTAGCGACCCTGGATGATCTGGTTTGTTCCGATCTCGTGCAGGGCTTCGGCGATGTCGCACGCGGCATCGGGTCCGGCTTCTTTGTCGGCCGCCAGCTCGCGACGGATTGCGAGCGACTTCTGCGCAAACTCGGTCCCCGATTCGACGGATTCGATTTCCTGCGTCAGGTGCGCGATCGTGAGATAGGCCCGGGCGAGTTCGGCGCGCGATTCACGGTCGTTCTTGCCCTGGAGCTGCCCCTCCATCCGGGAGTAGAAGTTGCGAGCCGATTCGAGCAATTTCTTCCGCAGAGGTGTGAGGTTCTTTTCTTTGAGCAAAAGGTCTTCGCTCACGCCGGTGTGAAATGTCTTCACCGCGTCCATCGCGAGTGCGAAGCGCTCCTGCACCCGCCTGTTGGCCGTGAGCAATTCCTCGTTGGCGGCGGCTTCGCGGCCCAGCGCGGCCGCCAGATCGGCGTTCTTCGACGCGAGCGCCCGGTTCGACGCCGCCTGCACGGCGATGACGCTCACAACGCCCGTTGCCAGCGCCACGATCACCGCCGCGGCAAGCGCGGCCAGCGCGGGCTTGCGCTTGCACCAGAGCCAGGCACGCTCCGGGGCGCGGACGCGCCGCGCGGAAATCGGGCGGGAGTTCAGCCACGCCTGCAGGTCATCGGCGAGCGCACGTGCGGTCGGGTAGCGGCGCTTCGGATCCTTCTCGAGACACTTCAGGCAGATCGTTTCAAGATCGCGGGGAATGCTGGAGTTCACTCGCCGCGGTGCTTCCGGTGGCCGCTGCCGCACCGCATCCAGTGTTTCAACCACCGTCTCGGCCGAAAACGGCGCCTTTCCCGTGAGGACCGTGTACAGAATCCCGCCCAGCCCGTAGACATCGGTGGCCGTCGTGATTGTGCCCCGCCTGCCCGTTGCCTGTTCGGGCGCCATGTACGCCGGCGTGCCCACGATCGCCCCCGACTGCGTGAACTCGATGTCCGAATCGATCTGCTTCGCCAGGCCGAAATCCGTGATGTGCGGGTGCCCGGCTTCGTCGATCAGGACGTTCGCCGGTTTCAGGTCGCGGTGAAGGATGCCCCGCTCGTGGGCGTGCGCCACGGCGTCGGCCGCTTCCGCGACGATCCGTGCGGCCGCACGCGCGTCCGATCCGTATCTCGCGAGCGAACCCAGCAGGCTTCCGCCGGTGATGAGCTTCATCGAGAAGTAGCACTGGCCCGCGTGCTCGCCCACCTCGTAAATCGGGACGATGAACGGGTGGTCGAGGCGCGCCACGGCCTGAGCCTCGTTCTGGAACCGGCGCAGCTCCCCCGCGCCGGCGAACGCGCCCGACCGCATCATCTTGAGCGCAACCGGTCGGCCCAGCGTCACCTGCACCGCTTCGTAGACAACCCCCATCCCGCCCCGCCC
>JAFEBN010000201.1 GCA_018242645.1 Planctomycetota bacterium | reverse complement strand
CGAGTTCGAGGCTGCGTCGGCAACAAACCGAGATTCGGGGAATCGCCGGGCACAGTACGCAACTCCGGCGCGACTTCGGCTGATTTGAACGCCGGTTTTTGCATCACTTCACACTGCAGGACCGCTACCGGGGTCTTTGAGAGGGTTGGAAACCCCATATCCTTGCGATCATGTGCAGTTTGCTCTTGTTTTCTGCGTGCGTGATGCTCTCAACCCCGGCCAGCGAGCCCGCGACCGCAGCGCCCGTCACGGCGACGTCTCCCGCTCCGGTGCCGCCCCCTTCCGTCACCTCCCCCACCCCCACACCCGCCACACCCCCCACACCCCCCACACCCAGCAACCCCCTTGCAGCGGGCTCGCTCGGGTCGCCCCTCGAGGAACTCGTCGGGCTGATGACTGGCTCGTTCTCGTCGGCGTTGCAGCATGAGCGCGATGAAACGAACTACTTTGATATCCGCCTGCACATGACCCCGATCTGGCCGGAGCGAAGCTCGGTCGAGAAAGGGTTCTGGCTCTACGTCGAACAGGCCGTCGCGACCGATCCTGAACGCCCCTATCGCCAGCGCATCTATCGGGTCTTCACGGAAGAAGTTGCCGGGGCGAGCGGAGCAAAGACGCGCGTATTCAAGAGCGAGGTTTACCTGCTTCCGGGCAAACCGGACGACGTCCTGAAGTTTGCCGGTGCATGGCGCGAACCTGCAAAGCTCGAGGCACTCAAATCCGACCAGCTCACGCTGAAAGACGGCTGCACCGTTGTGCTCACACGAACGGCGCCGAGCACGTTCGACGGTGCAACCGTCGGCAAAGGCTGCCCCAGTGAAAGAGGCGGCGCAACCTACGCGAGCGCGGAAGTGCACGTCTCCGCCGCCGGTTTGAAAACCTGGGATCGCGGCTTTAACGACAAAGACGAGCAGGTGTGGGGAGCGACCCAGGGACCGTACATCTTCGATCGCGTGGACCCCAAGCCATGAGCAACCCGACCGTTGCCACCGGCGGCCCGGTGCTCATCTCGAGCTGGAACGGCCTGCCCGCGATCAACCTGGCGGCTCGCCTTCTTGCACAGGGCGCCGACCCGCTTGAATCGATTGTTGCGGGAATCCAAGTTGTAGAAGACGACCCCGACGAACTCTCGGTTGGTTACGGCGGCTTGCCCAACGAGGACGGAGAAGTCGAGCTTGATGCCGCGCTGATGCACGGTCCGCTCCACCGTTCCGGCGCCGTCGCAGGTGTGCGTCGCATCCGTCACGTCGCGCGGCTCGCGCTGGAGGTGCTCCGACGGACCGACCATTCGCTGCTGGTGGGTGAGGGCGCTTGCAAGTTCGCCCGGGCGCTCGGGTTTCCCGAGGAGAACCTGCTCACAGAAAAGTCGCGCCGAGCGTGGCTCGACTGGAAGGCGAGCTTGAGCCCCCGCGACGGCTGGCTCGGGCCGGATGAACTTGCGGGAACCGGGCACTCTGATTTCGGCAAGGCGCGCTGGGCGGGCTCGACCGATCCGAACTCCAATACTGCGGTGCCGTCTTCCACGCGACCCGGCCCAAACGATTCGCGCACGGCTCCGAAAGTCCCGCACACCTACGGCACGATCCACACCTCGCTGCTCACGGCGCCCGGAGGCGATCTCTTCGGTTGCACGAGCACCAGCGGGCTTTCCTACAAGATCGCGGGCCGGGTCGGAGACTCGGGTGTCGTTGGCGCGGGTGTCTACACCGACAACGCAACCGGCTCTGCCGGGGCCACGGGCCGCGGCGAATCGGTCCTCCAGTCGTGCGGCGCCTTTGCGATCGTGCAGGCCATGGAAAGCGGTCGAACGCCGACCGAAGCATGCCTGTGCGTCCTGAAGCGGATCGCCGACCGCACCCGTGAGAAAAGGCTGCTCGATTCACAGGGGCGTCCCGCATTCAACATCACGGTGTACGCCGTACGAAAAGACGGGCTCTTTGGAAGCGCTTCGATGCACGAGGGTTATGAGTTCGCCGTGCACTCGGGCGGGGAATCCCGCATCGAGAAAGCGGCTTTCCTGTTCAAATCAACGCCCGCTTGACAGCGGCGGCCGGGGCGATACGCTGCGATTGTCTTCGGTGCCCCGGCGCTCTCGCCGGGACGAAGAGGGAAGTGTGGTGAGGCTGGTTTTCAGCCGATTCCACCGCGGACGCGCCGCCGTAACGGGCCTCAGCGCGACCCATGGCACTCGATTTCGAGTGCCGGCCACTGCGAAACCGGCTTTCGAGCCGGCGGACGCGGGAAGGCGGGTCGCGATCAGCCCGAAGCCGGAAGACCTGCCGAAGACGCTGCACGGGATGTTCCCGGGCAGTTGACTGGCGGCCCTCGCGAATCCGGGGCGGCTGGTGCGAGTGCTCCGCCGGCCCCGTGCGCGAGCATTTTCATCAGCATGTACGTTCCGGATCAGGGCTCGAGTCCGTCGGGCGTTCTCGCCGAGCGGAGGAGAGTTCTTCGCGCTTGCCGCCGCTTTTACGGCACGGGGTCTTCCCGCGCGAATCGGGATGCGTGCCGCGGTTCTTGATTTTCCCGCGGCGAGGAGCGGCAGCGTGAATCGGAATTGTCAAATGGCGGCGGCATTGGCCGCGGGCGTATTCGGCTTGGCGGCGGAGGCCAGCCCGTTTGCTTCGAGTTGGACCAGTTACGACGCCGGCGCCGGCGTGAACCCGGCGTACGGCGATCCGAGCGCCGCGCTGGGCTCGCCCACGCGCTTCACCGGCGCGCAGTTCGGTTTTCCCAGTGTGGTCAGCCCTTTCAGCCCTGCGTTTGATCCGGGCGACTTCGTGAGCATCGGCAAGGGCGGGCACCTGACGCTTGCCTTCGACCACGACGTCT
>JAFEBN010000200.1 GCA_018242645.1 Planctomycetota bacterium | reverse complement strand
AGACCGCCTTCGGAAGCACGCCGTGGTGATGCACCCGGGACCGATCAATCGCGGGCTGGAACTCGACCCGGATGTGGCCGACGGTCCACGCTCGGTCATCCTGCGCCAGGTGACAGTTGGCGTGGGCGTCCGCATGGCGGCACTGCAGGCGTGTGCCGCGGCGTGTTGAACCCGCGTCCGAGATCCCTCCCCGTCCCTGGCGTCAAAAACGGAATCGCGATGCAAATTCTTCGGAATGAAACGCTTGCAGGTCTTCCCCACCCCAGGCGACACCCGGGCCGCATCGACCGTGGCATAAACTCGACCCCGATGCCGCTCGACCACCGACTCGCAACCGACACGACCGATGGCATGGTCGTCATCATCTCCGGCCCCTCCGGAGTTGGAAAGACCACGATCACGCGCGGCATCGAGCGCTCAATTGCGGATGCGGTGTTTTCGGTTTCCTGGACGACGCGAAAATCCACCGGCATCGATGTCGAGGGTGTGGACTACCACTTCTGCAACGACGACGAATTCGAATCGATGAAGGCGCAGGGCGGCTTTCTCGAGACCGCCGGCGTGTACGGCAAGAAGTACGGCACACCAAAGGCGTGGGTGCTCGAGCAGATGAAGCGTGGGCGCCTCGTGATCCTTGAGATCGACGTCGTGGGGGCGGTGACGGTGAAGCAGCAGATCCCCGACGCGTTCGCGATCTTTGTGCTGCCCCCGAGCGAGGAGACGCTGCTCGAACGGCTCCGCAGCCGCAAGCGCGAGGACGAGTCGGCCATCCAGAAGCGCTTCGCGCAGGCCAAGGCCGAGATCGAACACGCGCGCACCAGCCGCGTGTACGACCTGTTTGTGGTGAACGAGAACCTCGACGAGTCGCTGGGCAAGGCGATCAAGGCGATCAGCGTGGAGCGCGAGAAGCGCCGCATGCAGACACGCTGAGAGAAGTTATGAGATCGTGAGCACCGGCTTCTGGGCGCCCGAGCGCATCGCGGCCAGGGCGGTCTGCGATTCAAGATTGCTGACCAAGTGATCCAGCGCGTCCTTGAGGCGGGATTGCGCGGGGCCGTTGCCCTCGAAGTTTGCGGTGGGGTCACCCTTGTCGCTGTTCTCACGAAGAGACATGGTGATGGGCACGGCCCCGAGGAACGGAACACCGAGCTTCTGGGCCATCATCTCCGCGCCGCCTTTGCCGAAGATGTCGTACACCTTGCCGTCGTCGCCGACAAAGGAACTCATGTTCTCCACCACGCCGAGGATCTCGATGCCGAGCTGGCGGAACATGCCCGCGGCACGAATCGCATCATCCTGCGCGACGCGCTGCGGGGTGCACACCACCACGGCGCCCGTGAGCTGCAGGGACTGCGCCATCGTGAGCGCGATGTCGCCCGTGCCCGGCGGCAGATCGATGATGAGATAGTCGAGCTCGCCCCAGGCGGTCTGCTCCGCAAGCTGCTTGAACGCGCCGTGGGCCATCGGGCCGCGCCAGATGAGGGGCTTCTCGGCATCGACGAGTTTGCCGATCGTGATCACCTTGATGCCGTGGACGTAGAAAGGCTGCAAGCGCCCCTGCAGCACCGACTGCTCGAGCGAGTTGAGGCCGAGCATCGTCGGCATCGAGGGGCCGTAGATGTCGCCGTCGAGCAGGCCGACGGCGTGGCCCTTGCGCGCGAGGCCGACCGCCAGATTGAGCGCGATGCTGCTCTTGCCGACGCCGCCTTTTCCGGCGCCGACCGCGATGATGTGGCGAACGCCTGGCAAACCGTGCGAACCCGCCGGGCGGGCGGGACGCTGCAAACCGGGAATCGGTTCGTGACCGATCGGCTGCGGTGGCGGCGTGATGGGTGCGGTGCTGGTGGCTTGGGTGGAACTGGTGGTAGAGGCCGGGGCGACCATGCCGCCGAATCTGGCGGTGTGCACGACTTGTCCCGCGTCATCCACGAACTCGACGATGAGTGAATCAACGCGCTCGCCATTACGCTGCGAGATCTGCGTGATTTTGTTGTGCGCAAGCTGGGCGACCTGCGCGAAAATCGCGGGGCCGGCCTGCGCGGGAAGGTGCAGGCGCAGCGAGGCATAGGTGTCGCAGGCGCTCACCCACTGCAGCGCGCCGGAGCGGACCACGTCCTGACCCCGGATCGGGTCTTGCACACCGGTGAGGCAGCTGGTCACGAAGTCCTTGGTGAGCGACATGGGTTGAAGCGTGTTCCTGGGCCCGGGTGAGAATGGGTTGGCGGATGCTAGCCCTTCCAGCCGTCATATCCCGCAGGGGATGGAGCCCAACCGCCCTGTTTTCACGCCAAAAAGCCGATAGAGGCAATACGCGAGCGGGGTCGTCGTTGGGCGGTTGTCGTGGAAGGATGAAACGCACGCCGCGGCGAATCGCGGCCAAACCAGGGTGGAGCACACCATGTTCTCGAAACTCATGACAGCGGCACTCGTGATGATCGCCGCGGGCGCGCCGGCGGCACTCGGCGGCGATCCGCAGGAGCCCGTTTTGAAGGGCCCGCAGGTCACAGATGGCGGCGTTCCGGGTTCCCGGCGCGCGTTCGGCGATGGCCAGGGCGGCGATTTGAAACAGAAGCTCGCCGATCGCCCGATCCCGCAGATGCAGTTCATGCGCGCACTGGGCGTGCTGCGTGATGAGAACACGCCGGCGAGCGCTCGGCTGACCGATGATCAGCAGCAGAAGATTCGCGCGATCAACGAGGAATTCGAGCAGTCGATGCGGTCGTTCCGCGAGGCTCATAAAGGTGAATTCGAAGAAATGCGGGGCCAGTTCGGCGATCGCGGTCGCCCCCAGCCCCCGCGCGGCGAAGGAAAGCCGGGCGATGGCGAGATGCAGCCACCCCCACCCCCACCCCCC
>JAFEBN010000001.1 GCA_018242645.1 Planctomycetota bacterium | reverse complement strand
GCCGACCGACTGGCGATGCTGGTCGGCGCTGCGAGCGACAAGACCTCGCGCGAAGCGTTTCTGGCGTCGATGAAGGGCGCGCCGCGCTTTGCGAACGAACTGGCGATGACGTTTTCCTCCCGCGACGACCTGGAAAAAGTGACCGCACTGGCGGCCAAGCTCTGGCGGCTGGAAGGCAAGCGGCTGGACCGGTTCGCGACGCTCGGCGCCGCCATCTGCGTGGTGCATGATCGCGAGGTGACGACCCGGGCCAACGAAAACACCGTGAAGGCGGATGATCCGGTCAAGCTCTTCGGCTTCTTCGCGGACAACGCGGAGCGATTCCCGCTGGGCCTGGAAGGCGTGCCGCCTCAGTTGTTGGTGTACGTCGTTGACACAACGGCGAAGATTTCGGAGCTCGAATGGGCGCTGAATGCGTACAAAGCCAATCGCAGCATCGGCGAGCGCTATTTCGATGTGCAGTATGACTACAACCACTTCGTCCAGGGAGCAGCCAAGAAAGTCACGACCGAAGGGTTTTCGCTGCAGAACATCCTGAAGTACGGGGGCGTGTGCATCGATCAGGCGTACTTCGCGTCGAACGTGGCGAAGTCGGGCGGCATTCCTGCTGCGATCATGCGGGGCCGTAGCGCCGAGGTGAGCCACGCATGGGTGGCGTACCTGCAGTGGACTCCCAAGTCAGCGACCTTTGACACCCTGAAGGGCCGGTATCCGGAGTATCGCGCCGTGATGGGCGTGGTGACCGATCCGCAGACGGGATACACCGTGACCGAGGCGGAACTTTGCCTGCGTGCGGCGCTCGCGCTCACGCCCAGTGAGAAGCGCCAGCGTGCAACGGCTTTGGAGGACGCGGGGTCCCAGCTCTCGATCAAGCTGATTCCGCCCAAGAAGCCCGCGGAAAGCACTGGGGAGAAGAAGAATGAAAGCGTCGAGGAGGAAGAAGACGATGCCGCGGCGTCGGCGCCTAAGTTGAGCGCCGAGGATGTGAAGAAGCTGCTGGCGATTTCCGAGGCGGCGGTGGACCTGAGCCAGGCATCCGTCCGGGCGTGGCGATTGGGTGTCGCGGTGGGCGTGAACGGCAACTGGTCAAAGGCGCAGCGCGATCGGTGGGGGGAGGCGATTCTGAAGACGATGGGGAACGGATATGCCGCGTTCGCGATCGAGTGCCTGATTCCCGTGATCCAGTCGGCGGATGACGAGTCGCAGAACGACCTGTGGAACTGGCTGTTTGCCGCGATCAAACACAATGGCGACCTGGCGTCGATCGTGCGATTCAACCAGGCGGCGATGTTCGAGCGGCGTCACCAGCCCGACAAGGCATGGGAGTGCTACGACTGGATTCTGAACCTGTACGCCGATACCTGCCCGTTCTCCGTCGAGGCCGGGCGCCGGATGCTGGCGCTGCTGAAGACCAATGGGAAGTCGATCGGCGAGGGTGCCGACATGCTGGGTAAAGCGTGGGCGCGGACAAAGCCGCCGCGATCGCTGAACGCCGATTTCGCCGCGCAGTCGAACTGGTACCGGCTCGGACGGCTCTATCTGGCGACGCTGATCGAGGCGGGGCAAAAACAGGATGCCGCCCGGGTGGCCCAGGCGCTCGGCGTCAAGCTCTGAGGCTTTACTTGTCGGCGACGTTCAAGCTGCGGCCGGCGCGACGCTTACGGTTCATCATCTTGCGACCGTGCGTGGTCTTCATGCGGGCGCGGAACCCGATGGCGCGCTTGCGCTTGATGCGGCTGGTGCGATGGGGGTAATGCATGGTGCGTACCTCAAGGCTCGGGCCGGTCGCGCTCGCGAACGGGGTGAAGCCGAAAATTCAGGGTCAAGACGATAGACCGGCCCCCCGCCCGACTCCACCTTTCGGACTTTGATGTTCGGGTTGCGTACGGAAACTTTGTATAAAAGTCTTGGCGTCGGGACGGCTTTCCCGTAGGATCACGAACGGCCCCGAGGAGAGGGGTCGCTGGTCGTGTGCCCGGAGGTTCTCCGGGCAATCGGGAGCGACCGGCTCGCAGGCCGTCCGAGTCCGTGGGACTTTGACGACCGTCGAGCCATCGCTGCCGAACGCGGTTTGTACGAGGGAGATCGCGGGACGCATTCTGCGTCCGGCGAACTTCCGACTGGGCGCACCCGCCCGGAGCGTTCTGATGGCCCCGATGGATGACAGCACACGCGGAAGACTGGAAGCCCGGATCGGGCATCACTTTGTCGATTCGACGCTGCTCGATCGTGCGCTGATGCACGCCTCCCTGGTCGATGCGCGGGTCGAATCCAACGAGCGGATGGAGTTCCTGGGCGATGCGGTTCTGGGCATGATCGTGTGCGAGCGGGTCTTTTCCCAGTTCCCGGCGATGCTGGAAGGGGAAATGACCAAGATCAAATCGATGGTTGTGAGCCGGCAGAGCTGCGCTGCGATCGCGAAAGAACTGGGGCTGCCGGCGTGCCTGCGGCTGGGAAAGGGGATGAAAGGGGGCGACCAGCCCTCGTCGCTCGCCGCCGCGGCGTTCGAGGCCGTCATCGCGGCGGTGTATCTGGACGCCGGGTTGGATGCGGCGCGGACGTTCCTGACGCCGTTGATCGATCCGCTGATCCAGCGCGCCGCCGGGAGCAGTCACCAGCAGAACTTCAAGAGTTATCTGCAGCAGCACGCGCAGGCGATCGGGTCCGGGCTGCCTTCCTACCCGGTGCTCGATGAGAAGGGGCCGGATCACAGCAAGTGCTTCAAGGTCTGCGTGGACATCGGGGGCAGGCGTTTCCCCGAGGCCTGGGGCCAGAGCAAGAAAAAGGCGGAGCAACTCGCGGCATTGACGGCGCTGGTGGAACTGGGCGCGATGACGCAGGAAGCCGCGGAAGAAGCTGCCCGGCAGGCCGGGTTGGTCGACCTCAAGACCGACGGACTCCCGGTGAAGTAGACGCGTCCATCGGGCCGATCAGGCCCACTGGCCTCGCGGCAAGCTCGCCCGGGGCCGTAGGCTGTGCACCTTGCCGCGGACGCTCAACCAGATCGTGCTCGCCGGTTCTCCCGCTCGCGCGGGAGCTTGGGACGCGGTGCGCGCAGTCGTTCGACCGCTGAACCCGGCCTGGCTGACGGTGCTGGCATCGCTCGGGCTCTCGCTGCTGGGGGTGTACGGGATCGATCTTGCCCGTCAGCTCCGCGCCGATCCGGTGACTGTTGCGGGGCTGGATCAGGTGGCGATCAAGCAACTGGTGCTGCTGGGCGTGGGCGTCGTGAGCGCCGTGCTCATCGCGCTCCCGGACTATCGCTGGCTCAGCTATGCCGCGATGGCGATCGCGGTGATGGTGCTCGGACTGCTCGTCTTTCTGCTGGTGCCCGGTGTCCCCGAGTCGCTGGTGCGTCCCCGCAACGGTGCACGCGGCTGGATCAACCTGGGCGTCTTCGACATCCAGCCGAGCGAACTGGCCAAGATCGCGTTCGTGCTGGTGCTGTCAAATTACCTTCGCTTCCGCAGCAATCACCGGCGGCCGGGCGGGCTGATCCCGCCGGCGATCATCGCGGGCATTCCGATCGCACTCATCACCTTGCAGCCGGACCTTGGCAGCGCGATGATGTTTGTGCCGGCGCTGTTCGCGATGCTGCTTGCCGCGGGCGCGAAGAAGCGGCACCTGGTCCTGATCGTCATTGCCGCGGCGATGGCGGCGCCGCTGAGTTATCCGCTGCTGAAGCCGCACCAGAAGCAACGCATCAACGGTCTGCTCGCGCAGATCCAGGGCAACAAGCAGCTCGACCAGGACATCAACTTCCAGCCCATCACGGCGCAGTCGCTGGTGGGGGCGGGTGGTGTCTCGGGCACGAGCGATGAGCGATCCCGGGCGCTGGTGCACTTCAGCCGCCTGCCCGAGCGTCACACGGACATGATCTATTCCGTGCTGGTGAACCGGTTCGGGCTGCTGGGGGGGGCCGTGGTCATCGGGCTCTACGGCGTGTGGATCGCGGGCGCTCTGCTGACCGCGGCGCTGGCGAAGGAGCCGTTCGGCCGGCTGATCGTGGTTGGATTGGCCACGTTTGTTTCCACCCAGGCGGTAGTGAACATCGCGATGAACGTGGGGCTGGCGCCGATTGTGGGGATCACGCTGCCGTTCGTTTCGTACGGGGGGTCCAGCCTGATCGCGAGCTGGATGATGGTGGGCCTGATTTTTTCGGTGAGCGTGCGTCAGTCGAGGCTGCCGCAGCGCAAGAGCTTTGAATACTCTGACGACGAGTGAACCCTCCGCGACCAACCCGTGACCGAGCGAAACTGGACGTGAGCAAGGCCGAGGTGACGGCGATGACGCCGCCCCCGGAGTTTGTGTCGGCGACGCAGGCGCTTGGCATCGAGTTCGAAGCGGGGGACGTCGAGAAGCTGGGCCTGTACCTCGCGCTGCTGATGAAGGCCAATGAGAGTCAGAACCTCACCGCCATCCGCGACGCGGCAGAGGCCTGGCGCCGGCACATTCTGGACTCGCTGACGCTTCTCCCGGCGATCGCCGAATTCCCGGATGGCGCAAAGGTCATCGATGTCGGCAGCGGGGGCGGCCTTCCGGGCATGCCGCTGGCGATCGTGATGCCGCACATCCGATTCACGCTGCTCGAAGCGACCGCAAAGAAGTGCGACTTCCTGACGCAGGTCGCGAGCCGGCTCGCCCTGAAAAACGTCACGGTGCTGTGCGGCCGATCGGAGCGCGTCGCGCACGATCGGGGCGTGCGCGGGGACAGCTTCGGCACGGTGACTCATTCGGGGGGGCATCGCGAGACGTACGACGTGGTCGTGTCGCGGGCGGTTGGGCGTCTGGCGACGCTGGTCGAACTGACGGCGCCGCTCTGCCGCATCGGGGGCAGCGTCCTGCTGATCAAGGGGGAAAAAGCGGAAGAGGAACTCAAAGAAGCCGAGCGTGCCATGCACCTTCTGAAAGTGGTGCACGTCGAGACATTGCCCACGCCGACGGGCCGGATCGTGATTCTCGAAAAGCGCAGCGCCACACCCCGGGATTACCCGCGCGCCGATGGCGAACCGGCCCGTTCGCCCCTGGGCATCAAGGCCTCGTAACGCCCCGATTCGCGGGCGTGTGTTCGGCGTTATCCGCGTTTCAGGGGCAGACGAAATCGTTGTAGGCGTTGCAGAAAAGCGAGAAGTCTGCATCGTCGACCACGCCGTCGCCGTTGATATCCGCGCCGCAGTTGGCTGGCATGAGCGGGTCGTTGCAATCGAGCAGGTCGTAGGCGAGGGCGAAAATCGCGAAGTCGGTATCGTCCACGCCACCGTCGCAATTCAGATCGCCCAGGCAGATATTGACGACGCCCAGCGGGCTATCGGTGAACGTGCAGACATTGAAGACGCGGCACTTGTAGCGGGTGTTGTGCGCGAGCTTGAGCGTCTTGCCGGGGGCGGCGGAGATCATCATGCCCTGAGCGCCCGAACCGCTGACGATCCCGCCGGGAACGCCAAAGGCGAGCTGGGTTGAGCCGTCGGCGAGGGGCAGCCAGTTGTTGCTGAACTTCGGGCTTTCGAAGTACCACTGGTGGGTGAAGGGGCCTGCGCCCGGATTGGTGCCGGTGACCGACCATCCGAAGGAACCGGGTGGGCAAATCGAAAGCGGCAGCGGCGCCGGGCCGGGAATCGGCGCATCGGTGATCACGGTCACGGGCCAGAGCTGGGTCGCCGAGTCCGAGCACCCGCCGCTGACAACACAGAAGTAGTTGCCCGCAACATCCGGGAAACCCGGATTGAACGTCATGAGCGGCGACTGCGCCCCGCCGATGACCGACCCGCCGCCGGTCGTGCCGTTGAAGATCGGGATGTTGTTCTTGCCGACCTTCTTGTACCACTGGTAGTGCAGGCTGACGGAGGGATGCGGCGCGAGCGCGGTGACGCTCACGAACCCGAACCCGCCGGCGCAGAAGACCGCGGGCGCCGACGAGTTCTGATAGATCTTCGGTGCGCACACGGAAGGAATGTCGCGCACGATCCATCCGCGTTCCTGGCCGAAGTACGTGCCGTTGCCGACCAGCACCGTGCCGTCGGCGCTGACGCCGGTGGTCTCCCACAGGCTCCAGCCGGCGAGATTGACGCCAACGGTTGGCAGATAGTCGTTGAGATTCTGAAGACCCGCACCGCTCGAGATCATCGCGGCCCGGTTCGAGAGCGTCAGATCCATCGAACCCGCGCCCACGATGACCAGACCATCCGGAGTCATCGCGTGGGTCCGCGACCAGCCGGTCAATGGGTTGGTGGTGGGCAGCGTGCCCATGTCCTCGATGCCCGCGCCGGTCCAGCGATAGGCCCGCTGGCTGGCCACGCCGTTGTCGCCCGAACCGGCGACCACCTGCCCGTTGTCGCTGATGGCGATCCCGGTGGACCACGTGCCGCCGGGCAGCGTGCCGACGGTGAACCACGTCGTGGGCGTCGTCCACACGCGAGCGATGGGGTTGTAGTTGTTGCCGAGCATTCCCACGCCGGGACCGAAATCGCCCACGATGTACTGGCCATCGGGTGTGATCTTGCTCGCGACCGATGCGATGGAGCCGGCTTGGGCAGAGAGCGTCGTGAGCGTGGCGCCCGTCCACAGGGCGGCGCGCGGGTACACGCCAAGACCGGCGATCACGTTGTACGTACCGACGTACTTGCTTCCCGCCGCATCGACGCCCGTCGCGCCGTTCAACTGAATCAGCGAGGGTGCTGCGGCGAGCGCGGCCATTGGTCCGGGACTGGCCCACTTGAAGGCCATCTGACCGTTGACATTGTCGTTCCCGTTACCGGCGACGAAAAGACCATTTGGGGAGACACCGAACGCCTCCGATGACGTCCCCGTCCCCAGATAGCCCAGGCTCGACAGAACATTCGCATTCCAGCGAACGGCCGTGCCGGCGGTCGAGGCCGTGCGGCTCGATCCGACCACCGTTTTTCCATCCGCACTGAGCGCCCACGCTTTGGAGATCGTGTCGCCCGGCAGCACGCCGATGCTGGTGATGTTCTGGGCCAGGGCGACGGAACCGAGACCGAGCCCGCAGAGACTGAAGAACAGGTGTTGGCGGACCATGCGACCTCCTCAAAGACGGCCTCGGGACGCGGGCGCGCACCGAAGGCCCGCACCATCTTCCCCGAAGTTGGCGCTTTCTTGCACCCGGGAAGCGGAAATCGGCTCCGATCGATGAAATTCTTCTGATCTGTTCGGGACACAGTCGGAGGGGGCTTGGGGCGATAGCTGGGTTATTCTGTGGGGCCCTGACACCCCCCTTGAGCATCCACCCGCCATGACGAACGTTCAGACGCTTCTCAAAGAAACCCGCACCTTCCCGCCTGTTGCCGCCGAGACCTTGGGGTTCGGCAAGTGGCATATCGGTTCACTCGACGAGTACCGGAGGCTGCACGCGCGCTCGATCCAGGATCCCGAGGCCTTCTGGGCCGAGGAAGCCCAGAAGCTCGCGTGGTTCCAGCACTGGGACCACGTGCTCTCGTGGGAGGCACCCGACGCCAAGTGGTTCGTCAACGGCAAGCTCAATGCCTGTTACAACTGCGTCGATCGCCACGTCCAATCCGGCCATGGCGACTGCTGCGCCCTGGTCTGGGAAGGCGAGCCGATGGCGCCCCGCACCAGCCATCCCACCGCGGCCAGCAAGTACGCGAGCGAGCCCGAGATCAAACGCGTCACCTATCGCGAGCTTCAGGAGCAGACCAGCCGCGTCGCCAACGCGCTCAAGCACCTGGGCGTCAAGAAGGGCGATGTCGTCACCATCTACATGCCGATGGTGCCTGAGTTGGTGGTCGCGATCCTCGCCTGCGCCCGCATCGGGGCGGCCCACAGCGTGATCTTCGGCGGCTTCGCCCCGCACGCCATCAGCGAGCGCGCCATGGACGCACACAGCCGCGTCATCATCACCGCCGACGGCGGCTACCGGCGCGGCGAGGTCGTGCCGCTGCAGAAGAACGTCGAAGAAGCCGTCAACCAGCTCGCCAACCACGGGCACATCATCAACCACGTGCTCGTGCTCAAGCGCACCGGCCACGAGCCGCCGAGCACGCGCTTCGAGAGCGGCACCACGCCCGCGAATGTGAAGGCCACCAGCATTCATCCGCCCACCAAGTTCCACTGGTGGCATGATCTGGTGGCACGCGTCTCCGACGCGTGTCCCTGCGAGGTCATGGATTCGGAAGACATGCTCTTCCTGCTCTACACCAGCGGCTCGACCGGCAAGCCCAAGGGCATCCAGCACACCACCGGCGGCTACCTCACCTTCGTCAACACCACCGCCCGCGTCACCTTCAACCTCGTCCCCGACACCAGCCAGATGTTCTGGTGCTCCGCCGACATCGGCTGGATCACCGGGCACTCCTATGTGCTCTACGGCCTCTTGATGAACCGTGTGCCCACGCTGCTATTCGAGGGCGCACCGAACTTCCCGGACAACGGCCGCTTCTGGGACATCATCGCCCGCCACAAGGTCACGCAGTTCTACACCGCCCCGACCGCCATCCGCACGTTCATGAAGTGGGGCACCGAGTGGCCGGAGAAGTACGACCTCTCCTCGCTCCGCTTGCTCGGCACCGTGGGTGAACCGATCAATCCCGAGGCGTGGATCTGGTACCACGAGCACATCGGCCGCAAGCGCTGCCCGATCGTCGACACCTACTGGCAGACTGAAACCGGCGGCCACGTCTGCACGCCCCTTCCCGGCGCGACGCCGACCAAGCCCGGCTCGTGCACGCTGCCGATGCTCGGGATCGACGCCGCGATCGTCAACGAGCAGGGCGAAGAACTCGGCGCGAATCAGGGCGGGCTCTTCTGTATCCGCAAGCCCTGGCCCGGCATGCTCCGAGGTGTCTACGGCAACCGCGAGCGTTTCATCAGCAACTACTGGGGCCGCCTCAAGGACCCCAAGACCGGCACGCCGTACTACTTCAGCGCCGACGGCGCACGCCGCGACGAGGATGGCTACTTCTGGGTGCAGGGCCGCGTCGACGACGTGATCAAGGTCAGCGGCCACTTGCTCGGCACGATGGAAGTGGAGAGCGCGCTGGTCAGCCATCCCGCCGTCGCCGAGGCCGCGGTGGTGGGCGTTCCTCACGAGATCAAGGGCAACGGCATCGCGGCGTTTGTGACGCTGAAAGGCTCGTGGGCCACCAAGAACCCCGGCCGCCAGCCCGACGATGCCTTGCGTGCCGAACTCACGGCGCACGTCGCCAAGGAAGTCGGCGCCCTCGCCAAGCCCGATCAGATCCGCTTCGCCGAGGGCCTGCCCAAGACCCGCAGCGGCAAGATCATGCGGCGGCTGCTACGCGATGTGGCCGCGGGCGTCGAGAAGATCACGCAGGACACGACCACGCTCGAGGATTTCTCAGTCGTGGCGAAGCTCCGTGCCGACGAAGAATGACGCGGATGCGTCTTTTTCTTGCGACAAGCTGCCTCTCGATCGCCGGCGTGGCCGCCTTGAGTGGCTGCGTGACGCCGTTCGACTTCGCGGCCAACGCTGGATTGGGTGTTGCCCAAGCCGGCACCAGCAGTTTCATCCAGGGAACGCTGCAGGCGGCCTTTGATCGTCCGATGGACGAGGTGGTCGATGCCGCACGGCGCACACTGGTGAAGCTGGGATACGCCATCACGCGCGAGGACATCGGGCCGCATTACGCCCAGTTGCTGAGTTCGCAGGCCGACGGGAGCAGCATCGTCGTGAAATTCAAGAAAAGCAGCGACACGGTTACCGGGCTCTCGATCCGCGTGGGTTTCTGGGGCGACAACGCTGTCAGTCGTCTGATGCTCGAAGGGATCCAGAAGGAACTGGGCGTGAAACCCGGTGCGATCGATGCGCCGGTGCCGGCCCACGCGGCACCGGCGGAGGGGACGTGAATTCCTAGAATGCGCGGCGTCGAGGCAGCTTTTCCAACGGAGAACGCGTGGCCGAATCATCGAACCAGTACGAGTCGTCGCCCGTCCTGGGCAGCGATGTCGCGCGGGAGCTGGTCGAA
Source organism: Planctomycetota bacterium (assembly GCA_018242645.1). Classification (GTDB taxonomy): domain Bacteria; phylum Planctomycetota; class Phycisphaerae; order Phycisphaerales; family UBA1924; genus JAFEBO01. The sequence goes on along the minus strand of JAFEBN010000001.1, from coordinate 50,865 downwards.
GTGATCCGGGGAGAACGCGAGCCGGTGGAGTCCTCGCCGGGATCCACCGAGGGATCGGACGTGCCGCCGCCGGGACTGTTCAACGGCCCCCGGGCGTGCGTGGCGCTGCCGCTCTACAACGCGGGTGCCGATGCGAACCGCGTGCTGGACGAGCTGATCGCGTTCGCGCCGCGCGTGCCGAATTGGGAATTCCTTTTCGTCGACGACGGCTCGACGGACAACACGTCGGCGATTCTCCGCAAGCGCCTCGCCGCGATCGAGATCGTGGAGCCCGAGACCGCGAAGCGCTTCAGCATCATCAGCTATGCGCCCAACGCCGGCAAGGGGCACGCCGTGCGGGTCGCGGCGCTCGAGAACGACGCGGACTATTTCATATTCACAGATGGCGACCTGGCGTACTCGCTCGATCACCTGGTGCGGCTGTTCGAGCGTCTTCAGTCTGCGGATGTGGTCATCGGGTCGCGCCTGGGTCACGACGAGGGGTACGGCGCGAGGCCCCTGCGCAACATCATGGGACGCGTATTCAACTATCTCGCCGGGATCGTGCTCAGCATCCGCTACCGGGACACGCAAGCGGGCCTGAAGGGTTTCCGCTCGCGGGCGGCGCACGATGTCTTCTCGCGCGTGCGCATCGCCGATTTTTCGTTCGATGTTGAAGTGCTCTACGTGGCCCGCAAGCTCGGGTATTCAATCGCCGAGATTCCGGCATATGTGGACGCGTCGCACCGCAACAGCTCCTCGACCGTGAACCTGATCCGTGATCCGCTCCGCATGTTCTGGAGCCTGTGCCGCATCCGGGTGAACAAGATCCTGGGGCTTTATCGCCTGGATCAACGCGACCTGGGCGATGTGCGGATGCCCGGCAGCCTGCACCGACGGGGCGCATGATGCCAAGCGATGAACGACCCGCGGTGCTGCTCAGTTTCGATGCCGAAGAGTTCGATATCCCACTGGAATTCGGGCGATCGCTGAGCGAAGACGAGCAGTTTCGCATCGGCGCCGACGGCACGGAGCGCTCGCTCGAGTTGCTCGCGGAATTCGGTATTCGGGCGACTTTCTTCACAACCGGCGTGCTCGCCTTGCGGCGACCGGAACTCATCCGGCGGGCGGTTCGGGAAGGTCACGAGATCGCCAGCCACGCGCTGTATCACTCGCGCTTTGAACCGGCGCATCTCCGGGAAAGCAAGGACGTTCTCGAGCAGGTCGCGGGTGTGCCCGTGACCGGGTTCCGCATGCCCCGGATGGCGCCGGTCGATCTCGCGAAACTGCGCGAGGCCGGATACAGCTACGACTCGTCGGTCAATCCGATCTGGCTGCCGGGCCGCTACAACCGGTTCTTCGAGTCGAGGCGCGCACGTGTCGAGGACGGCTTTGTGCGCATCCCGCTCAGCGCCACGCCCGTGATTCGCTGGCCGCTCTTCTGGCTTGCGTTCAAGAATCAGCCTCGATGGCTCAGCCGGTTGACGACGAGCTGGGTTCTGCGTGCCGATCGTGCCGCGGCACTTTACTTCCACCCCTGGGAACTCATGGACAACACCGGTTTCTCGCTCCCCAAAGCGATCGCCCGCTGCAGCGGTGAATCGATGATGAGCCGCCTCCGTGAGCACCTCCGATGGCTAAGCGCTCGAACGCGATTCCAGACCTATGCCCAGTTCGCCGAGCAACTGCGCCGGGAATGAGTCGCGGCACAAAGCGCTTCACTACCCTTTCGCCCATGTCCAGCCCGACGCTCACAACGCCCGCCGAGCTTGGTCGCCGCAGCTTGCTGCTCGCGCCCCTCGGCAAACCCTTTGTCACCGTCGGTTGGGCTCTGTGGATCATCTTCGCGATCGTTGTGGCGGTGCGGGTCGGCCTGCACCCGGAAAAGAACTCGGTCTCGGCATGCTACCGCGGCGCGTGCGCCGCCTGGTGGTCGGGCCGCGAGATGTACGACGACCTCTACAACGGCTTCATCTATCTGCCTCACGCAGCGCTTTTCTACACGCCCTTCCAGATGCTCCCGCTCTGGCTGGGCGAAAGCCTCAACCGCATCGCGATCATCGCGCTCACCGCGTGGTCGGTCTGGCGGATCACGCGCCTCACCAGCACGACACCCTGGAACGAGTATTTCTTCGCCGTCAGCGCGATCACCATCGGCGTCGGCGCCGGCAACGCCATCAACGGGCAATACAACCTCCCGCTCGCCGGCACGATCATCCTCGCTGTTTGCAGCCTCATCGAGCGACGCTGGTGGTCCGCGGCGATCTGGCTTGTCGTTTCCATCCTGCTCAAGCCAATCGCTGTCGCGCCCGTGCTGCTCGCCATCGCCCTTTTCCCTGCGATGTGGTGGCGCGTGCCGATCGTCAGCCTTTGCGTGTTCTTTGTCCCGTTCCTATTCTCGATCCGCGATCCGCACTATGCGTGGGCGGAGTATCAAACGTTCTGGAATACCGTGCTCCGCGCCACGCTGCCTCTCGAACGCCGATTCGCCGAGTTTTCCACCGTGCTCTGGTGGTTCGGCCGGGATCTCAATAACGCGCAGCGCACCTTGTGGCGAGCCGCTGCCGCACTGATCACGCTCGGTCTGAGCTTTGTCGCCCTCGTGCGTCACGGGGCTTTCCGCGGCACACTGCTCATGTGGGCGTTGGGAACCGCTTATCTGATGCTGTTCAACCCGCGCACCGAAGGGCTCACCTACGTGATTGTCGCCCCCGCGGTCGCGCTCTTCGGGCTTTTCGAAGCCGCGGACGAGAAGAAGCCCGCGTGGCGGCGTGCCGCGGGCTTCGGCATCATCGCCATGGGGATCCTGATGATCTTCGTGCACGAACTGATGCCCCGCACCGGACGCTACGCCCAGGTCGCGCAGGGCAGCAAGGACCTGCTGGTTCGCCCGATCATGACGATGTTGTTTTACCTTTGGCTCACGTGGCTCACGCTGATCGATCGCTCGACCCCCGGCGATTTCACTCGAGGCGCTCGATCTTCTCCGTCACCGTGCTCGTGATGCTCGCGGGCTTGCCCTGCCACGTGTAATTCATCACGTAAAGATGCGTGATCTCGCCCGAGCGGATGCGGGCCGAGGCCGTGTTCACGGTGTACGTTCCCTCGTATGTGCTTTTCTCGAACGTCTGCGCCCGCTTCGCGGCATCCGGCGCACCCAGGCCGACACCCTTGACCCCGATGCGCATCGTCACGCCGTCGTCGCCAAGCAGCGTGAACGTCCGCTCGGTGTCGATCGCAAAGCCCGAGTTCACGCGGACGGGGAGCTTGTCCTTCCACGACTGGCCGACCTTGGCCTCATCGATTCCCCAGCCGAAAAGCACCCCGAAGCGCGCAGGAAACGCCTGGTCGCCGAAGGTGTTGTCGAGGAGATTGACGCCCTCGCTGTACCACGTCCGCAGTCGCGGATGCTCTTTCCGGTAAAACGAAAGCGTCTGCCCGGAGATCGCGAACTCGATCGGTTTCTTCACGAGAATCTGCGCGACGGTCGCAAAGACCGAGCCGGCCAGCGCCGGGTCCGCACTGTCGTAGCGCTCGAAGCCCGAAGGCGAGGGCGCTTCGATGATCACGCGATTCATTGTCGCCGAGCACCGGTAAACCCGGTCGGGAAATACCTCTTCGATCTTCACGGTGAACGTCAGCTCGGTGTGGCTCGTGCTGCGGCGCTGCTGAGGCGACAGCTTGTCTCCGTCGCGTACATCAACGGTGTCGGTGGTCCACCGGATCTTCATCGTGTCGCCGGCCTGGAAGACCGGTTTCAAGTCGACCATGCCTTCCGCCGCTGGAGCCGTTTCCCGGGTTCTCGGCGCCGGCTGAGGGGTGGCGGCGGGCGATGGCGTGGGTGGGACCGGCGTTGGGTTGGCGGGCGGCTCCGCCGGGCCGACGGCAGGCTGTTGAAGCACAAGGCCGGTCGCGATCAGAATCCAGGGGATCATCGGGGCAGGCTCCGGTCAGAGGTGTGGGTGCACATTGTTTCGTCCGTCCGGGGGCGGGGCTGCAAACTGTTGAGCGGGCAGACTCTGCGCCGGGATCGCGCAATTCTGGTGAACTCCGGTAGAACTCGCCGATACTTCGAGGACGCGATACGTCGCGTCGGCAAGACATCGACGGACCAGCCCCCCGATGGATCGGGAAACGGGTCTGGGCCGACAACGGGACCCGGGGACGGCGGAGCACGACCCATGGCAGAAGAAGGTCAGATCACGGTTATCGGCAAGGACGCGAAGATCAAGGGCGAGCTCTCGTTCGAGAATTCGGCCAAGATCCTGGGCGGCTTTGAAGGCAAGATCACGGCGAAGGGCGAGGTCATCATCGGCGAGTCGGCCCTGTGCCGGGCCACCGTCGAGGCCGGCACCGTCATCGTGGACGGCCCGATCGAAGGCGACATCATCGCCCGTGACCGCATCCAGCTGACCCCCAAGGCCAAGGTCAAGGGCGACATCATCGCCGCCAGCCTCAGCGTGGGCGAAGGGGCGAGCTTCATCGGCCACTGCAAGGTCGGCCCGGACGCCGTCAAGCTCTCGGAAGACCTGGGCACCGAGCTCGAGCTCAAGACCAACCGCAATCTTCGCGCAACGGCGACGACTGGCACGGCGAATGCGAATAACGGCGCGTCGTGGCTGGCCGGCACGCGTGCGGAGTAGCACCGGGCGTCAGCTCGCTCTCCGACGGAGTCGGCGGGCTTCGCGACATCACGGCCGGGCGGCGGACGCCGCCGGTCCTCAGCGTGTGCGGCAGCGCGGAGCGCGCCGGACACGGGAAGGTGTCGTTGCGCCATGGTCGGCATTCGCGCGGAATCGGGGGCGGGATCGACCGGGGCCACGCGGCCCGTGCTGTGCGTGCACTGCCGCACGACCATGCACGTCGCCCAGAAGGCCGAAACGGCGACCTGCCCCAGTTGCTACAAGCGCCAGACCGTCCGCGACGTGATCGTCGAGAACGATCGCACCGGCGGCCGGGTTGAGACCACCGGTATCCTCTTCATCAAACGAAAGGGCCGCGTCTGGGCTCCCGGGGTGAAAGCGGGCGACGCCGTCGAGGTGCTCGGCGAACTCAAGGCCGACGTGGAAACCCACGGGCACGTCGTCATCGGCGAGACCGCCCGCTGGCGAGGCGATTGCAAGGCCCGCATACTTATTGTCGAAGACGGGGCCCGCATCGACGGCGGCTTCTTCTGCATCGATCCGCGGGGCGAACTCCAGGCGGCCGAAACAGCGGCAATCGAGCTCGCGGCAACCGAAGTGAAAACGCCGGTGTCCGACGATCCGCCCGCGCCCATTCCGTTCCCAAGTCTTGCGGAGCCGCCCTCCTGGGCCGGCGCAGCCATTTAAGCCATCAATCGCATACAAGCGCGATCATCGGCTAGTCTGCGGGGATGACCACCCCGTCCGGCGGCGAATATGTCCACGGCACGCATCGTTCCGAGCAGGAACGGCTGTCGCTCATGAACAAGATCCTCAATGAGCGGACGCTCGCCGAGCTGGCGATCCGCGAGGGCGACCACGTGCTCGATATCGGTTCCGGACTGGGTCAGATGTCGATCGCGATCGCGCGCCGGGCGGGGACGGGCGGGCGCGTGATCGGCGTGGAGCGCAGCAGCGAACAGATCGAAAAGGCCGTCGCGGCATTCCGCGTCTCGGGCCTGGGCCCGCGCCAGATCGACTTTCGGGTCGGGGACGCGACCGAGCCTCCGCTTCTCCCGGGCGAATCGGGGTCGTTCGATGTCTGCTTCACCCGCTTCCTGCTCGAGCACGTGCCCGATCCGCTCGCGGTTGTGCGGCGCATGGTGCAGGCCGCCAAGCCGAATGGCCGCATCGTGCTCGCCGATGACGACCACGAACTGCTCAAGCTTCACCCCGAGCCCTCGGGGTTCACGGAGGTCTGGAGGGCGTACATCGAGTTGTACCGGCGGAATCGCAACGACCCGATGGTGGGGCGTCGTCTGGTGCAACTGCTCCACCAGGCCGGCGCCACACCCACGCGCAACACCTGGGTCTGGTTCGGCGCGTGCAGCGGCAACGACATGTTTGAACCGGTGGTGAACAACCTCGCGGGGGTCTTGCAGGGCGCCGCGCCGCGGCTGGAAGCCGAAGGCCTGGTTGATGGCGAAGCGATGCAGTATCTCTGCGGCGTCACGCTCCCCGAGTTCGCGCAGCGCCCGGACGCCGCCGTCTGGTTCGCCATGTCCCTCTCGGAGGGCGTGAAGCCCGCTCAGTGATCTTCCTTGATCGCTTTCTGCAATTGGTCGGGCGTGCCCATGGGCGGCGGATCACCCGCACCGGGTTCGATCGCGGGCCCGGTTGCCGAGCGGATGTCCATGCCCGGCAGGGGCATGAACGTTCCATCGGTCGCCACGCGGAGCTGATCGGATTCGAGCAGGTAGTTCAGGATCGAATTGCGCAGGTCCGTCTTGGCCTGGTCACGCCGGTTCTCGGCGTCGAGCAGCGCGTTCTGCGAATCGACGACCTGCTTGGCATCGACCTCGTCGATCTTCAGGAGCTGCTCTTCGAGGCGGCGCCGGTTGATCTGCACCTGCTGCTCCGCCAGCTTGAGCCGGAACTGGGCCAGGTCGATGTTCCGCAGGGCGCTGCGCACCGAGACGACCACGTTGTCGCGGGTCTGTTCCAGCGTGCGCTCGCGCTGCTGGAGCGTGATCGTCGCGGTGCGGACGTTCAGCCGTTCGATCTCGTTGTCGAGCGGCAGCGAGAGCGTCGCGTTGCCCGTGAGGGTTGAATCCTGCGGGCTGAAGGTCACGCCCCCGATCTCGGTCCGCGGGTTGGTGATGACCAGCGCGGAAGCGCCCACGTTGAGCGCCGGCAGCGTCTGGTTCTGCGCGTTGGCGACGCCCCGTCGCGCGTCGTCCACACGGTCGCGGGTGTTCTGCAGATCAAGCCGGTACTCGAGCGCCGCCCGGGTCGCCTGGTCGAGCGTGGAATCCGGCACGGGAATCTCGAGCGCCAGGGGCCTGATGATCACCTTCTCCGAAACCTCAAGCCCAAGGCGAACCTTGAACCGGTCGAGCTGCAGGATGTATTGCTCCCGCAGATTCGCGAGCGCCGTCTCGGCGTTGAGCACGTCGTTGGCCGCGATATTCACCTCGAACGCCCGGATGCGCCCGGCATCAACACGGGCCTGCGTGGCTTCCTGGAAATTGCGGAGTGTGTCGTACGACCGCTGCTGGTTGGCGATCTGCGACTGAGTCTGCACCAGCGCGAAGTAATCGCTGGCGATATTGACCAGCAGCTGGCGCCGGAACCGCTCGAAGGCCCGGGCGCGGTAGATCACGTCGCGCTCCGCCTGGATCAACGGCTCCTGCGCGATATCGCCGGCGCCCTTCAGCAGCGGAATGTTCGCGGAGAGCTGCAGCGCCGATGCCTGGATGTACCCGTTCGAAACCGTGCCCACAAGCTGCTGGCTCAGGTTTGCGACAACCGCCGCTTCCACCTGCCCGCCGTACGGCAGCTTCTGCTGGACCCGCAGCGTATTGATCGCGTTGAGCGCCGTCCCCGAATCGCCGTTGGTCCAGCCGTTCGTCACGCCCAGCGTCGTGTCGTTGAAGAAGCGGGGATCCCAGCGGTGCTGCTCCGCCAGCAGCGCGATCACGGCCAGCAAGTAGTCCTCTTCCGCCGTCAGGAACTCGCGGGACGACTTCTGAGCGATCTGCCATGCCGAGTTGAGGTTGATGGCGCGGGCGTCCCGCAGGCCTTCGCCGGCGGTGTTGGTGCCGTACGCCTCCGCGGCATACGAGCCCAGGCGAGCGGAAACGTCCCGGGCCTCGCTCGCCGGGGCATACTCCAGTTGATCGGCGGTCGGGTTGTTCGACGCGGGGTCCTTGCTCAGCGAGTGATCGCGAACCGCCTGGCTCTTGTTCTCGTGCTGCTGCTCGAGATAGTCGTTGTCGGGCACCTTGTTGGAATGGAGCTCGTTCGACCGCTTGTCCAGCATCGCGTTGATCCGCCGGTCGATCGAGTCCATCCCGGCGTCGGCGCACCCCGCCAGCGCAAGCAGGAGCCCTCCCAGTGGGAGTACCCCGGCACGGAGGGACTGGTGGAATCGGCGAATCACGCGCTGTTATTCGGACCTTGTTCGGCGGTTTTGGGCGCTCGGTACACCCGAAGTGTACCGCCAACCCCGGCAGCGCGTGGCAAACGGTTTCTGAAGCGCATACAGTCCGCCATCGTCGATCGGACGACCCATCTCGTTAGGGATTTGGACGGATGCGAGGGTGGACCTCTCCGTGGCCTCCGGGTCGTCAGCGTTCGGAACTGTCTGCTCGTACGGGATTTACGAGCATGACGGAACGAACGCGCGGGCCGCTTCTTTCGGGAGCGCCGGCCGTCGAGGCCTGTGAGCTTGGATGCTCAAGTTGGTTCCGCGGGCCGCGCAGCGTTGTGCGCTGTGCTGTGTGCTTCGCGGTTGGTCTTCGCTCCGTTGATCCGGAGAAAGGACCCGACGATGGCTTCGATCACCTACGACGGGCGCAGCCTTCTTATTGACGGCAAGCGCATCTGGCTGGTCTCGGGAACGGTGCAGTACACGCGCGTGCCGCGCGAATACTGGGCCGACCGCATCCACGCCGCCAAGCTTGCCGGGCTCAACACGATCGACACGTGCATCGTCTGGTCGCGTCACGAGCCCCGGCCCGGTCACTTCGACTTCAAGGGCGACAACGACCTCAAGCACTTTGTCGACCTGGTCGGCAAGGCGGGCATGTACTGCACCGTCCGCATCGGACCGCACGTCGGCAACGGTTTTGACATGGGCGGCATGCCGGTCTGGCTCGTCGCCAATAAGAGCGCCGAGGCCAAGGCCGCGGAAGCCAAGGTTGCCGAGGGCAAACTCCCCACCAAGCCCGACGGTGACGACAACGCCGAAACCCGCGCCATCAAGGCGAAGGTCATGCGTTTGCGGGCCCCGAGCCAGCCGTTCCTCGAGGCCGCGTCGCGCTTCATCAATGCCGTTTCCAATCAGCTCCGCTCGCTGCAGGTCACCGCGTCCGCCAAGGGCGGCCCGCTGGTCATGATCCACAACGAATCGGGCTGGACCTGCGGCGATCAGGTCATCGCCGACCACTATCTGGGCGAGCTGCTCCGCTACATCCGCGAATCCGGCTTCGATGTGCCGATCGTCAACAGCAACAACCTCTGGTCCGGAGTCGAGGGTGAGATCGACGGCTGGACCGGCGGCGAAGAAATGCTCAGCGCGATGCGCCAGTTCGCGATGGTGCGCTCGCTGCAGCCACGCTTTGTCGTCGATTTCGACACCGCTCCGCGTGATTCGTGGGGCGCCGAGCCCCGCGCGGCGCGCCCCGCCTGGCTGCTCCAGCGCCAGATCGCCGAGATTCTCGCGGGCGCCGGCCAGTACAACCTTTCGCCGTTCCACGCGGGCACCAACTGGGGCATCGCGGGCGGACGATTGACGGACGGGCCTGATCGCTTCAGCGCGACCAATGTCGCCGCCCACGCGCCCGTGACGCAGACCGGCGGCGCCGGCGAGAACTACTCGTTCCTGCGGCGCATCAACACCTTCGCCTCCCGTTTCGGTCGCGTGCTCAGCGGGTTTGACCCGACGTTCCATCCCGTCATGGTCGCCCCGCGCCTGGCGCTGGCGCACACCAAGAAGGGCAAGCACGATCCGCACGAGCCGCCGGCGACGGTCGTTCACGCCTCGGGCAGCCAGGGCGGCGTCGCTTTCGTCTTTACGCCCGGCCCCGCCGACAAGGGCGAGGTCCGCACCGTCGATCTGATGATGCACGACGGCACCCTGCTCCCCGTGCACCTCACCAATCAGTCCGTCGCGTGGTGCCTCATCAACGCCAGCGTCGGCGGACGCGCCAACGTCGACTACTGCACGCTGTGCGCGCTCGGCGTGGTCGGTCGCACGCTGGTCGTGTTCGGGCCTTCGGGCACCCGCGGCACCATCTCGATCAACGGTTCGCCCCTCGAGATCGAAGTTCCCGGCTCGGGCGTCCGCAACCCGGAAGTCATCGAGCACGAAAACGTCTACCTCGTCGTGGTCAGCGAGGAGCTCGCCGATTCCACCTACTTCTCCGATGATGCGGTCTACGTCAACGCCGCCGGCCTCACCACCGACGGCCGCCCGATGCCCATCGAAGGCCAGCGCCAGATCACGCGCATCGATGGCGAAGGCGATGTTCGCACCGTCGATACCGCGAAGCTTTCGCTGAGCAAGAAGGCCGAGAAGGCGCCCGAGAAGATCGCGCTGCACAACTGGACCTGCGCCCCGCTCGACGAGTACATCTCCGGCGAAAGCGCCCGGTACGCCGCGGTTGACGGGCCTTCCGACCTCGCGACGCTCGGCTCGACCACGAGCTACGGGTGGTACCGGATCAAGTTCAAGCCCTCCAAAGCCGAGAAGGTCACCATCGCCTCGCCCTTGTCGGGCGATCGGCTGCACTTCTTCGACCGCTCGCGCGAGATCGGCATTCTGGGCGTCGGCCCGGGCGCGCACGCGACGCTCGGCGTCGCCATGCACAAGCCCGAGCAGACGCTCGTGGTGCTGGGCGAGGCGCTGGGCCGCTACAGCGACGGTCGCCACATGGGCGAGCCAAAGGGCCTGGTTTCTCCGCTCTTCGAGGCCGAGCAGATCAAGGCCGGCGCTCCCAAGATCGAGATCGGCGAGCCCCTCGACATCCTCCGCTTCAGCAGCCCGATCTACGAAGTCCGCTCGTCGGACTCGACGCTGCCGCAGCGCATCAGCTGGAACCTGGGCAAGAAGTCGTCCGCCCCGATCCTGCTGGTGAACAAGGGCCTTCCCTCTCCGGCGTTGCTGGTGGTGAACGACAAGCCCGTGGCCGTGATCGATGAGGCCGGGCCCGCGACGTATCTCATCGAGCAGGACAAGCTCGGCCGGGGCAACGTCACGGTGCAGCTCGCGCTCTTCCCGATCGAGGGCGGCGGCGACGGCGGCAGCGACGAAGACGGCGTCGCCGGCGCGATCGATGCCGCGGCATCCATGATCGAGTTCTACACCGTCGAGAACAACGTCACGGCCAAGGCCGAGTGGAGCTTCGCGAAGTTCGATGTGCCCGCCGCTGGTGCCTTCAAGGCCGGCAACAAGCACGAGGAAGGCCCCGTCTGGTGGAAGACCAGCTTCCAGGCGCCGCACACCTCCGTGCCCATGTTCCTCGATGTTGAGGGCCTCACCAAGGGGCAGATTTATCTCAACGGGCGGCACATCGGCCGGTACTTTGTCGCCACCAAGGGCGGCAAGCCGGTGCCGACGCAGACGCGCTACTGGCTGCCGGCCTGCTGGCTCAAGAAGGACAACGATCCCAAGCACCCGGCGATGAACGAGATCATGATCTTCGACGAGCACGGCGCCAAGCCCACCCGCGTCAAGGTCGTGTTCGACGACACGGTCGTGCCCATCACCACCGGCGTGGCGCAGGAGACCGCGTGAGCGCCAAGCGATCCCTCGCCGGCGAGAACGCCCTGTGGCGAGAGGCCGCGGCATACGCCGCCCGCAAGCACAGCGCCCAGTTCCGGCGCGACGGGCGCACGCCTTATTTCGCCCACGTCGTCCGCGTGGCGATGACCATCTCCGAAGTGTTCGACTGCCACGACGAGCAAACCCTCGCCGCGGCCCTGCTCCACGACCTGATCGAGGACACGACCACCGACTACGAGGACATCCTCGAGCGATTTGGTTCCGACGTCGCCGACATGGTCGCGGCGCTCACCAAGAACATGGCGCTGCCCGAACCCCGGCGCGAGAAGATGTACGACCAGCAGATCGCGGCTGCGGACTGGCGGGTCCGCCTCGTCAAGCTGGCCGATACGTACGACAATCTCATCGACAGCGTCAACGACCCGCGAGGCGAAAAGGAACTGCCCCGACGGCTCGACGCGTGCACCCGCGCCGTCAAGCTCGCTAAGCGCGACAGGAACCCCGCCTCCAGGCGCGCGGTCGCAACCGTGAACAAGCTGATGAAGCGGTTCTCTTCGCGCTGATCAACGCTGCCGGAGCAGTTGCTGCAGCGCCCGCGTCTGGATCTGGATTTCCAGGATCTGCGCTTCGATCGCGTCGATTTCCTGGCGGGCCAGTTGGCGCGTCTCGCGCGGCGTCTGCGGATCGTCCACCAGCTGCTTCAGCGGTTCCATGCGCCGCAGCAACTCCACGTTCTCCGTGCGAAGCGAATCGAGCTGCTGACGGATCAGCTCCCGATTCGGAAGCTGCAGATTCTGCCCCGCGGCCGGATTTCCCGCCAGCAGGCTGACCTGCGAGACCGGCGCACCCACGCGCGCGCGAGGCGTACCCGTCGCGACCATATCGGCCTCGGGCACTTCGCTCCGCTGCAAAGCCACACGGTTCGGACCGGGGAACTGGTTCGGCACTTCGCGCGGCTGCTCGGCCAGCTTGCGGATCGCGGCTTCCGGATCCGGCGGCTCCTTGCTCAGGCGATCGCCGTCAACCCACGCGACGTTGGGCAACTCGCCCGCCGGCGATTCCCGGGGCAGCGAGGCCGTCGTCCGATTCAGCCGCTCCTTCCACGCCAGCTCTAGGATCGACTGGCTCGGAATTTCGCGGCCACGCGCTTCACGGAGTTGAGCCCGCGAACCGAGCTGCAGCGCCACACGCATCGGGCGGCCGTCGCGCTCGATATCGACCTGAACAAGCTGCCCCGGATCACGCGAGATCGTTGCGATCTGGCATTGCACCAGCGTGCGAATGCGCGAACCGTCGATCGCTCGGAGCAGGTCGCCCGACTTGAGCACGCGGGAAGAATCAAAGTTTGGCAATGCCGCCGCGATCGGGATGCCTTCGTCAAAGATCTCCTCGTCCAGCACCTGCCCCACGCCGAAAGAGACGCCGATCGCGCCGCGTGGTGAATTGCGGAACACTTCACGTGCAAGGCGGACCAGGCTTTCGCGCTGCTCCGCGGAGATGCTCGGGCTGATCAGCGAGAGCAGCTTGTCCGGCGAACTCCCCGCCCAGCTCTTCAAAGCCACGCAGGTCTTTTCGCGCATCTCCACCGAATCGCTGTCCAGCAACTGCAGCGCGGGCTGATCGGCCAACGCGTGCAACGCGACCACGCCGGCGGCAAATGCACCAAGCAGGCGGGAAACCGGAATAGAACGCCGCGTCATCATGGGCGAATTTCCCGAAACAATGCTATGGACGGGAAACCCACGGAGCATGACCACCCCGGATGAGACGGGGGTGAAGGCCGGCGGCCGGTGAGCGGTCACAAACCGCCGCAAACGCTGGTTATTCCACGTTCTGGGCCTGTTCCTTGATGCGATCGATGGCGCCCTTGATCTCGACGGCATGCCGCGAAATGGTCGCATCCGGCGATTTGCTCGCGATCGTGTTCGCCTCGCGGAGCATTTCCTGGGCCAGGAAGTCGAGCGTGCGGCCCAGTGGGCGGGGCTCGTTGCTCGCCAGCAACTCTTCAAATTGATCGAGATGAGCGCGCAGCCGGTTGATCTCTTCGGCGATGTCCGTGCGCTCCGCGTAGGCCGCGATCTCGCGCACCAGATCGACCGTCTCGATCTTGACGCCCACATCCTTCAGAAGACCCTCGATGCGCGTGCGAAGCCGGCGCTCGTATTCCGCGATCACTTCCGGCGCCCGCTCGGCCACCTGCACCAGCCGCTCCGCAATGAAGCGATGGTGGGTCCGAAGGTCGGCGACCAGTGCTTTGCCCTCACGCTCGCGCATCGACTGCAGCTGAGCAATCGCCTTATCCAGCAACTGGAGCATCGCCGCTTTGGTGGCTTCGAAGCGGCCTTCGGCATCGCTGGGAGGCTGGAGCACACCCGGCAGGGCCAGCAGCGCACTGATGTCGATCGAAGGCAGACCCTGGATTTCTTTCAGTTGATCGATGTAGCGATTGAGGGCCTTGCGGTTGATGTCGTGCGCCGCCGCCTCGGTCTGATCCGAGATCGAGGCGTTGATCGTCACCGTGCCGCGGCTGATCTTTTCGCGCAGGCGGGTTTCCAGTTCGGCTTCGAGACTCTGCAGCTCTTCCGGCAGGCGGAGCACCGCCTTGAGGTACTTGTTGTTCAGCGAGCGAACCTCAAGGAAATAGTGCGCGCCGTCGACATGCGTCGAGGCCTCGCCGTAGCCGGTCATGCTGCGGATCAAGCCATACCTCTACCTTCAGGTTGCTGCGTTGTCATCAGCACAGATTACTTCGGCGCAGGCTCGCTCGGAGGCGTCGCCGGAGCAGGATTGCTCGGAACCGGTGTTGTCCCCGGCGAAGGCGCAGCTGGTTCGGTCGCGGGTGCAGGGGTAACCGGGGCGGGAGTCACCGGCGCAGACGCTCCGCCAGCAGGTGCGGTCGCGCCCGTCTCGCCCGCGCCTCCGGAATTTGCCGGACCCTGTCCTTCGGAAGTCGGTGCCGCACCGCTCGCCGCGGCGGGCTGCACCGTGGGCGCGGCGGGGGTGGTGGCGTAGTTGAGCAGCATCCCGAAAAGAAGGAATGCCGCGAAAACGGAGATGGTGAACCAGGTCAGAGCGTCACCCGTTTTGGTGCCGAACGCCGTCTGGCCGGAGCCCGCCGAGCCGCCACCGAAAGCGGCGGAGAGTCCGCCACCCTGGGGGCGCTGAATCAGGATGGCCAGCACCATCAGCGTGCTGACTGCGATGAAGAGGACCATGAGCAGAGCCGTGGCCCATGGGTTGTTCGCAAACCATTCAAAAATCTGGTTCATTCGAGCTCCGGGAAGGTTGGGATAGTAGGTCGGAATCGCACGGATCGGGCGGCCCGGCCACATTCTGTGCAACGGCCGCCCCAATCTGCGGTACGCTGCCCGCCCCGGCGTTCTGCCGGCCCTTTGGAGCATTTTCAGTGAACGATCGCATGCGTCTCGTGGTTGCCGCCTCGGTCACCGCCTCCGTCCTGATCTCCTGCGCGGGCACACCCGCCTCCAGGCCCTCCGCCAGCGCGACCTCGGCCGGACCCGCGACGGAAAAGGCGGGGCTCGACATCACCTTCCGGGAGCCGGGACAGTGGGTGAGCCTGGTAGATGGGAAGGAGGCGCCGCCCCCGGCGATTGAGATGGGGGACGACCAGGTCACGATGAAGATCCTCCGGGAGGGGGCCCTCAATTCCAAGGTGATGGACAACCTCAAGGCGCTGACGGTCGAGCGTGGCCCTCGGCTGACGGGCTCGTCAAATCTCAAGCGCGCGCAGGACTGGGCGAGCCAGAGCTTCCGCGAGTGGGGCCTGACCAACGTGCACCTCGAGCAGTGGGGGACGGTGGGCGTCGGGTTTGATCGCGGGCCGAGTTCGGGCACGATTTTCATCGCTCGCCCGATGCGTCCGGAGACTCGGCCGGGCGTGAACACACGTGACGCGGCCGCGAATACCGCCGAGCCCGCAAAGGATGCCGCGAAAGAAGCGCCGAAGGAAGAGCCCAAGGTTGAGTGGACCAAGGTGCGCGAAGTCGAGCTCACGGCGCTGTCGTGGAGCATCGGGACCAACGGGACGGTGCGTGGTCCGGTGATCCGCGAGCCGAAAGACGAGGCCGAGTATGCCGCGATGAAGGACAGCCTCAAAGGCTCATGGGTGCTGCTGCAGGCGCCGCCGGCGCTGGGCATGCGGGGCATTCGCTCGATGATGTCGGCCCGGTACGACATGCGGAAGGAAGCCCGCAAGAAAGTTGCGGAGGGCAAGCCGGTTTCGGAACTGCCGATCGCCGAGCGGCTGGCGTTTGAGCCCATCGCGGGTTACATCTCGTCGAGCCGGGATGAGCGGGTGTGGACGGGCGCCGTGTCGGGGTGGCGCGACCTGACGATCGCCGAGCGTGACAGCTTTGACGATGATCAGCCCCACGTGCAGGTCCGCCTGAGCGACTACGACTTCCTGAATTCGCGCCTGGCCGACGGCGAGAAAGTGGAAGTGGAATTCAACCTCGACCACAAGTTCCGCGCGGGCCCCGTGCCGGAGTACAACGTGGTCGCGGAGATCAAGGGAAGCAAGTTCCCCGACGAGTACGTGATCATCTCCGGCCACCTCGACAGCTGGGACGGTCCCGGATCGCAGGGTGCGACGGACAACGGCACCGGCAGCGCGGTGACGCTGGAAGCGGCCCGCATTCTCAAGGCCGTGGGCGCCAGGCCGCTGCGCACGATTCGTTTCGTGCTGTGGGCCGGTGAAGAGCAAGGCCTGCTTGGCTCCAAGGGCTACGTCGAATCGCACAAGGACGAGCTGGCGGGGATCAGCGCCGTGTTCGTCGACGACGGCGGCACGGGCTACCAGGGCGGCGTGCAGGTCGCGTCACCCCAGGTCGAGATGCTGGCGGCGGCGACGGCGCCGATGAACAACGTGTTCTTCAGCCACTTCGACAAGAAGTTCCTGAACGTGGACGTCAAGAACACGGGCGAGGTGATGAAGAGCCACGGCGGCTCCGACCATCACAGTTTCAACCAGGCGGGCGTGCCGGGCTTCTTCTGGGAAGAAGGCGGGCGGGCCGATTACCAGTTCGGCTGGCACACGCAGAACGACAAGATCAACCTCGCCATCGAGGAATATCTGATCCAGTCGGCGACGAATTCGGCGGTGGTGGCGTATCGACTGGGCTGTGCGCCGACGCTGCTCCCCCGCGCCAAGGTGGAGGCGAACGAGCGTCCGAACATGCTGCGGCGCGAGCAGCGTCAACAGAACTCGGAATCCACCCCGCAGCAGCCGGCCGCGAATCCGAGTCGAAGCTAGTCGAACAACTTTCCGACAGGCGAACACGGGATGGTGTCAACGACCATCCCGTTTTTGTCTCGTGCGCGGGTGTTTTACGCGCTTGTCGGCACGTACGCCCTATCTGATATAGTGCACCGTCCGCTTGCGGGCGGGAAGGAAGCAACCGGGGCATGAACAGTCAACTTGCGATGGTCCTGGCGCTGCTTGTCGCGTCGATCATCATGTTTGCGATCAACAAGCCCCGCATGGATGCGGTGGCGCTGATCGTGATGACACTGCTGCCGTTCACCGGCGTGGTGACAATGCCGGAGACGCTGAGCGGCTTTGCAGACTCCAACATCGTGCTCATCGCGGCGTTGTTCGTCATCGGCGACGGGCTGGTTCGGACCGGCGTGGCGCGGCACCTGGGCGACTGGCTCACGCGGACAGCGGGGAGCAACGAAACCAAGCTGGTGGCGATGTTGATGGTGGTCGTGTGCGGCCTGGGCTCGATGATGAGTTCCACAGCCGTGACCGCGATTTTCATTCCTGTCGCCTTGCGGATCTCGCAGAGCACCGGTTCATCGCCCGAGGGCCTGATGATGCCCCTGAGCTTTGCGGCGCTGATCAGCGGCATGACGACGCTCGTCGCGACGGCGCCCAACCTCGTGGTGAACGCCGAACTCATCCGCCATGGGAACCAGGGCTTTCACTTCTTCAGTTTCACGCCCTTTGGTCTTCCCATCCTGTTTTTAGGCGTGATCTACATGATGTTCGCGCGTCGGTGGCTGGGAACCGATGCCTCGGCAGCCGCGGGGTCGAGCCCTTCGGGCCCGACGCTCGGTTCGTGGATCGAGGAATTCAAGCTGGCCGGCCGGGAACTACGAGTTCGGGTGCGACCCGACTCGCGGCTCGTCGGCAAGACTTTCGGCGAGTTGCGCGTGGGGGGCGATCAGGGTGCCCGTGCGATCGCGGTGGAGCGGGACCGGACGGTCCAGCAGGCAAGCGACGGCGTGCGCGTTGCCGCGGGCGATGTGCTGCTTGTGCACCTGGACAATCCCGACCTCCGGGCGCAGATGGAGACGTTCGGGGTAGACGAACTGCCCCTCACGGGCGCGTATTTCACGGATCGCTCGCAGGAAGTGGGGATGGCGGCGGTCATTGTCCCGGCGCTTTCCGAATTCGTCGGCCAGACGGTGGGTGAGGCAGCGCTGCGGAGCAAGTACGGTTTGACCGTCGTTGGCGTCCGGCGCGGGCAGGATGCATTTGCGGGCGCGCTGGTTGATCAGACGCTCCAACTCGGCGACGAACTGCTGCTAGTCGGGCCCTGGAAGGCGATCGACGCGATCAACGCAAACGGGCGTGACCTGGTCCTGCTCAGCATGCCCAGCGAGCGGAAGGATGTGCTGCCCGCCGCGAGCAAGGCGCCGCAGGCGATCGGCTGCCTGCTGCTGGTGGTCATCCTGATGGTGTGGGGCGTTGTTCCCAATGTGCACGCCGCGTTCATCGGCTGTCTGCTGATGGGGCTTTTCGGCTGCGTGACGCTCGAGAGCGCATACCGCTCGATCGACTGGAAAACACTTGTTCTCATCGTCGGCATGCTGCCGTTTTCGACGGCCCTGCAGCGCACGGGCGGCGTGGACATCGCCGCGGACGCCTTATTGGCCGTGACGCGCGGCGCACCGACCACCGTGGTGCTCGCGCTGCTATTTGCCATTACCGCGACCCTTGGGCTGTTTATCTCCAATACCGCAACGGCGGTGCTCATGGCTCCGGTCGCCATCGCGGTCGCGACGTACCTCAAGGCTTCGCCCTATCCGTTCGCAATGATCGTCGCGCTCGCGGCATCCACCGCGTTCATGACCCCGGTCTCCTCGCCGGTGAATACGCTGGTCGTGGCGCCGGGCAACTACAAGTTCGGCGACTTCGTGAAGGTGGGTGTGCCGTTTGCCCTGGTGGTGCTGGTCGTCTGCGTGATCCTGGTCCCGCTGTTGCTGCCGCTGTGAGGCGGGGCGCGTTCGTGGAAAGGTGAGGTTATGAGCCGCGCGAAGAAGAATTCCGGTGGGGCGAGCAAGGACGCGCCCCAGGGCGCGATGCAGAAGATCCTGGATGTCGTGGAGCGGGTGGGAAACAAGGTGCCGCATCCTGCGCTGATCTTCCTGGGGCTGATCGCCCTCGTGATCGTGCTGGCGCACGTGCTGAGCCTGATGGGCACGTCGGTGACGTATCAGCAGATCAACGCGGCGACCCAGAGCGTGGACACCGTCACGACCAGGGCACAGACCCTGCTGAATGTCGAAGGCATCCGCTTCATGTACACGAGCCTGATCCCCAGCTTCATGGGCTTCACGGCCGTCGGCCTCATGATCGTGGCGATGGTGGGCGCCGGCGTGGCCGAGGAATCGGGGCTGGTGAAAGCCCTGATCCGCAAACTGGTGATCGTCTCGCCCCCGAAGGCGCTGACCTACATCCTGGTGTTCGCGGGCATCCTCTCGAGCGTGGCGGCGGACGCAGGCTACCTGGTGCTGATCCCGCTGGCGGGCATCGCGTTCATCAGTATCGGCCGCCATCCGCTGGCGGGTTTGGCGGCGGGCTTCGCCTCGGTGGCGGGCGCCTTCACGGTCAACATGCTTATCAAGCCGCTCGACGCGGTGCTGACGGAATTCACCAACGACGCGATCCACCTGGTCAACCCCGCGATCTCGATCGACCTCACAGCCAACCTCTGGTTCTCGATCGTTTCGGTGCTCTTTCTGACGGTGGTCATCACGCTCATCACCGAGCGGATCATCGAACCCAGGCTTGGCGAGTACAAGGGTGAAAAACCGAAGGACGCGGAAGAAGCCAGGCTCACCGCGGCGGAGTCGCGGGGCCTTCTTTTCGCGTTCCTCGGGCTCATCGGCGTGCTGGCGGTCTTCGCGATCCTCACGCTCCCGGCGTGGGCGCCCCTCCGCAACCCGACAACCGGCGCCATCGTGGGCAATTCGCCGTTCATGAACGGCCTCATCGCCGTCATCATGATCCTGTTCCTGGTGACGGGGGCGGCGTACGGCTACGGCGCCGGCACCATCAAGAGCGTGAACGACATCATCAAGGCGATGGAGAAATCGATCGGCAACCTCGGCAGCCTGATCTTCCTGCTGCTCATCATCAGCCAGTTCATCGCCTACTTCAACTACACCAACATGGCGACCATCCTGGCCGTGAAAATGGCCGACGGGCTCAAGGGTGCCAACATCGGTCCGCTGTGGTTGCTCATCGGATTTATCGTGGTCGTTGCCATTCTCGATCTGCTCATCACCGGCGCCATCGCCAAGTGGGCAATCTTCGCGCCGGTGTTCGTGCCCGTGTTCGTGCAGCTCAAGATCGCGCCCGAGGCGGTGCTCGCGGCCTACCGCATCGCCGACTCGCCCGTCAACATGATCACGCCCCTGAACGCGTACTTTGTGATGGTCGTTGCGTTTGCCCAGAAATACGAGAAGAACGCCGGGGTCGGCACGCTCGTGGCCCTGATGCTGCCGTATGTCGTCGGCATCTTCGCGTGCTGGACGGCGCTGTTTGTCGTCTGGTATCTGCTGGGCCTGCCCTGGGGTCTCTAGGCACGTCTGTGCACCAACACGCCGGCGGCAGCGACATGCCGCGGAGAATTCCGATGAGTCAGTCCATTGCCGTCGACACCAAGGCCGCGACCAACCGCCTGATGCGCTACCTCCAGGTGGAGGGCGTGAGCGGCAACGAAAAAGCCATTGCCGATGTGATCGTGAACGATCTGAAGAAACTCGGGGTGCCGTCCTCGGCGATCCGATTCGATGATGCGCACAAGCGCATCCCGCTGCCGACGCAGACGGGGAACCTGTTTGTCCGGATTCCCGGAACAAAGAAGGGCCCGGGCATCGCATTCGCGACGCACCTCGATACCGTGCCGCTCTGCGCCGGGGCCAGGCCAAAGCTCGCGGGCAAGAAGATCGTCACCGACGGATCGACCGCGCTCGGCGGCGACAACCGCACCGGCTGCGCCGTGCTCGTCACGCTTGCGGAAGCTCTCCTCAAGAGCAAGCTCCCGCATCCGCCCATCACGCTCTGCTTTACGGTGCGCGAAGAAAGCGGCCTGCAGGGCGCGCGTTACATGGACCGCAAGTTCCTCGCCGGCGCCGCCATGTGCTTCAATGTCGACAGCAAGATCCCCGCCGACTTTGTCACCGGCGCCGTCGGAGCAGAGCGGTTCGACGTCGAGATCTTCGGAAAGGCGTCGCACGCCGGCGTCGCGCCCGAAAAGGGCATCTCGTCGACACTTGTCGCGGCCCTGGCGCTCGCGGAAGCGCGGAAGGGCGGCTGGTTCGGCAAGGTCGTGAAGGGCAAGGAACGCGGCACCAGCAACCCCGGCATCTTCGGGGGTAAGAACAACACCGCCGCGGGAAACGCCACAAACGTGGTGACCGATTATGTGTACCTCCGGGGCGAAACCCGCAGCCCCAACGTCGCGTTCGCCGCCAAGATCACCAAGGCGTACAAGGCGGCGTTCGAGTCGGCCCGCAAGCAGGTGAAAGACGCCGGAGGCGGCACGGCCAAGGTCGTTTTCAACAGCCGCGCCGAGTATCCGTCGTTCAACCTGCCCGATAGCTCGCCGGCGGTGAAGCACGCGCTGCGCGCCGCCCAGGCGATCGGCCTGAAGGGCAAGACCATGTTCTCCAACGGCGGCCTCGACGCCAACTGGTTTGCGCAGTACGGGTTGCCGACGGTCACCATCGGCGCGGGTCAGCACGAGATCCACACGGTCAAGGAATTCGTCGACCTGCCGGAATACCACGAGGGCTGCCGCCTCGCGGTCGCGCTGGCGACCGTCTGATTCAGGTTGTTTCGCCGTCGATGTCGCTGGCTTCGGCCTGCACGGTGGCGGCACGCGGACTCTTGAGCGCCTGCCGGTCGCGCCGGCCCACCTTGAGCTTCCACAGGCCGAACCGGTCGGTCACGCCCTTGTAGATTGACGCACCCAGCAGCGTCCCCAGCGCGATCGAGGCGAACACGAAGACGGCCGTGACCAGCCCTTCGATGCCCGCGGCACGGTCGCTCAGCATGCGCTTCACGCTGAGCAGGCCCAGGGCTCCCGGCACGAGCAGCCAGAAACTCGGCAGGAACGTCACCATCGCCGGCGGGCCGCCAAATCCGAAGCGGATGAGGTAGCCGAGTGGTGTCGCGATCAGCATCCCGAAAAAGCCGCTGAACTCGCTGCCGACGATTCCGCTGCTGAGTGTCTGCACGGCGTAGGTCACGAGCAGCACGAACAGCAGCCAGGGCAGCGAGTGCTTGGGTGCGGAGAAGTGCAGGAAGACGCCGATGCCGAAGATCACCACGCCCGCCCAAGGGGCCCATGAAGCCCAGAACGCCCAAGGTTCGATGGGGGCGAACTCGGCGTAGGTGAACAGGTTGCCGGGCGTGACGCCCATGACCGCGGCGCCCGCCGCAAAGCCGAACGCCAGCAGCACGAGCTGAACGAATCCGGCGATGAGCCGGCTTGCGCCGCTGATCATGTCGCCATAGGCCAGCTCCAGCATCCCCAGCGTCAGCATGCCGCCCGGGAGGAACGTGATGAGCGGCGGAACGAGTGCATGCAGCGGATCGACCGGCAGGCCGTACTTGGTCGCCAGCACGACCAGCGCGGCAACAACGGCCGCGGCCACCACCGACAGAGGCACGGCGAGCAGCGAGCCCTGTTTCACGACCGCCTTGATGATGCCGATGACCAATCCGAGCACGGCCGCCGCGGCGATGTTGGGCAGCGCCGGCATGAACATCATGGCGATGCCCACGGTCAGGATCATGTGGCCGATGATGCCCCCGACGCGCCCGAATCGGGGGCGCTTGAGCATCACCGCCGACAACTGCTTCATCGCTTCGCGAGGCGACAGCTCGCCGCGCGACGCCTTGCCGCCCAGCGTGTAGACGTCGGCGATCTGGTCGAGCTTGAGCCCGCCCATCGGCCCTTCGGCGATTGTCACGTGTTCCTTCTCGCCGTCGTTGACGAGAATGAAGAGAGCCGAAGGAAACGCGACGACGCGGGAACGCACCATCCCGTTTGCCGCGGCAACACGGCGGAGGAGCATCTCCACCTGCGCCGTTTGCTCGCCGCAGGCGATGTACGCCTGGCCCAGGCGGCACATGAACTGGAGCAGACCGGGAATGTCCTTCGCGGTTTCTTCCATCGGTTTCAGAAGTCGAAGCGGAAACGGGCGGAGAAGACGCCGAGCGCGTCGTCGTTTGGCGCGTTGCTGGGGTCGACGATCAGCTGCGCTCCGATGGTGAACTGGGTTCGCATGGTGAGCTGCCAGCGGTGGAAGACTTCGACGACCTTCTCGGCGCGGGCGCCGGGCCCGGGCGGATCGGCGTAGGACGCGCCCAGGCCCGTGAAGTCGTCCGGGCTTCCGAGAAGTCCGCGTACGCCGACGCCGATCTGCCCCATGTTCTGGATGTTGGTCAGCGTCGCGTCGGAGTGGCCGTAGCGCGCAAAGGCCATCCACCGATCGCCGATGTCCTGATCGGCGATGATCGAGATGCCCTGGTCCGACGGCAGCGCGAGCAGCGGACGGTTATCCATGTACCAGTACATGACGCGGTAGCGGCCCCGCCCGAGCCCTTCGAAGTTGGGCGTGATGCCGGCTTCGATGCCGTAGAAGAAGTCGCCGTCGCCCAGCGTGTTGAGGCCCATCGTGGTCGAGGTGCTGTAGCCGTTCTGGATGCCCCCCGTGACATAAAACAGGTCGTTGGGTACGAACGAGAGCCCCGCGGCGGGGCCGTGTCCGGCGGGGTAGGCCACGGCCGCGTTGCCCGAGAAGGCCCGGTTGAGGAACGAGTTGTTCACGTTCTGCATGCGCATGCCGCCGATGAAATCGGAGATGTCGCCCCTGCCGATGATGAAGCGGAGCTTGCCGTCGAAGAGCCGCTGCAACCAGTAGGCGTCGCGCACCACCCACCCGCGGTCGTTGAAGGCGCTGGTCACGTTCGTCAGCGTTCCCAGCTCGCGCCCCAGAAACGCGGGCGGTTGCTCGCCGATCTGGAACCGGTACTCGCCGGTCAGGATCAGCGTGCCCGTGTTCGCCGTGTCGCGGCCGAGCAGCGTCCACGCTGACATGAAGTCGATATCGCCGGCGCCCCCGCTCCGCTGCCCGGGCCCGCCCGAAGCCTGCTGGAACAGCATGGTGTAGGCAAAGCTCAGACGCAGGCCGGTCTTGTCCTGCAGCCGCCGGAGCGCCGCGGTGAGTTGATCGACCGGTTCTTCGATCAGCGGCAAGTGGAAGAGGCCCCGTCGGGGTATTTCGATGTCGTACAACTCATCCGGGACCGCTGTGGGCGTGTCGCCCGGAGAGAGTCCGACATCGCCCTTGCCTCCGCCGCCGGGGAGCGAGATGTCGGGAATGCCGAACTTGAACTGCTGATCGGTGTCGAGTTTGGGTGCCGTGACGTCTGTGGCGCTCGTCGTGCTTTCAGGCTGCGTGGCCGCGGTTTCCGCCGGAGGCGTTTCTGGCGTCGATTGCTGCGCCGCCGCGGCAAGCGAGAGCGGCAGGACACACAACCGCGAAACCAGGTGCAGGCGCTTCATGCGGAAACTCCGGAAAGCGGACGATTACTGGTAAGGGGCGAAGGCTTCGGCGATCTTCTTGGTGCCCTGGCGAACGGCCAAACCCAGCAGGAGCCGCGCCTTGAGCCCCGAGAGGTAGCCCGAGGGAGTCAGCCCGCGCTTGATCAGGTCGATCTCCGCGCCGGGATAGCCATAGGTCGAGGTGAATACGGGTCCCGTCATCGAGCGCGAAGAAAGCACGACGGGGATCTTCGTTGCAAGCTCGCCCAGGATGGGAGCCACATCCGCGTGGACGTGGCCGGCGCCCATCCCTTCGATCACGGCTCCGGCGTAGCCCAGTTTGGCGATGTCCCTCAGCAGCCGCCCGTCATCGCCCATGGGGATCTTGATGAGCGCAACGGGCGGAGGCGGACCGGGGTCCAGCGGGAGCGTGGGGTTGCGTGTCACTCTGCAATAAAAGAGTGGCTTTCCCTCGGCGACGACGCCCAAAGGTCCGACTAGCGGCGAGAGAAAGGCGGATGGGAGCGCGGTGTGCGACTTTTGCACGAATCGCGCCGCGTGGATGTCGTAGTTGAGGACAGCCAGCACGCCCATGCCTCGTGATGCCGGCGAGGCCGCGACACGTGCCGCCGCCAGCAGGTTGGCCGGGCCATCGGCGCCGGGTGCATCGGCCCCGCGCATGGCGCCGGTGACGACCACCGGCTTGTCGCCCCCGACGAGCAGATCGAGCAGAAAGGCGGACTCCTCGATGGTGTCGGTGCCCTGGATGACCACGGCGCCGTCGATGCCCGAGGCGAACGCCTTGTTCAAGCGATCGGCAACCTCGACCAGGTTGGCTTGGGTCAGCGAAGGGCTGGGCAGCTTGAAGGGTGAATGTGCCTCGATGTCGCCCACGTCTTTGAGCGCAGGGACGGATGCGACCAGTTCTGCAGCGCCCAGCTTGGGCGCGATGCCGCCGGATTCCGACGGCACCATTGTGATCGTGCCGCCCAGAGACAGAAACAGCAAGCGTGGAAGAGCCATACAGCGGTCGCTTTCTCGGAGTTGAAAAGGAGACTCAGGCCTTCTTGTTTCCGCTATTGAGATACCCGGGCAGCCACGAGCAGGGCAGGATCGCCAGGAGCGACAAGCCCGACATGAGCAGGAAGCCGATCTTGAGGGCGCGGATGCGTGCCTCGCCGTTGATGCGGAGCGCCTCGGTCATCTGCTCCGTCGTCGCGGTGGTGGCTTTCAGGATGTCGGTGATCGCGGTGTCGCGCATGAAGTTGAGGTTGGTCAGGTTGACCTGATCGCGCAGCTCCGCGGTGATGATCGGGTTGTTCATGGCCTCGCGGATGATCATGCTGCTGAGCAGGCCGACGAGGATCGTGCCGACCATGGCGGTGCCGATGGCCGCCGCGAGGTTTTGCGTGACGCCCCGGAGCGATCCGACATCGCCCGCGAGTTCCTTGGGGGCCGCGGTGACAAGCACGTTGAAGAGCAGCGTCACCAGCGCGCCCTGGCCGAGGCCCACAATGATGAGGCCCGCGATGACCGGCGGCGTTCCCCATTCGCTGCGGACCACGAACGCGAGCCAGGAGGTGCCGATCGCGACCAGCACGAACGACCAGCGGGCGATCGTGCGCGGCGGGAACTTGGAGTAGAGCTTCACGATCAGGATGGCCGTGAAGAACACGGTGAGCATGAAGGGCATCATCGCGATCGAGGAGGCGATGCTGCTGCGCCCCTGCACGATCTGGATGTACAGCGGAACCGCGAAATTGATCGCACCCTCCATCGCCACGATGATGAACAGCGCGACCACGGTGGCCCACTCGCGAGGCGAACTGACAACCTGCAGCGCCAGCAGGGGCGTGCCGCCGGACTGCGCTTTGCGGCTCGACCAGAGGAAGAACCCGGTGACGACGATGATGCCCAGACCGATGAGCATCGGCGCCGGCGAGACGCCGAGCACGTCGAAGGGTGCCGCGGGGCGGGCGAGCAGCAGGCCCCAGGCCCGGACGTTGTTGAATCCGAACGCGATGCAGATGATGCCAACGGCCGAGAGCACCACGCCGACGGCATCGATCTTGACGTCCGGGCGGGGCGCCGCGGGCTTGAGCTTGAAACTCAGGATGAGGATGAGCGCCGCGTGGACGATGAGCAGGCCGAAACCCATGCGCCAGTTGATGGTGGCGAGGTATCCGACGATGATGAATGCGAGCACCCCCGCGATCGCACGGGCGGAGCCGAGCCAGCCGACCGCCTCGGCCTGCTGCTTGCCCGTGTAGTGGTTGGCGATCAGCGCGACCAGCGACGGGACGAGCGACGCCCCGGCGAAACCCGCGAGCGCCTGCGCCGCGAGCATCACCCAGGCCTGCGGGCTGATCACCATCAGAATCATGGCGATCAGGAAGAGCGCGGTGGCGACCTGGAAGAAGATCTTGGACCCGAACCGCTGGCCGAGCTTCGCGCCCAGCATGACAAAGCCGGAGACGCCGAGCGAGTACATCACGATCGCCGTGCCGACGGTGGTGGGGGGCGTGCCAAAGTCTTCCACCATGCCGCCCATCGAGATAGGGATGGCGGCGACATTGAACGACATGAGCGCCTGGCCCATGGCGATGACGACCATCGGAATCCATGATGCCCGGATGCTGTCGTCGAGGGCGGACGCTTGATTGGAGTTGCTCATGATGATTCCCGGAAGCGGTCGCGGAGTGCGGGTGTTACTCGTTGGGACGTGACGCGAAGAGATTGAGGCCCAGACGCTCGGAGAGGTACTCCGCGACGCTCTGGCCCTTGATGCTGTTGCCGGCTTCGTCGAGCGCCGGCGCGAAGGTGCCCAGCGCCCCCTTGCCCGGGGCGACGGTGAAGATGCCGCCGCCGACGCCGCTCTTGCCCGGGAGCCCGATTTCATAGAGCCAGTCGCCGGAAAGCTCGTAGAGGCCCGCCGTGGCGAGCACGGCGAGCACGCGCTTGCAGATCGAGGCGTCGATCACACGCTGCTTGGTGATGGGGTTGACGCCGCCATCGGCGAGCGTGGCGCCCATCACGGCCAGGTCTTTCGCGTTGACGTTGAGCGAGCACTGGCGGGTGTAGACGTCGGTTGACTGCAGCGCATCGAAGTACATGCGCCCGTAGCCCTCCAGCAGCTTGGAAATGCCCCGGTTTCGCAGGTTCGTGGCGGCCTCGGACTCATAGACCTCTTTGTTGAGTGAAAGCGTCCGGCCGGCGAACTTGGAAAGCCCGTCCTGGATGAACTTCCACTTAGCCTCCGCCGTGTCGCCGGGCACGAGGCTGGTCGTGGCGATGGCGCCCGCGTTGACCATGGGGTTCATGGTGCGGTCCTTGTTCAGTTCGATCGCCATCACCGAGTTGAAGGGCAGGCCCGTCGCATTCACCCCTAGGCGCTTGCGTGCTTCCTCGGTGCCGTGGGCCTGGCAAACCAGCGCGAACACAAAGGGCTTGGAGACGCTCTGGATCGAGAACTCGTGGGCCGTGTCGCCGGCTTCGTACACGGCGCCGGAAACGTCCGCCACGCAGACACCGAAGAGCTTGCGGGAGACCTTGGCGAGCGCCGGGATGTAATCCGCGACCTTGCCGTCGTCGTTGTCCTTGAAGCGCTCGTAGGCCTCGCGCACGAGTGTGCCCACGCGGTCGGCCCCGGGCAGCCGGCCCGTGGAAACCGCCTGGCGCGCGACATGTTCATCGACCGGGATGCGAATGAACATTGTTTCCTCCGTTTATCGAACTGTGCGTGAGATGCGAAAAGGTCTTGGAGAGCAAGCGGTGTGATCAGGCCGGAACGGGTGCCGCGGCCGGCGCGGGTTCCTCGCCCCGGTCGTGGATGTTGTAGAAGATCACAAACAGCACCGGGACCACGATCATGGTGAGCACGCAGGCGAAGGCCAGCCCGAACATGATGGTGACCGCCATCGCCGAGAAGAACGGATCCTGCAGCAGGGGGATCATGCCAAGCACCGTGGTGATGGCGACCAGCATCACGGGGCGCAGGCGGCTGACGCTGCCGTCCACCACGGCCTGATACTTGGGTTTGCCGTAGTCGGTCATCTGCGTACGGAATTCGTCGACCAGCACGATGGAGTTCTTGATCTGCTCGCCCGCCAGCGCGATCGCACCCAGCAGCGCCATGAAACCGAAGGCGGAGTTGGTCAGCAGCAAACCCCCGGTCACGCCGATGATGGCCAGCGGCACGGCGAGGCAGATCACCGCCGTGGTGCGGATCGAGTTGAACAGCATGACCACGATGAAGATCATCGCCACCAGCGCCATCGGCAGCGGCTCGGCCAACGCGCGCCGCGCGCGACCCGAGTCTTCATACTCCCCGCCCCATTCCAGCTTGTAGCCCGGCGGCAACTCGATCGCTTCGATCTGCGAACGAACGCGCCCGAAGAGCTGGCTTGGAAGGCCGTACGCGGGATCCGCGTGCACCGTGATGGTCGGGAAGCGGTCGCGCCGCATGATGAGCGGGTCTTCCCACGCCGCGGCCGAACCGGCCGTGACCTGGGAGAGCGGGATCATCCGTCCGGCGACCGGGCTCCAGACTTGCAGGTTGCGGATGGCATCGACGCCGCAGCGCTCGTCCTCCGGTGCGCGGGCGATGATGGGAAGAAGGCGGGTTTCCTGCGGATGCAGGCCGCCGCCGCTGCCGGCGGGCTCGCGATAGAAACCGACGATCCGGCCTTCGGTGCCCGAAGCGAGCGCGTTCGCGACATCAACGCGGGTGATGCCGCTCCGGCGCGCCTGCAGTTCCAGCAGTTTCGGGCGGATGGTGTACTGCTGTTCCGCCCAGTCGTCGCGGATGCACAGTGCGCCCCCGTCAGATGTGAACACGTCGCGCACCTTGCGCGAGAGCGTCCGCAGCACGTTGCTGTCGGGGCCGCTGAGGCGCACCTGCACGCGGCCTCCCGCGCCCGGGCCGAGCAGGAATTTCTTGGCCATCACGTTCGCGTCCGGGTAGGACGCGTCCATGTGCTCCTGCACTTTCGCGACTAGCCCCGCGATCTTGTTCTCGTCGTCCACGTTCACCAGAAACTGCACGTACGCGCTATTCGGCGATTCGGGCGAATACACCAGCAGGAAGCGAAGTCCGCCGCTCCCGACAAACGACGAAACATGCCGCACGCCGTCCTGCGTCTTCAGGTACTTCTCGACCTCGGCGGCAAACTTCTCGGAATCGCGGATGTGGGTCCCCGACGGGAGATAGGCATCGACAAGGAACTGGGGACGGGTCGCGGGCGGGAAAAAGTTCTGCTTCACGTGCCCGAAGCCGTACACCGCCGCGGCAAACATCACGAGAATCGTGATCAGCGTCGCCCAGCGGAAGCGCAGGGCGCCGACCAGCATCGCCCGGTAAACACGGAACGGGGCCGCGGCGTACGGATCGCGCTCCGCGGCTTCTTTGTCGGGCTTGAAGAACATATAGCAGAGCAGCGGCGTGAACGTGATCGCGGTCACCCAGCTCAGGGCCAGCGAGATGAAGATCACCCAGAAGAGCGAGTTGCAGTACTCGCCGGTGCTGTCGTCCGACAGGCCGATCGCCGCAAACGCGATCACGGCGATCGCGGTCGCGCCCAGCAGCGGCCACTGGTTCTGGGCGACAGCGTCGCGGATGACCTCCATCTTGTCCTCGCCTTTTTCGACGCGGACCTTGATGCTCTCCGTCACCACGATGGCGTTGTCGGTCAGCATGCACAGCGCGATGATGAACGCGCCCAGCGAGATGCGCTCCATCAGGATGTCGCTGAAGTACATGAAAAGGATGGTCGCCAGAATCGTCAGCAGCAGGATCAGTCCGATGATCATGCCCGCGCGGAAGCCCATCGCGATCAGCAGAACCACGAACACGATCGTGACGGCCTTCACCAGGTTGAACACGAACGCGTCGGTCGCGACCGTTACCGCCTCGGGCTGGAAGTTGATCTCCCCGATCTCGATGCCCAGCGGCTGATCGCCCTTCTGCGATTCGAGGAACGCCCGCACACCCTTGCCCATTGTCACGACGTTGCCGCCCTGCACGGTCGAGATGCCGATCCCCACCGCGGGCTTGCCGTCAAACCGCAGGATCCGCCGCGGCGGGTCCTGGTAGCCGCGTTGAATCGTCGCCACGTCCCGCAGGAAGAGCTGTTTGCCCGAGCGATCCGACCCGATGACCAGGCCCATCATGTCTTCCGACGAGTCGAACCCGCCGCTGGGTTCGATGGCCAGAAAGCGTTCACCCACCCTGACGCGCCCGCTGTCGGCGACGACGTTCTTGGCCTGCAGCTGAGCGTGGATCTGGTCTTCGCTGATTCCCAGCTGGGCCAGGCGCGCCCGCGAAATCTCGAGAAAGACCACTTCCTGCTGCTCGCCGAAGAGCTCGACCTTCTTGACGTCATTCACCAGCGTGAGCCCGCGCCGGAGCGATTCCGCGTAACGACGCAGTTCCGGATAGGTGTACCCCTCGCCCGTGATCGCCAGGAACACGCCGTACACGTCGCCGAAATCATCAACCACCATCGACTGCCCGCGCACCGACGGCGGAAGCTGCGGCTGCGCATCCGCGATCTTCCGGCGCAGTTCGTCCCACACCTGCGGGATGCGGTGCCGGTCGAACTGATCGCGGATCACCGCGCGGACGACCGATCTGCCCCGCGACGACTCCGATTCCACCCGCTCGAGCTGCCCCAGTTGCTGGCAGGCGATCTCGATCGGATTGGTCACCTCGGCCGCGACTTCTTCGGCGCTCGCGCCCGGATAGGGCGTGATGATGAGCGCTTCCTTGATGGTGAATTCCGGGTCTTCGAGCCGGCCGAGATTGCGATAACCCATGATGCCGCCAAGCAGCAGCAGGAACATGGCCGCGAAGCTGACGCGCTTATTGCGAACGCTGAATTCACCTGCGTTCATTTGCTGTCGCCTCCGAGCGCGTTGCCAAGGTCGCGGACCTTCTGGCCATCGCTCAGGAACGAAACGCCGGCGACCGCGATCCGGTCGCCTTCCTTGACGCCTTCCAGAATGACGATCCGTTCGCCCATCGCCTCGCCGGTCTTCACCGGGCGGCGTCGGGCGGTCAGGTCCTGGCCGATCACCCACACAACAGTCTCGCCGGCTCCTTCGCGATAGAGCGCCGAAACCGGGATCGTCGCCTTGGCCCCCGCCGCGATCGAATCGGGCATCTGGACCTTGGCGGTCATACCCGGCAGCAGCATCAACTCGGGCGGAGCCTTGACCGTGAACAGCACGTGGAAGGTCTGCGTGGCCGGATCCGCAACCTGCTGGACTTCCGCGATTTGCACCGGGAACTGCTTGGCCGGGGCGGCGGGGAATTCCGCGGTCATCTGCGCAATATTTGCGCTGCGGATATTGGAAGCCATGATCGCCTCCGGCACATCGACCCCGACGTAGATATCACCGGCAGACTGCAGCCGCACGATCGGCTGGCGGGCGTTGATGCTCTGGTTGGCCTCGACAAAGCGCCGGGCGATCACGCCATCGAACGGCGCTCGCAACGTGCAGTCTTCAAGCTGGATAGTCGCTTCGCGGACGCGGCCCTCAAGCCCGGCAACTTCGGCTTCCTTGGCCTCGATGTCTTCCTGCCGCGCAACCTGGCTCATCTCTCGCGTCTGGATCGCGGCCTTGAGCTCTTCCTGCGCCACCCGGTAGTTGGTTTCGCCGATTTCGTATTCCTTTAGCGCGATCGCGTTGCTCTTGATCAATTCGGCGTATCGATCAAACTGGGCCTTCGCGTTCTCGACTTTGGCCTGCGCGGCACGCACGCGCGTGTCAAGTCGCAAACGCTCTTCCGGGCGTTCTCCCTCGCGCAGGGCCCGCAAAACGATGCGGGCGCCCTCCAACTGGCCCTTGAGCGACGCCAAGCGAGCTTGGTACTCATCCGTGCGCAGCTCGGCGATCACATCGCCCTTTGCGACTTTGTCGCCGGCTTTGACCGGCAACAGGGCGAGCAGCCCGGGCACCTGAAAGGCCAGTTCGGCCTCGCGTGCCGCTTCCGCTCGGCCCAGAAGGGTCCGTGCCGCGCCGCGACCGCTGCTTCCGACAAGCTCGGTTTTCACCGGTCGAACTTTGGTATTCCCCGCCCCCTGCTGTTCCCGACACCCCCCCGCGATCAACAGCAAGCCCGCGAGCGCAAGCCGACCACTCCACCGCCAAGCCCATTCACGGTCCATGAAAACTCCCGGCACGAAGAACCCGGATTCTGACGGGACGCATCCGCGCCGTTGCGGCGCGATGGAAAGGATACAACCGCGCAGCGTGATGTGAAGTCCGAATCACGGAGATTGCATCGCCCTGTATACTCCGCTCACTGGAGATGAAAAACATGAGCCGATCTGATCTACGCAAAGTTCGCCCGGCGGCCACTCGCGCCGTATGCCTTCCGTTGGCTCTCGGCGTATTCGTTTCATCTCTGGTGGGCGGATGCAACAACGCCGTGCAAGGCGGAGCCTCCGGTGCCGGCATCGGCGCTCTGTCGGGACTGGCCATTGGTTCGCTTTCAGGAAACGCCGGCAAGGGTGCCGTCATCGGCGCGGTCGCCGGCGGTGTCGGCGGTGCGGTGCTGGGCGATCAGAACCGGCGTGCGTCGGAACGTTCGTCGGCGGGTCAGCCGGGGCAGGGGAATGCGGTGCCGGGGAATTCGCCTTCCGGAGCGAGCGCGTCGCTTTCGCAGGCCGATCGGGACCGGCTCACACTGGCTCGGTTTGCACGCTCGTGGCAGGTGCAAGGGTGGGAGACGATCGAGGGCCAGCGCCGCCTGGTTTCCGGCACGGCGACCGGCTCGGTCGAGAACTCATTCTTCATCCGGCTCACCACGTCCATGCGGGCGGATCAGAACGGCGCGACCAGCAACGGCAATATCGTGTTCGCCTCCGAACCCGGCCGGGGCATGACCATGAACGGCCACTTCGACACGGCGCCATCGCCGATGACGTTTCAGGGCAGCCTGTCGTCCGACGGAAACGTCCTGACGTTCAACGAGATTGCCCCGTCCGCGGAACGGCGCGTGGTGATCCGCTTCCTGTCGGACAGCCAGTGGGTCGCGGACGTCTCGAGTCTTTCGAACAATGCTCCGCTCTCGTCATTCACATTCACCGCGACGAACTGAACCAAACCGGGGGGCTTCTCATGCTCGAAGCGGCGATCAAGGTCGTGCGGGTGCTACCGCTCGTCGCCTGTGTCTGCCTCGCATCGTGCGCGTCACGCTCGCGCGGACCGGCGGTGCCGGAGCAACTCGGTTCGCAGGCAACGGTGCTGAACAACCCGGCGGTGCGTTCGTGGGACGATGACCTGAGCCCGCCATTCCTGGCTGAGCTCATCGCGGCCTCGGATCGGGAGATCGAACGCAGCCGGCGCGCGGACGATTCGATCGGGCCGGTCAAATTCCTTGCGATCTCGGGCGGGGGCAGCGACGGCGCATTCGGCGCGGGGCTGCTGGTTGGATGGTCCAAGTCCGGCACCCGTCCGGAATTCAAGGTCGTGACGGGCATCAGCACGGGCGCGCTGACGGCGCCGTTTGCGTTCCTCGGTCCCGCGTACGACGACAAGCTGCGCCGGGTCTACACCAGCATCGCGACGCGCGACATTTTTTTCTCGCGCGGGCTGATCGCGGGCATCTTTGACGATGCGATGTTCGACACGACGCCGCTGCGGCAACTGATGGAAACGCTCGTTGACGAGCAGATGATGAAGGACATCGCCCGGGAGTACGAGCGGGGGCGGCTGCTTCTGATCGGCACGACGAATCTCGATGCCGACCGGGGCGTGATCTGGAACGTCGGCCTGATCGCATCCAGCGGCGATCCGGGTGCGCTCCGGCTGATTCATGACGTGCTGATGGCATCTGCCGCGATCCCGGCGGGTTTTCCGCCCGTGATGATCGACGTCGAAGCCGAGGGACGGAAGTACCAGGAGATGCACGTTGATGGGGGAACCAAGTCGCAGGTTTTCCTCTATCCCGCCTCGCTCGACATCGGCGCGAAGTTCGTGCGAGCCGGCGTGGTGCGCGACAGGCAGGCCTTCATCATCCGCAATGCGCGCTTCAAGCCGGACTGGGAGGAAGTGCCGCGGCGGACGCTGAGCGTGGCGCGGCGTGCCATCTCGGCGCTGATCCGCACCCAGGGCATCGGCGATCTGTACCAGATCTACCTGATCTCGCGGCGCGACAACGTGGGTTTCAACCTGGCGTACATCCCCGACTCCTTCACGGCGCGGGCAAGCGATCACTTCGACCCCGAGTACATGACCAAGCTGTTCGAGCTGGGTTACTCGCGGGCCGAGAAGGGCTATGAGTGGTCGAAGGTTCCGCCGGGCTGGGTGGACAAGATGGAAGAAGAGCAGCCCCCGTTCGCGGTGCCGCACAACTGATCAGCGTGGAGTCGGGGGCGGGGCCTTCTGCAGCAGTTCCTGCTCCTGGCGGTGCAGCGTTTCACGCAGGCCCGCGGAGAACTGATCGTCCAGCGGGACGGTGCGCATCCACTCGTCCACCCGGAACGCACGGCGGGCGAGGTCGAACGGCAGGTCGGTATCGAAGTAACCGAGCTGGAACGCGACGCGATCGGAGAGCCCCGTCAGCAGGACCGCCAGATCGCTCGGCAGGGGCCGGCCACCCAAGCGCCGGAGGTGGTAGGTGATGTTGTTCATGCAGTTGTTGAAGATCAGGTTGTAGAACTCGGGGTGTTCATCGAGATCGTGGGCCCGCCTCACCATGTCGAGGAAGATCGCCTGCATGCGGTCCTTTGTCGTGCGCGCGGGGTACATGCGGACGGGTACGCCCCATACGTTGCCGCGCAGGCCGATCACGTCGCGTTCGTCACCGATGATGTAGATGAGTTGAAACTGACGGAAGAGCGATGGAAGGAAGGCGTAGGGCACGCCCTTGGGGCGTCGGCCTTCGACCGAGATAGTCACCGCCTGCCCGTCGGAGAATGCAAAGCAGAGCATCACGTGCGCGACCGCGTCGAGTGATTTGAGCGGGGCGACGACGTAGTACATGCGGCTGATCTTGTCGACGTCGTACGTGCGGTCGTAGAAGCCGGGCGTGAAGTCGGTGGGCGTACGCCAATGAAAGTTGCGGACGTCGCGCACGTGCACCAGGTGTCCATCGATCGTGACTTGGGGCATGCGTGCGTGCTCGGGCGCCCATTCGTCGGGGGGCAAGGGACGCACCAGGAACACATACCACGCCATGATGAGAACGGAGATACTTCCCGCGGCAATCCGCCAGCCACGTCGCACCGGACTGTTCGGCGACC
The DNA here is from genome assembly GCA_018242645.1 of Planctomycetota bacterium. Taxonomy (GTDB): domain Bacteria; phylum Planctomycetota; class Phycisphaerae; order Phycisphaerales; family UBA1924; genus JAFEBO01. The sequence continues at coordinate 15,422 of JAFEBN010000001.1, read as the reverse complement.
GCCGGCGCTCGCGGAAAGACGCCGCGAAGAGCGCCAGAATGGAGAACGCGATTAAGCCGTTCGCCCAGGGTGCGAGCGGGAAGCAGTACCAGATGGCGAGCGCGTTCCAAAGGCCGAGCAACGCCCATGAAGACCAAAGGACCCAGCGAACGGTCTTCAGGATGATGGCACGGGCGAAGGACATCCGGGCTCAAACCGTAGGGTGACGCGTCACCAAGCCGGCCATCGGCTGCGGGTGTTGAGACACGTTCATCAAACGCTTCAGAGAGAATGACTCTTCTCTCCGAACGGTCTCCCGTTGGAGCGAGTTTGAGATTCGGAGCGGGGTGGGAAGGGGTTTGCGCTTCAAAGACGCAAAGGGAAATGGAGCGGAGGAGACTCGAACTCCCGACATCCAGCTTGCAAAGCTGGCGCTCTACCAACTGAGCTACCGCCCCGAAAGCCGCGGGCGTGGCGCCCGGGCTGGGGCAGAGTTTACGCGTCGGATCGTCCTCGGGCGGGATTCGTGCGGGCGGGCGGGAAGTTCGCTAGACTGGCGAGGTGGGACAAGGATGGCCCGAACTTTGAGCAATCGCTTTTCTGTTATCGCAGTCGGACTTGCCGCGGGGCTGGCATCGGTCGCTCTGGCGCAGGAGCCGACGACGCGGCCGCGTCAGGACATCCAGGGGGCGGCGCCCGGATTCGACGAACGGTCTCCCCGCATGACGGCCGTGCTCGATGTTTCGGCCAGTTATAAGTTCCGGAGCGGTCTGGACAACGACACGGGCGACCTGGGCATCTTCCGGACGGGCATGGGCCTGACGGTGACGGCGCCGGTGCCTCCGATGAACCGCTTGAGCGTGACGCTGGGCTCTGAACAGTCGTGGTACGACTTCACCTCCGGTGCGTCGCTCATTCCGGGCGATCCGCAACCGTGGAATCACATCCAGTCGTACACCATGGGCGTCAACTTCGCGACGCAGTGGACGGAGACACTGTCTTCGCTGATCATCGGCAACATCAACTTCGCGGGCGAGAGCTCGGCGGTCTTCCAGGACGGCTTCACGGGCGGCGGCGGTGCCGCAGTCATCCTCAAGCTCTCCGAAGGGTTCGATCTCACGGGTGGCGTGTACGTGCGCTCCCGACTGGGCGGCGGTGTGTACGTCTTTCCGATTGTGGGCATCGATTGGCGCATCAACAAGCAGTGGCGGCTCTCCAACGAGAACCAGCCGGGCTTGTACCTGAGCTACGAGATCAACGAAAACTGGCGTCTCAGCGCCGGCGGGCGCTACGACTACTCCGAGTTCAGGCTCGACAATGACAACTTTGTTCCAAACGGCATCGGCAGCGACGAGCGCGTGCCCGTGACGTTCGGCGTCGACTGGACACCCGCGCCGAATATCACTGTTTCGGCGCGCGTGGGTGCGATGGTGTTCGAGAAGCTGAAGCTGCGGAATTCCGACCGCGACACGCTCGGCGAGTCGGACGTGAACCCCGCGATGTACCTCAGCGGGGGGCTGGTGCTTCGCTTTTAGCGGGCTGGTTGCTCACCGGGGCTTCGGACTTGCCGGGCGGCGTGATGGGTTTGGGCCCGGTGCCGTAGGGTGCGGCGTCGACGAGCGTGGCCGACTTGATGCGGGGCATCGGATCGAGGGGGCGACCTTCCGCACCGATCGGTGCCGCGGCGATCGCACGGATGACGTCTGCGCCGCTGATCGCTTCGCCGAAGGTGGTGTAACTGCCGTCCAGGAATGCTGTCCCGCCTCGGCTGAGGCAGACGAACACCTGTGATCCGTTGCTGTTGGGGTCGCCGGAGCGAGCCATGGAGAGCACGCCGAAATCATGGAGCAGGCTGCTTTCCTCGAGATCGACGGCGTAGCCCGGGCCGCCCATGCCGGTGCCGGTCGGATCGCCGACCTGAATGACGAAGGGCTGCCCGTTGTTGGTGGTGGGGACGATGCGGTGGAAGATGATGTCGGTGTAGAAACCGCCGTCCACGAGTTCGCGGAAATTCCAAGCGGTGTTGGGGGCTACGTCGGGCCTGAGCTGGAAATCGATCACGCCCTTGTCGGTGTCGACACGCACGTTTTTATCGACGTAGATGCGAAGGCCGGAGAAGGTCTGGTTGGCGGCGACAAACCGGGGCTTTCCCCCGCCCTGCAGCACCGCGTTCTTCGGGTTGACCATGGGTTGGAGGACTAGCGCCGGGCCGATCTTCTCGCCACCGACAGAGAGCTGGGCGTAGAGCAGCGTGGGGGTCTTTGTGTTCCAGAGCACCGGGAAGAGCGTCGCGAGATTCACCTTGCCGGGCAGCACGGAAGCTGTGGCGACCTTTTCCGCGGTGACGGGTCGGAGCAGTTCAATCACCGCTTCGCCCTCTTTGCCCTTGGGCACGGCGACGGTGATCGGGATCTCGCGATTGATGCCGAAGTAAAGCCTGTCGGGCGTGAGTTGAGCCCGGGCGAGCGAGCAGGCGAAGAGGAGGGAAGCGATGCAGATGCCGCGGATGAATCGGTTCATGCGCGGAGGGTAGCCCGGGTTGCAATGCGCTGGCCGACTAGTAGTCGGTGGGCGGCAGGCCCATGGCCTGGTCCATGATGGGCCAGGTATCGCCGACGTTCTTGTCCTTGTTTCCAAGGCGGCTGATGGTCGTGATGATCTTCTTTTCGTTGTCGGCGAGCCAGGTGACGGAGAGGTCACCCCGCATGACATTCAGTCCGGACTTGTGGCTGAAGTCCTGCACGCTGGTGAGGGCATCGGATATCAGAGCACCCATCGCGGCATCGCTCGTTACATTCAGCATGCGGGTGCCGTCGGCCATGGTTCCGCGGTACTGATAGTTCTCGACAATTACACCGGGCTTGCCGGCCCACTGCGCCGCGTACTTGGAAAACGGATTGGCGCCCTGGTGGGAAGGGCAATAGAAGATTTTCGGCGCGACGAGGTATTCCTTGGCGAAGAGCAGGCCCAGGCCGTCGTAATCGGTGGCACGCGGAGCGCGACTTCCGCCCGATTCATCCACGCGAACCGTGGTGGTGGAAGCGGAGCGAGGCGAACTGGCGTTGGCGAGGAACTGGGTTTTCGGAAGGAACTGGAGGTTGTCGGATGCGAACATTGAGACGCCGATCGAGATCTGCCGCATGTTTGAACGGCAGATCACTCTCCGGGAGGCCTCGTTGATCTTCGCGATCGACGGGAGGAGCAGTCCGATCAAGACGCCGATGATGACGATCGACACCATCAGGTCGATCAAGGTGAAGGCTGCGCGCATCGCAACCGACCCTTGTGCCGGGGTTTCCGGAATGAGACCAGATTGGGTCTCGCGATCCCGCAAAGTCACCTCCAACGGCGGGGTCCTCGTGCCCGCACCCACACGCTACCAGAATCGGCTGAAGCTCGCAAGGGCTTTTTGGTATTCGGACCTGGGGGAATTCAAGTCCGAATATAACTCGAACGTGACGTTTTTCTGGTCCCGCTCGTTTCCTACGAAAGGCTCTTGCGAAAAGGTCGCAAATCGAGGATTCTGGCATCAACTTCAGGAGTCTTCCCGTATCGGGATCAGCGGGTGGTTCCACCCGCGTGATTCGTATCTGTTTGGTGGAAGGGTCGGGGGATCGACCATGGCCGACAGGCGGATCAATCGTGAGCAGGCCGCGCTTGACATCAGTTTGATGCAACGCGTGGCAGCCGGCGACGAAAAAGCCGTCGCGGAGCTGTACGACCGCTTTGGGAGTCTTGTCTACAAGATGGCGTTCCAGTCGATGCCAACCCGTGCCGAAGCCGAAGATGCCGTGCAGGAGATCTTCGTGCGTCTGTGGCGGACGGCGGCACGCTACGACGCTGAACGGGCGGCGCTGGTGACCTGGGTCATGCTGATTTCGCGGCGCCAGCTTGTGGATCGCATGCGTCGGACCCGCGCCCGAATTCGTCCAACCGCCTTGGACGAGTCGACGCCGGTGGCCGTGCCCGACCGTTCGGAAGATCGCTCGGTCGGCGAACGCGAAGAGAACATGAAAGAAATGCTCCGGCGGATCGATGCGCTGCCGGAGCTGCAACGGACTGTCGTGAAGCGCGCCTACCTGGGCGGGCAGACTTTGAGGCAGATCGGCGAGGAGCTGAACACGCCTCTGGGAACCATCAAGTCAGCGCTCAGCCGGGCTCTGACCAGATTACGGGAACGTGGAAGCGAGGAATTCGCTGTATGAATACGCAAGAACTGTTTGAAGCCGCCCAGCTTGATGCGCTCGGACTTCTGGACGAGCGGGAGCAAGCCGAGTTCGAGGCCGCGTTTTCCGCGGCGTCGCCCGCCATTCGCGCTCAGCTGCGCGACGAGCAGGCGCGTTTCGCCAAGCCGGATCGCCTCCGCCTGACGGTCGAGCCGCCGGTTGAGCTGCGGGCCCGCATCCTGGGCGCCATCAAGGCCGAGATCGCGGAAGCGGCCGGTGCGGCCAAGTCCCGCCTGCATTCTGCGGGTCGTGAGCTTCCCACCGTGCACCCGGTCCGCCGGGTCAGCCGGGCCTGGCGGGTGGCGGCGCTGGCTTCGCTCTCGATCGCCGTGGTGCTGTCGGTCATGATGGTCCGGCAGAACGCGGAGATGCAGAAGTTTGCGATGAGCAATAACAACGACGCGGCTCTTAACAAGCTCGTCGATATTTTCGGGCAGGCCGACCTGACCGAGGCGGTGTTCAGCCCCGATGTGAAGAAGATCAGCTTCGTCGCCAAGGACGCCAAGTTCAAGGGCGAGGCCGCCGTCTTTTACAACTCGGCCAAGCAGACCGCCCGGGTGTTCTGCAACAAGTTCGTGACGGAACCGAACGAGACCGTCCGCCTTGTGGCCATCGACGACAACGGCAAGGTCATCGAGCAGATCGCGGAATTCAGCTCTTCGGGCGAGATCATCACCACGCGGCCGATGCCCATGGCCGGGTTCAACCCCAAGCAGCTCGCTCTGTACGTCGCGGCTCGGGGCGTCGAGGCCTCGCGCGGCCGGCTCGCCATGATCACCGCGAATATCTGAACAGTGTTCGAATCATCAAAGAGGGTCCGGCGAGCCGGGCCCTTTTTCATGCGCTTGCATGGAAGAAGATCGTCAGACGCCGCCGGGGCGCTGCACGGTCGTCGCGGAGGTGAACTCGGCCCATTTGGCTTCGTCGAGCACCTGGTCGATCTGAGAGCCGAGCTCGAACTCCTGCTTGGCCTTCGACAGGCGATGCCAGAGACCGAAGCCCAGTCCGAGCGTGAGGACGCTGAAGACGGACATGACGATCCCGGTGCGGGCGAGGCGCTGGTCGGAGATGGGCTGAGCGCCCGCGGCGGCGGCTCCTTTGATGAGCGTGACGGCGCCGTCGGCCCGGCGTTCGCGGGCGGCGTTGGCGTCGCTCGCGAGCGCCGTCGAGATGATGTCGAGCGTGCGAGCGGACCGGTCGCGTCCCTGGGTGCGGATCTCGAGGGTCAGGTTGCCGGGCGAGGGTGACTCGTGTGAGAAGGAATCGGTGAGCAGCGCGCGGACGGCGACCGCGGTTCCGAGCGTTTCGTATCCGCGCTGCTTCATGCGCTGCGCCACGGTCTCGGCGAACTGCGCATCGGAGAGCGTGGATTCGAGCGAGCGGCGCCATTCGTCGAGCTCGCCGTCGGACAGATCGCGACCGCGGCCATCGGCGGTGATCTCAACGCGTGCGGCGTAATCCCCCGGCCACATCTGGCCGACCACGGCCCACGAGAGGGCACCGAGAATGCCGAGCATTCCCAGTGCGCAGAGCGTGAGCACGCCGGCCTTCTTCGCGGCGGCCTGGCGCGCGATCCGGGCCCCGGCGACCTCGAGCTGCCGCTTGGTCGCGGCGAGCGCCGCACGCTGCGAGAGCACCTGTTCGCACTGCTCGAAGCGCTTGGCCAGCACCTCGCTGGCCTTGCGAACTTTGTGGACCTGCTCCCGGAGGATGGTGCGGCAGCGCTTCAACCGGCGGAGGCGCAGCTCGCTCACACCCCGGCCCGCGTGGGTGGGGGCCGATTTGCGGGCCTGCTGGAGCTCTGCGAGTCGCTTCTGGAGGGATTCGCGCTCGGCGCGCTCCTTAGCGAGGCAGTCCTTCAATTCGTCGATGTGCTCGCGAACCCGGGGCTGATCATCGCTGGTCTGGATGGCCTCGACAAGCGAGTGCACGTGCGCCCGTTCAACGGCGAGCAACTGCTCGTACTCCGCGAGCACTTCCTCCTGAGCGGAGCATCGGCGCGCGAGACGCTCGACGTCCTTCTGGAGCTGCGCGTTGGAGTCGGTTTCGGCTTCGAGCCGCTTCTGCAGTTCGGCATCGGCAAGACGGGCATGCTGAGCCGAATCCTGCTCGCTCCTGGCGAGCGCTTCCGTCCGTTCGGTCAACGCGCGCTCGCGTTCTGCAAACGACTCGTCTTCGGAACGAAGCCTGGCGTCGATTTCGTCCTGGCGCGCCTTGAGGGACCTGGCGGCTTCGACCAGCGCAGCCTGTTTGGATTCCAGCTCCTGCTTGTCCTTCTCGAGGTCGGCCTGGAGCTGATGAAGTTCGTTCGCGAAGGCATCGAGCTCGGTCGCAAGATCGCGGGATTTCCTGTCCGCATCCTCCCGCGCCCTTGACGCTTCCTGTGCTTCCGCGGCCTGCGATTCCATGCGGGCCCGCAACTGGTCGAGTTCTTCCCGTGATGAACGCAGCGCTTCATCCTGCTGATGAACTTTGTCCATCAGCTGCTGGAGTTCCTCGGAGCGCCGGCTTTCACGCTCGCGTGATTCGGAAAGTTCCTGTTCCCGCTGGGCGAGTTCGGTTTCGCGCGCCACGATGCGAGACTGCGCTTCCGCGAGCTTGTTTTCGATCTGCTTGCGCTCTTCGTAGAGGCGGCGCAGACCCTGCAGCCCTTTTTCAACTTCGCTCAGCGCTCCCAGCGCGTCCTCGCCGGAGGCGGAGGTCATCGCCGGGTTGCTCGCGGTTGTGGGCTCTTGGCTCATGGCAATCTCTCGGTGCGGGCGCGGCAACCCCCGGCGGCCTTTCGCGGCCGACGGGCTTCCACCGGTTGTCGCTTATCGGCGGTGCAACAAGCGTCCTGAAGCCGGGCTCGCGAGCTGTCGCAAAAACGAAACATCGCTCCCCAACCGGATGTTCGGGAGCGATGGATCGCGCAACAACGGCGCGGAAGGGACTACGGGCACAGGAGATCGTTGTACGACCCGACGAATATCACGAAGTCGGCGTCGCCAGTCTGGCCATCACCGTCGAAATCGCCACCGGTATAGGCCCCGCCCGGCGCGACCAGAGCGTCGTAGAACCCGGCGAACGCGGCGAAGTCGGCGTCGTCCACGAAGCCGTCGTAGACCAGATCGCCCGGGCAGCGGATTCGACCGTGCAGGTATTCGGCCGCCTTTCGCACGTTCAGGACGCCCCAGCCGAAGAAGTCATCCTTGCCGGCCGTGCCGGTGTCTGTTGCCGTCCGCTCGAGCACCCAGCGTGTGGTCGCGGGCGGAATCGCGGGCTTTCCACCCGAAGGGACGAAGTCGCCCAGCAGCAGTCCGGCAGCGCCCGCGACATGAGGCGTTGCCATCGATGTGCCGTCGAAGTTGGCGTAGGTGTGACCGTTGTTGTACTGATAGAGGGAGACCGTCGTGCCGTTGTTCGCGAGCAGATTGTCGCCATCCGTCTGCAAGCAGCCGACGACGGGGATGGCGAAGGTCGTGCTGACGTTGAGCGTGCCGCCGAGCGATCCGGTCGTGTTGTTGGAGATGATGACGCCGATGGCGCCGGCGTTGAGGGCGTTGGTCGCCTTGGTGTTGAACGAGACGGAGTTGGCGTTGGGTGAGCCGCGCCGGATGTGGGCGATTTTTCCGCTCACGCCGGCGGGAAATGCCGCGGCATTCTCACCGAAGCCGCAGTAGACGACCGGAGCCGTCACGGCGCGGGTCACGCTGCCGGTCATCGGGTTTGCCTCGTGGTCGGCATTGAGCCATTTGGCGCTCCAGGTCACCACGGGGATGCTGGATTGCACGCTCACGCCCGGAGCGGCGATCGAGATGTGCGAGCCGTAGTTCGAGAACGACGCAAAGTTGCTCCCGGAGTCGACGGCGGAGATGGCCATGACGGAGGTATAGCCCGAGGGATAACGCGGCGTGCCCGATGCCTGGTTGCCCGCCGCGGCAACCACGACCACGCCGTTTGCGACCGCCGCATCGCAGGCCGCCTTGAGCGAGGGATCGCCCGAAGAGCCCGACAGCGACATGCTGATGACCTTCGCATCGTTGAGCACGGCCCAGTTGATGCCAGAAATGAGGTAGCTCCACGCGCCGCTGCCGCTGTTGGCGAGCACCTTGCCGATCATGAGCTGGGCTTGGGGCGCCACGCCTACCACGCCGTCGGTGTTGTCGAGCGCGAGCACCGTGCCCGAACAGTGCGTGCCGTGCAAGTTGAAATCTTCGACGGTTTCGCCTGGGACAAAGCTCGAGGTCATCGCAACGGGAAGGTCGGGATGCCCGGTGTCCACGCCGGTGTCGAGCACGGCGACTTTCGCGCCCGCGCCCTTGCCCCAGGATGGCCAGACCATGTCGGCGCCGATCAGCGAGATGCCGTAGGGTGTGGACTGCGCCTCGGCCTGCACTTCGCGGTCGGGGGTGGCGTAGAGCACGCCGGCTTTTTTCTGCAGTTTCGCGACGACTTCATCGACGCGGCCGTCGTCCGTCTCGACGATCATCAGCCCCGGCACGATGTCGATCTGCTCCACCACGCGGCGCACACCGGCCTCGGATAGGGTGCGGGCTTCCGCCGTCGCATCGCGATCCTGAAACGGATCGAAACGGACCATGAGCCGCGTGGGATGCTGGCCGTTTGGAAACTCCGGTCGCACCGGCGCCAACCCTGCGCCCGCGACAAACCCGTTGACCGCTTGGGCGGAAGACCGCAGGATCGCGCTGGGCTGCGTCGGACCGGGCGCCCCGGCAAGCGCCGCACCCGCGGCAACCAGCGAGCCGCATACCACCAGATAGTCTGACTTTCGCATTTCTGACTCCCATCCGGCGACGAGCTTTCGGGCCCGTCACGCGGCCATCGAATTACGGACAGACAAGCAGGTCGTACGACCCTGCGAAGAGCACGAAATCGGAATCATCTGTCAGGCCGTCGCCGTTGAAGTCGCTTCCGGTCCAGGCGCCGCCGGGGGAAACGAGCTGGTCGTAGTCGCCGGCGAACTGGACAAAGTCCGTGTCCTCGACGATTCCGTCGGCGTTCAGGTCGCCCGCGCAGATGATTCGCCCCGCCAGGTACGCCGCCGCGGCATCAACGTTCACCAGACCCCATCCGAAAATGTCGTCCCGTCCGGCCGTTCCGAGGTCTTCGGCCGTGTGCTCGAGCACCCAGCGAACTGTGAGCGGAGGGAGCCCGGCGGCGCCTGTCAACGGCTTGAACTTGCCGAACAGCAGGGCGGCGCAGCCCGAGACGTGCGGGGTCGACATCGATGTGCCGTTGTTCAGAAGATACGTATGGCCGTTATTGAACTGCGAGATCGCGCCGCTGATTCCCGGGTTGGCGATCAGATCGTCGCCGTCTGCGGTTGAGACCGAGACAACCGGTACCAGGAAGTTGTTGAGCAGATCGGCGGTGAAGGCGGTGCCTCCCACGGTGTTGTTGGAAATGATCACACCGGCGGCGCCGGCGGCGACCGCGTTGGCCACCTTGGTACCAAGAGCAATGGTGCCGCGGCGCACGTGCGCGATGTTGCCGGCGACCTGGGGCGGGAAATCGCCCGACGCAAGGCCCAAGCCGCCGTACCAGATGGTGCCGGTCTTGTTGCCGCCGAAACTACCCGTGAGCTGTGCGGCGGCGTGCGTCACCGAATTCCACGTCACCGAGTTCCCGACGACCGGAACAGTCGAGTTCACGCCTACGCCCGGCGCGGTGACGGAGACCTTTGGCCCGAAACTGCTGAACGATGCCTTGGCCTTCAGCGCGTCCACCGCCGCGACGCTCATGGCGGAATCAAACCATGCGGGGTAGCGTGGTGTGCCGGCGTTGGTGTTGCCTGCGGCCACGACCGGCAAGGCGCCCGCGGCAAGCGCCGCGTCTACCGCATCCTCGAGCAAGGCGTCGTAGGAGCTGCTCGAGAACGACATGCTGATGACGTCGACGCCCTGCGAAACGGCCCAGTCGATCGCCGCGACGGTCCAGCTCGAATCGGCAAAGCCGCTGGAGGAGAAGGCCTTGGCGGTGATGAGCTGCGCCGTGGGCGCCACGCCCACCACGCCCAGGTCGTTGTCGACCGCAAGGACGGTTCCGGTCACGTGGCTGCCGTGCTGCCGGAAGTCGTCGACCGTCTGCCCCGGCACAAAAGACTGTGCCGCGACGGGCACCGGCAGGTCCGGATGCGACAGGTCCACGCCGCTGTCGACAACCGCGACGCGCGCGCCCGTTCCTTGCGACGCGAGCCGCGTCCAGGCCGAGGTGGCGTTGACCATCGAAATCCCGTAGGGGGTCTCCTGCGTATCGAGCGTGTAGATCGTCAGGAGCTGCGCACGGGCGATCCCCGGCTGACCGGAGAGCGCCGCGACGGCGGCTTCGGCGCCGTCGTCTGCAACGCGGATGATCCGCCACTCGGGCACGAGCGCAAAGGACCGGGTGACTTCCTGGGCACCGGCGCGGGCCAGCGCCGAGTTCACCCCGCTCCGGTCCGCGTGGGGCGTGAGTTTGACCGCGATGTACGACGGGTTGAACGCCGGTACCGCGCGCGTGCGATCCAGCGAGGCGATGCCCATGCCCGGCGCGTAACCGTCGAACACGTTGTCGCGCGACGAGGGCACCACGCTCACAACCTGCGCGTGGGCGCTGCCGGCAACAACCGCCAGCGACAGGGCGCCACTCGAAAGAATCCTCATTCTGCACACTCCCGCACGCTCACTTGGGAAGAAAAACCCGCCGCCCATCAAGAACAGAGTAGTGCGTCGTAGCTCGAAGCAAAGACCACGAAGTCCAGGTCGTCGGTGGAATCGTCGCCGTTCAGATCGCCGCCGGTCCAGGCGCCGCCGGGGGTCAACAGTTCGTTATAGAACGAGACGAACTGCACAAAGTCCGCGTCATCGACCATGCCGTCGCCGTTGAGGTCGCCGCGGCAGATCGCACGCCCGTAGAGATACTTCGAGGCCGCCTGCACGTCGACGAGGCCCCAGCCAAAGAGGTCGTCGCGCCCGTCGCCACCGAGATCAACCGCGGTCCGCTCGATGATCCAGCGGAGGCTCCCCGGAGGGAGCGGCGCGGGCTGCGACTTGGACTTGAACAGGCCGATCACCATCGCCGCAGCGCCCGATGTGTGCGGGCACGACATCGATGTGCCGCTGAGGGACGCATACGTGTGCGCGGTGATGGCCTGGTTGATCGTGGCGGTGGGGAGGGTCAGTGCCTGCAGCGCGTTGCCGTCATTTTGACTGATGGAGACCACGGGCACCAGGAAGGTGTCATTCAGCGAGCCGGTGAACTGCGCCGTGCCGCCGGTGTTGTTCGAGATGATCACCCCGATGGCGCCGGCGTTGACCGCGTTCTGGGCTTTTACCTGGAACGTGATGTTGTTGCCGCGGCGGATGTGAGCGATGCGACCCGACACTTCCGCGGGGAAATCCGCCGACGTGCTGCCGAATCCGCAGTAGACAACCTGACCGGTGAGCGAGCCGCCACGCGAACCATCAAAGTTCCGGGCGCTGCGCGTCACGCTTGAAAAGTTCACCGTGGTCGAGACAGTGGGGGTGGTCGATGAAACCGAGACGCCGGGCGCGGTCACCGACACCAGGGGGCCGAAGCTCGAGAAGCTTGCCAGCTGCGAGGAGGAATCCACCGCCGAGATCGACATCACTCCCGGATACGAGGCCGGATAGTTGGGCGTGGAAGATGCATCGTTGCCCGCCGACGCCACCACAAGCACGCCGGCGTTGAACGCGTTGAGGCAGGCATCTTGCAGCGCCTGGTCGGTGGTGTCGCCGCCCAGCGACATGCTGATCACATCGGCGCCCTGCGTTACCGCCCAGTCGATCCCGGAAGCGATCCAGCTATCCAGTCCGTAGCCGCCGTTGTTGAGCACCTTTCCGATGATCAGCGATGCCTGCGGCGCCACACCCACCACGCCTTCGGTGTTGTCAATCGCCAGTACCGTGCCGGAGCAGTGCGTGCCGTGCTGATTGAAATCGTCCACCGTCACGCCCGGCACGAACGATGCCGTTGCGAGGGGTGTGGGCAGGTCCGGGTGTCCGAGATCGACCCCGGTATCCAGTACCGCCACCTTCGCGCCCTGACCCTTTCCGAACTGCGGCCATGAGTTGGTCGCCTTCACAAGGTTGATGCCGTAGGGAATCGACTGGGCCAGGGCGCGACGCACGTAATCCGGCGAGGCATACGCCACGCCCGGCATCGAATTGAGGGCTGCGCACACCGCTTCGACGGACCCGGGCTGCACACGGACAACTTTCAACCCCGGCACCAGCGCGATCGAGCGGATGGTCTCGCCAGCGCCCGCGGCGGCGAGCGCGTCGCTCTGCGCCGCGCGATCCACAAACGCGTCAAACTTCACCAGGATTTGGGATGGGTGAAAAAGCGGAACCGCCTCCAGGGCCTCCCGCGACACGATGCCCGAACCCGCCTCAAACCCTCCAAGCGCCTGAGCGGAATCGACCCGCAGAGCGCTCGGCTCGTCATTGACGGCCGGGGCCGCCAGCCCGTGCGAAGCGAGAATCACCACCAGCGCCGAGGCGGCGCGACGCACACATCGAACATCGCTCATGGTTCCTCCTGACGAAACCACCCGAGCACATCTTCGCAGGAACGCCCGTTGTGTGCAATGGATTTGCAAGAAAGTCCGGAAAGACCGCAGAAATCCGTGCGCTATTCGTCTTCGCCCTCGGCCAACGCGACGCCGCCGAACGGGGTATCCTCCCGGTTTTCGGGCCCTTCCGGCTCGAACAGCCCGGTCGGTACTTTGCAGGAGCGCGAGCGTGCGGGAGCGAAAGCCCTTCGTCGGCGGCAATTGGAAGATGAACACCAATCGGACGACCTCCGCGGACCTCACCCGCGGCGTCATCGATGCGCTCTCCAGCGTCAACAACGCCGAGATCGCGATCTTCCCGCCTTTTCCCTACCTCCTCTCCGTCCGCTCCATCCTCCGCGACCGCGGCAGCTCGATCAAACTCGGCGCCCAGGACTGCTATCACAAGCCCGACGGGGCTTTCACCGGTGAAGTGTCCCTCGACATGCTCAAAGACTGCGGCGTGCAGACCGTGCTCGTCGGTCACAGCGAACGCCGCCACGTCATCGGCGAGAGCGACGAAATGATCAACACCAAGCTCCGCGCCGTGGTCGATGCCGGTCTCATCGCCATTCTTTGCATCGGCGAAACGCTGGACCAGCGCGAGTCCGGCCATACCGACCCGGTCAACCAGCGCCAGCTCCGCACCGGCCTGGCGGATGTCTCGGCGGACGCATTTGAGCGCATCGTCATCGCGTATGAACCCGTCTGGGCTATCGGTACCGGCAAAACCGCGACCCCTGAAGACGCCCAGGATGTTCACGGCAAGCTCCGCAAGCTCCTCGCGCAGATGTACAACACCGATGTTGCGCAGCGCACCCGCATCATTTATGGCGGTAGCGTGAAGGGTGCCAATGCCGAAGAGCTCTTCCGCCAGCCCGACATCGACGGCGGCCTGATCGGCGGCGCATCGCTCAAGGCTCCCGAATTCGCCCAGATTGTCAAGGCCGCGTCGGTCACCGCCGCGAAGACCTGATCAACTCGCCGCAAGCCGCGAAAGCGGAAAGGGTGGCCGGCTGCCCTGCAGCATGGCGTCAACGGCGGCGTGCGCCGCCTTGTACCCCATCGACATGCCGTGCCCGGTGAACCCGCCGCAAAACCACACGGGCGAGTTGGTGCTGTGGAGGGAGGCCTTTCGCGTGAGCGAGCGGTCGTCTGTGCCGCCTTCCCCGAGTGCAACGGGCCCGATCAGGGGCAGCCCGTCCGGCGAGAACCCCATCGTCCCCGCCCAGCGCGACGTGATCGGGAGTTCTTCGTTCGCCTCATAGCCCAGCATGGCCCGCGCGAATCGCTCCAGCGCATCCTGCACGCGCGCCGTCACACGATCCTCAAAGCCAACCTCTTCTTCCGCGAAATAGGTGCGGCAGCCGCCAACGACAATCGTGCCGTCGGCCGCCTGCCGGAAATACTCGCTCCCGTCGTTGCAGTAATACGACGCAGCGAGCCGCCGCCCCTGCGGCGCCAGCCCCAGCATCTGGCCCCGCCGCGGCAGCACAATCTCTTCAAACGCCGGAAACAGCAGCGATACGTACGCGTTCGTGCACACGAGCACTTTCTCGCACCGCACCGAAAAGTCGGCGGTGCGCACAACGACTTTGTCGTGTTCTGCCCGCTCGAGCGCGAACACTTCCTGGTTCTCAATCACCGGCGATGGCAAGCCCGGATGTGCGGACGTTTTCAACTTTCCGGCCAGCGTCTGCATGAGTTCGTACGAGTTCACGCTCGCGTCCGACGGGTTGACAAGCGCGCAGGAAATCATCCCCGATCGCCACGCGCTGTCGCCCGGCGCGCTCTGATCGGCCGGCTCCAACCAACCGACCTCCAGCCCGTCCTCTTTCATCAGATCGCGCGACCGCTCCAGCCCGGCGCGGTTCGCTGCCGAATACTCGGCGCTCGGCCGCCACGGCTCGTCGTCGCCGCCGCCCTTGAGCGCAAGCAGCATCGAGGGCACACGTCGGTAGCTCGCCAGGGATTCGCACCCCTCGCGCCGCAATCCCTCAAGGTTGGCTTCCGTAAACCGCCAGAGCTCCTGAGCCTGCTCGCGGCCGTACAGGTCGATCGCTTCCGCGTAGTGGCATGCCGCCCCGCGCATCAGAAAACCGGCGTTTCGTGACGAGGCTCCGGAAGCCAGGGCATGACGCTCCAGGATGACGAAGCGTTGATGCCTGGCCTGCAGCGCCAGGCCGGCGGAGATGCCGCACACACCCGACCCGACAACGCAGACATCCACCTCCAGCGTGCGAGGAGAAGAACTGAGAACCGTGGCGGGAGCGGGGATGGGACGGAACGAGCGTCGCCAGTGAGAAACAGTCACACTCAAAATCTAGCAGGAACCGCGAAAGAAAAACCTTGCCGGTCCGATAGAGTTAGTGTATGCTAACAATCAGGGAGGCACCCATGCAGGCGATTTCCAGCAGTTCGAGCACAGCGGACTTTGCAGAAACGAGGCAAGCGCGGGTCGGCAAGGGCGATGGAGATGCGGGTGGGGGTGGGGGTGGGGGTGGGGCGGGACACGCGGGCACCCTCGTGCTTCGCTGGCTGGGCCGGGGCCTGGGTCTTTTCATTGGTCTGTTCTGGGCGATCTTCTTCTTCGAGCACGTCCACGAGTGGTACATCCATCGCCCGACCGAGAGCTTCCCGCCGCCGTGGGTCACGCTTGCCAT
>JAFEBN010000019.1 GCA_018242645.1 Planctomycetota bacterium | reverse complement strand
CTCGCGGAATTCTGGTACAACCCGGCCAACGGTAACGTCCGTGCACGCGTGCCCGCCGGCGCAAGCGACCGCGAGTCGCTCGCGCAGTACAACCGCGTGAACTCAACGACACTCGATTCGCTCTTCGAGTCGCCGAAGTGGCGCAGTGCGCTCGTCAACGAGCGCTGATGACACCCCGAATCGCGCGCTCGATGTGGAAAACTTTCTGTCGCTTGAGATTTTGACTTGCACACTCAAGAGAAAGTTGTCACACTTCCGATAATTCATCGTGCGTCCGCTCGGGCCTGTCGCGTGTCCGAACGGTCAAGGCGCACGACCACATGTTTGAGGAGATCTCTTTCATGGCCAAGAAGAAAGCTAAGAAGAAGGGCAAGAAGAAATCCAAGCGGCGCTAACGCGCCGTTGGGACCGAATCCTCCCGGGCGAGAGGATTCAGGGAGGCCCGCGGCGGTCCCTGCCAAATAGCCGCGGCGCACATCCCTCTCGCCAACCTCGTTCGCATTCGCGAGCGGGTTTGCCGGTTCATCCGGCACACGTTTTCTGATCGAACAACAATTTCGCGACCGTAGCGGGGCCGCTGTGCGGCCCCGCTGTCGTTTTGCCTGCAAAGATCACCCGATGCCCCCCCTCGATACCCCCGATGGACCGCGCCGCTACCTTCGGAGCCATTATGCGGGGGTCGTTCTGGTCGGGGAGACGGTGTTCCGACACCGATTCGTGGTCGATCCGGCCTCAGGAAAGGTGGTTTTGGCGCTCTCTGCCGCGGCTGGCGAAGCGGAGTCGGTCGTATTCCATGTACCCGACGAGCATGCCGACGGCCTGCACATCCTGGTCGAACCGCGCGTTCTTCCGGAGGGCGCCCTCAGCGACCGTCTGCTGGTCTATCACGGGCGCGCAGAAGGCACGCAGTTCGCCATGCTCGAGCCGCTCGATGCCAAATGGCGGGGACAAGGTCTGGAACTCGAACAGGTTCTTGCTCCCAACCCGCTGGTAAAGGATGAGCCCAAGCTCTGTCGTCTGATCAACACGACACCGGACGGCCCGGCGCGCCTCCTGCGTTTGCTCGGGGCCCGTGAAACCCACGAGCCCCTGGTGGTGGGCATCGATCCCTGGGGGCTGGACGTGCGCAGCCGCGTGGGCATGACGCGTGTGGAGTTTCGAGAGCAACTGCCCGTGGATCAAGTATTTGCAACAATCGAGGGATGGCTGCGATCGACCTGAACACCAACGAATCCGCGCACGCAGCACTCCGGGAGGCGCACGCACACCTCGACTGGCTCGGTCGGGCCCTCGACATGCTGTCCCTCGAAGCGTGTGCGAGCGCAGACGAGGCGCTCGAGCGAGTCGGCGAGCGTCTTGCAAGCGTGCGTGGCACGGCCTGGCTGCTCGGACATTCGGCGCGTGTGGCCGCGTGGCGCGAGGGACGGTGGTTCGAGCGGGCTCGGCTTGACGCGCTGACCGGCGACCGTCCGTGCGCCCTTCTGTCCTTTGATCATCACGCGGTCTTCGCCAACTCCGCGGCGCTGGCGATCGGCGGGATTTCCCGTTCGACGCCCGATCCGGCGGGCGGCGTCATTCAGCGCGATCCGCAAGGCGAACCGACGGGCCTTCTTCTGGAAGCCGCGGCGTTCGGGCTGTGGGGGCTGGCGCCCGAACCACCGGAGACTGAGCGGCCGGCATTGATCGGCCGGGCCCTCGATCACTTGTGGAATCTGGGCTTTGCCGAAGTGCACGACATGTTCAGCCGGTCGTGGATGGTGCCGATCCTCGCCGATGCGCTTCGGACACGTTCGATGCGGGTGCGGCTCTTTGCGGGTATGGAAGAGCTCGATTCCATCGCCCGCGATCGCGATTCCTGGGAGAGCGATGCGCTCCGGCTGGCGGGCGGGAAGATCTTCATCGATGGCACGCTCAACAGTCGCACAGCGTGGATGCTCGAGCCGTATGCCGATGCGCCCGCGGGACTTGAACGCGGCAAGGCGCTGCTTTCAACCAGGCAAATCGCGGAAGCGATCGATCGCTGTCACAACCTTCGGATCGGGCTGGCCATGCACGCCATCGGCGATGGCGCCGTGCGGGCTGGACTTGATGCGATTGAGGACCGCCGGCAAGTGGTGCGGGGCATGCCGCCGGTGCGCATCGAGCATTGCGAACTGATTGATCAACGCGATGTCCCTCGATTCGCGGAGCTGGGTGTGACTGCGAGCGTGCAGCCGTGCCACTTGCTTGCGGACATCGAAGCGCTGATGACCGGTGTGCCCGGTCGGCTTGACCGCGTGATGCCGTGGCGCGATCTGGTCCGTTTCGGTCTCCTGCCGGGAAAGACACTGCTCTTTGGGAGCGATGTGCCGGTGGTCCGTGCGGATCCGATCGACAGCATCATCGCGGCGACGAAGCGCTGCCGACCTGGCGGCGCTCCCATCGCGCCGGAGCAGGCACTCCCCGAAGAAGTCGCGTGGGCGTGCTTCCGGGGGAGTGATAAGTAGAGAAGGTCATCGAGCGGGCGCGGTGTGCGACCCTTTCAGAATGCGAACATTTCGTACTTCCCGGGATTTTGCTTGCAAGGGCTCGGCGGGCGGGGATAGGCTGCGCGTGGAGAAGACGGGGCCTGTCTTGTGCTGGGCGTCGGGTATTCCGCATCCGACGCAGAAAACCGGCGTGAAGACGGGTCGGTGGGACGCACGCCATGCGTGCGAGGGAGGAGCACGGCCAATGCTGCGCGCTTTGATCGGGCTGATCGTCCGAATGCTGGATCGCGTGACTTCTGGGCGCGAACCGGTCCGCGTGCGCGTTGGCATCCGCGGAAATCACCGGCCATAAAAGGGGCGTTCGCGCGCCTCTGACCTGGCGTGGGCCGCGGTGATCGCGGCTCACGCTATTTTTGTTTCCGGGCGAAGCTCCGCTCCCGGGCGGGGCTTTGGGCGTACAGATTGAGGGCCAGGAGAGCCAATGCGCCAGGACATCCGGTACAACAACGTGATCGATTCCGACGAGGCTCGTGAAGCGCAGGCCTGGGCCGATCGCGCGCCCGAGATGCATCACGACGACATCGACGCCGATCGCTTCTACATCACGCAGCATTACACCAAGTACACGCGGGATGATCATGAAGTGTGGCGCGATCTTTTCGACCGGCGCTGGAGCGTGCTCGAGGAGCAGGTGAGCCGCCAGTTTATCGACGGGATGAAGATCCTGCGGCTGACGCGCGACCGGCTGCCGCTGCTCGACGATGTCGTGCTTGAAAAGGACATCGAGATCGCCGGCGGCGTCCGCCTGCCCAAGGGCACAAAGCTCGACGGCATCAACAAGTTCCTTGGTGCGCAGTCCAACTGGGCGTCCTACGGCGTGCCGGGATATCTGCCCGCAAAGGCGTTTTTCGCATGCCTCGCCCAGCGCGAGTTCCCGACGACCGTGCTCATCCGCCCGCGCGAAGTGATGGACTACCTGCCCGAACCGGACATTTTCCATGATGTCTTCGGCCACGTGCCCCTCCATGCTCTGCGCGTCTTTGCCGATTTCCTGCAGACGTACGGGCGTGCCTCGCTCTTGTGCGAAGATCCCGAGCACATCAAGCGGCTGGGGCGGCTGTTCTGGTTCACCGTCGAGTTCGGATTGATCCGCGAGGAAGGCAAAGTCCGGATCTACGGAAGCGGGCTGGTGAGCAGCCATGCCGAGAGCGAGTACGCGCTCAAGGGTGCCTGGGAGCAGAAAGGCCAGAGCGCACCCGACTGTCTCGAGCGCCCGGTCGCCGAGTGGCGACCCTTCGATATGGAGCGCGTCTGCAACACCGACTTCGAGATCGATCACTTCCAGCCCATCTACTACGTGCTGGAGAGCTTCGAGCAGCTCCGCGACGCCATGAACCGGTATGCGGAGCAGGTGCTGGGTGACGCGTGGTCCAAGCGGCCCGTCGGCGTCTGAGCCGGCGCATTTGCGGGACCGACGTCGCCGCGCCCGAAGCACGCCCGAGAATTGCTGGCCAAAGCCGCTGTGGACGGCGTGAGGTGGATTCTTCCAACTCTCTAGTTTGACTCATCAAACTTTGTCGATAGACTCTTCAAACTCGAGAGCCGCATGCTGAAACCACCAAAGACCGACGACCCCGCACCGGCGTGCATCGAGCCGGGGTGGCGTGCCAACGTGGGCACGCCGTCGCTCCCCGAGGTCTATGCCTCGGTTCGGGTTCCCACCGGCGTGGGGTTCTGGCGGAAACTGTTCGCGTTCACCGGCCCGGGCCTGATGGTCTCGGTGGGGTACATGGACCCGGGCAACTGGGCCACCGATCTGGCCGGCGGTGCGCGCTTCGGCTACACGCTGCTCTCGGTCATCCTGATTTCGAACATCATGGCGATGGTGCTGCAGCACCTGGCGGTCAAGCTCGGGGTCGCGACCGGGCGCGATCTGGCGCAGGCCTGCCGCGACCATTACAGCAAGCCCACGGGCTTCGTGCTCTGGGTGCTCTGCGAGATCGCGATTGCCGCGTGCGATCTGGCGGAGGTGATCGGCTCCGCTATCGCCCTCAATTTGCTCTTCGGCATTCCGCTCTGGCTGGGCGTGTGCATCACGGCGGCGGACGTGCTCATCATTCTGACACTGCAATACCGCGGCTTCCGCGTCATCGAGGCGGTTGTGGCGGCGCTGATTTTTACCATCGGCGCCTGTTTCGCCTATGAAATCGTCGCCTCGAGGCCGGACGTATTCGGGATCGCCTCCGGGCTTCTGCCGCGGCCGGAGATCGTGACCGACCCTGCCAAGTTGTACATCGCCATCGGAATCCTGGGCGCCACGGTGATGCCACACAACCTCTATCTGCACAGCAGCATCGTGCAGACGCGGGCCTACGCGAAGACGGACGAGGGCAAGGCCGAAGCCATCCGCTTCGCCACCATCGACTCCACGCTCGCTCTTTTCGTGGCCTTTTTCATCAACGCGGCAATCCTGGTTCTCTCTGCTGCGACGTTCCACAAGACCGGGCACCACGATGTTGCCGGTATCGAGGACGCGTTCCAGTTGCTCACGCCGGTTCTTGGCGTGGCGGGCGCGAGCACCGTCTTTGCCATCGCTCTGCTGGCCAGCGGACAGAACAGCACGCTGACCGGCACGCTCGCCGGGCAGATCGTGATGGAGGGCTTTCTCAACATCCGCCTGAGGCCCTGGCTCCGCCGGCTCATCACCCGCCTGGTCGCGATCGTGCCGGCGGTGATCGTGGCGTCGCTGTACGGCGCCAAAGGCGTGAACGAACTTCTCATTCTGAGCCAGGTTGTGCTGTCGCTGCAACTCTCGTTTGCGGTCATCCCGCTGGTGCTGTTCACGAGCAGCCGCGTGAAGATGGGGCGGTTTGTCAACGCCCTCTGGCTGCAAGGACTGGCGTGGGGCATGGCGGCAGTCATCGTGTCGCTCAATGCGTACCTTCTGTTCGAGACCGCGCGGGAATGGCTGTCGCCCGGGAAAGTCGCACCCTGATCCCACCGAGCAAGCGCGAGACCAGCACGCATGGCCAGCGAAGCGGTTGAAAACTACTTGAAAGCGATAGACGCTCTCGCCCATGAATCACCGACCGGTGAAGCGGGCATGAAGCGCCTCGCCACGGTTGTGGGCGTCACGACGGGCACCGCCACCAGCATGTGCAAGAAGCTCGCCGCGGCGCGCCTGGTGAAGTACGAGCGGTTCGGGGGTATCTCGCTGACCGCCAAGGGACAGGCCGCGGCACGGGACATCTTGCGCCGGCATCGGTTGATCGAGACTTTCCTGGTGGAGACTCTGAAGCTCGACTGGTCAGTGGTGCACGCGGAGGCGGAGCGTTTGGAACACGCGATCTCGCCGGTTGTGCTCGAGGCACTCGACCGGCATCTGGGGCATCCAAGTGTGGATCCGCACGGGGATCCAATTCCGGATGGCGCCGGGGCGGTCGGCGAAACTTCCGGCCGCGCATTGGGGGAGTTTGAAGCGGGGAGTCGCGTGCGGATTGTCCGGGTCTCGGATCAGGAAAAGGGCTTTCTGGAATTTGTGGCACGCCACGGTCTGAAACCGGGGACGGCCGCGGTGGTGAATCAGGTGGATCGTGCCGCGCAGGCGATACGGGTCACGCCGGACGGACTCGCCACGGTCTCCATGGGGTTCGGCGTGGCGGCGAAGATCATGGCCGAATCACGCGGGTAAAAACACACCGAACATCGACCAATCGAACGGGCTCACGGGCGGCAAATCGGGCATCGAACGCCTATCCTTCTCCCCCTATGGGCAAGACCCGCGAGATCAAGAAGCGCATCAAGGCCGTCGGCAACATCCGGCGCATCACCAAGACCATGCAGATGATCGCGACCGCCAAGTTCTCGGCGGCGCAGCAGCGCTCGGTTTCGAGCCGCCCGTATACCGATGCCCTGTTCGAACTGGTCGCCAGCCTTGCCAAGGGCCTCACCGACATCAAGCACCCGCTGCTGAGCACCGGCCCCGCCAAGCCGGGGGCCAAGCCGCTCATGCTGGTGCTGACGTCCGATCGCGGCCTCTGCGGTCCGTACAACGGCAGCATCCTCCGCACGGGCATGGGCTTCGTGCGTGAGAACCCGGCGAACCGCGCCGGGTTCATCGAGCTCGTCGGCAAGAAGGGCGCCGGCTTCCTCAAGTACAACAACATCCCCGTCTCGCAGCATCACATGCAGTTTGGCGACAAGCCCAGCTATGAGAAGGTGGAGGAGCTCGCCCAGAACTACATCGACCGCTTCACCAGCGGCGAGGTCTCCAGCGTCCACGTCATCTATATGAAGTTCATCTCGGCGGGCAAGCAGGTGCCCACCGTCATGCAGCTTCTGCCCTTCAAGGCCGACGCGCTCGAGAAGCACGCGCCGGGCAAGACCGAGAAGGCCGAAGGGTCGTCGAACGTGCAGTACGAGTTCACTCCCGGCGCGGAAGAGCTGCTGGGCGAACTGCTCCCCTCGGCGGTCAAGGCCGTGCTGTTCCAGGCGTTCAACGACGCGATCGTCAGCGAGCACGTTGCCCGCATGGTGGCTATGAAGGCGGCGACCGACAACGCCGGCAAGATGGGGAAGCGCCTCACCCGGGTCTACAACCGCGCCCGTCAGGCTCAGATCACCACCGAACTCACCGAAATCGTCGCGGGCGCCGCGGCCCTCGGGTAATTGAACGCTCAGCCCCCGATGCACGGCCCGCGATCGATCCTGTATATCGCGCCGACGTTTTTGGCCGACCGAACCCGCAAGCAGATTCGCGGCGTGCAGGTTCTGGATTTTCAGATCATTGCAGACCTGCTGCAGCTCGGGCATCGTGTCTGCGTGCCCATTGAACGGACTTGGCTCGCACGCTTCCGCGAGCAGCTCGGGCCACTCGCCGAGCACCCGGGCCTGGAGGTTGTCACGCTCCCCCACTGGCGGAAGCCGACGTGGACGACGATCGCCGCGGCGTGGAAACTCAGGAACCGCCGATTCGACGCGGTCATTGTGGGCAACGTTGCCCGAGGACTGCTGGCGGGATTGAGCTGGATGATCCGGCGGCGGATCTCGCCCCGGCTGGTCATCCAGGCGAACGCCCGGCCCAAGGGGACTTTTCTTCGGGTACTCCGGCACTGGCCGGCGCGCGTCGTTGCGGTCAGCCGGCATGTGGCGGAGGGATTTCCGCCGCAGGTCGGAATTGAGCGGCGTGCGGTCGACGTGTACTACGGCATCTGCAACCCCAACGATTTTTTTCCCGCGAAGCCGTCCAGCACCGGCGCCCCCATCCGGCTGTGCATGCTGGGAAAGCTGGACACCCCGCTCAAGGGAGTTGATCGGGTGATCGAAGCGTTCAAGCGCCTGCCGCCCGATGTGCGGAACAGATGCGAGCTGCACCTGGCGAGTTTTCCCTCGCCGCCGGCGCCGGAAACAATCCGATCCTGGGGGCCCGGCGTGGTGGCGCACCCGTGGATGCCCCCGCAGGCCGTGCCGGAATTGCTGCGGTCGATGGACGCGCTAATCATCGCTTCGGACTCGGAGACGTATTCGCAAGCGTGCGTCCAGGCGATGCTGACCGGGATTCCTGTGATTTCCCGTGATCTGCCGGCACTGCGGGAGAAGCTCGAATCCGGCGCGGGGCTGCTTTATCGCACGGGCGAGGAGCTCGGGGAAGCCATTTCGCGTGTTGTGCTCAACCCGGATGAACGCAACCGGATGGGTGAATACGCGCGAAGCTTCGCCCTCGCTCACTGCGTCTGGCGAACTGAGGAGTTCCTGGACCGCTACGTGTTCGCCGATGAGCCGCGAATGACGCCGGCCTGATCGATGACGATCTCTCCCCGCGCAGAGAGTTGGCGGATCGCTTCGTACGCGGCGGCACAAACCGCTGTTGCAAGGTTCAACCCTCGCTCCCCCTCGACCATCGGAAAGCGCAGAACCTGGCCCGCGGGTGCGGACCGCAGGATCGAATCCGGCAAGCCCGCGGTTTCTTTGCCAAAGACCAGATGGTCGCCCTTGCGAAACTCCGCATCAAATACGCTTGTGGTTCCGAATGCCGAAAACAACCACGTGCTGCGAGGAGGCGGCGTTTGCGAAGCGACGAACGCACTCCACGAATCGTGGTGTTGCACGCCGAGCCTGGGCCAGTAGTCGAGGCCCGCACGCCTGCAGGCTTTTTCGTCCGTGTCGAATCCCAGCGGATGGATGAGATGCAGCGAGCATCCCAGGACGATCGCGGTGCGCCCGATGTTGCCGGTGTTGTTGGGGATCTCCGGCTCGTGAAGGACCAGGTGCAGGAGCGGATCGGTCATTTCTTCGTGTCGCCAGTTCCGGCCTTGCGCAGGTACTCGGCCTCTGCCTTGCGCCGCGCTGCGATTCCCGGGTCCACCTCCAGCACGCGATCGAGAGCACCGCGGGCCTCTGGGGCTCCAACAAAGCCCCACCACCGGGACATTCCGTCAGAGGACAGGATTGCGACGAACGGCAGGGGAATCTCCGACTCGCTGGTGACTGTCTTCAAAACCGAACCGGGAAGGTCGACCACCATCGCGTGGTCATAATTGCGCGCGGACTGGAATTCCTTGATTCGCTGGAGTGCCGATTCGGGCGTGAGCGCCTTCTTTGCCTTTTCCTCATCCTTCATGTGATCGTCGCGAGTTCCCAGTGCGTTCATGTCCGTCAGCACGCCCACAACGACGAGATCACGTTGATGCTGGCGTTGCATCACATCAGCGATGCGCTGCATCTGGTCGTACGATGCGGGAACCCACGGATTCCAGAAATAGAGAAGCACGGCGCGCCCGGTGAATGGGGGCTGGGTGGGCGACCATCCGGCGTTGGGCAGCGTGATCTTCCGCGACTCGAGCGTCTGGTTGCCGCCTCGTTCATTGGTTGGCAGCTTTGGCCAGTTCGCTTCGCGGTAGGCGGATTCCGCGGGCTGGGTGAAGGGCTGCTCCGGCAGGTTGCGGAGCAAATCGGCTTGATTGTTCAAGGCCGCGGTTTTGCTGTCCTGAATGTCCTTGGCGCGCTTTGCGTCGGCCTCTCGCTGGTTGATCGACGCGGCATCCTGCTGCTTCTCGGCGATCAGAAACTTGACCGCATCATCAACCGATTCGTTCGCGATATCTGCGAAACGAAGCTGTCCCGCGCGATCGACCAGATAGAAGTTCGGGTCTTGCGCGCTCAGCAACGCCTTGCGAAAGTCGCCTTTTTGATCCCAGGCGAGCAGCATCGTGGTGCCCGCCGGGGCCTCGGGCTTCGCGGCATCCTTCCAACCTTCGGGGTTATGCACAGCGATGACGACCAAGCCATCCTTGCCGTAGGTCTCGAGCGCCTTGCGGGCGATCGCCAGCGCGCGTGCCGCGGGTCGGTACCAGTCCGAGTAGTTGACGATCATGACGACCTTGCCGTCAAACGACGACGCGGTCGGAGCCGGACCGTTTTTCCAGTCCGTCAGCGACGAGAGCGTTTTCCAGTCAAAGGGCTTGCGCTCCATCGCCGTCAGTTTCTGACGGTTCTCGCCGGCACCCTTGCGGAGCGGATCAAACTGGGCGTGGGCCGAGACTCCCAAGCCGGAAACCAGCGTCAGAACAACCGCGGCGCGAAGGCACGTGGACAGACGATGCAACATGAAGCGCTCCTGCGGAACGAAAGTGCTCCGCCATCCGATTATACGGACAGGAGGCGAACGGGTTCACCGGATTGCCCGGGCGGTCAGTCCGCCCCGCCGGTCGCGGAACTGGGCAGATCTTTGTCGTCGACACGCCGGATTTGGGCACCAAGACCCGCCAGACGCTCTTCCATTTTCTCGTAGCCACGATCCAGGTGGTACACCCGGTTGATCACCGTGGTGCCTTCGGCCGCCATGCCGGCCAGGACCAGACCCGCGCTGGCCCGAAGATCGCTCGCCATGACCGGAGCGCCGACCAGCTTGCGCACCCCGCTGACGATCACGGTGGGCCCCTGACGCATCAGGCGGGCGCCCATGCGGGAAAGCTCGGCGACGTGCATGAAGCGTTCGGGGAAGATGCGTTCGGTGATCACGCTGTTGCCGTCCGCGAGCGTGAGCGTCGCCATCATCTGGGCCTGCAGGTCGGTCGGGAAGCCGGGGTGAGGCTGCGTGGTGAACTCCACCGGCTTGAGCGTGCGGGCGCTGGTGACACGCACAGTCGCGCGGAGCAGGTCGCTCCCGGTCACCGAGAGCTGGATACCCATCGCGTTGAGCTTGTCCTTCACCGACAGCATCGCGTCGATCGGGCAGTTCTCAAGCGTAATGTCGCCGTTGGTGATCGCCGCGGCAAGCATGAATGTGCCCGCCTCGATTCGGTCGGCCATCACCGTGTAATCGACGCCCGACAGCCGATCGACACCCTCGATCGTCAGCCGGGGCGAACCGTGGCCGGAAATCTTCGCGCCCATCCGGATGAGCATGTTGGCCAGATCGACGATCTCGGGCTCGCAGGCGGCCGACTCGATGATCGTCGTGCCCTTGGCGAGCGTCGCGGCACAGAGCACGTTGGCGGTGCCCAGCACGGTTGACCCGAACTGCCCGCCGAGGAAGATGGTCGCGCCCTGCAGGCCCTTGCGGGGCGCCTTGGCGATGATGTCGCCCCCGTCGAGCGTGATTTCGGCCCCGAGCGCTGCGAGTCCGCGCAGGTGCAGGTCGACCGGGCGGTCGCCGATGGCGCAGCCGCCGGGCATGGAGACCTTGGCGTAGCCTCGCTTGGCGACCATCGGGCCCAGGGTGCTGATGCTCGCCCGCATGGTGCGGACGATCTCGTATCGGGCGTGGCTCTTGGTGGGGTCCTGGGTGTGCAGCCGCATCATCGACGGCTGTTCTCCCGTCTGGATGCAGCCCAATTCCGCGAGCAGATTCCGAAGGCTCCGGATGTCGGCCAGATTGGGCACGTCGCGCAGGGTGACCGGATCGTCGGTGAGCAGAGGCACGCACATCAGGGGGAGTGCGGCGTTCTTGCTTCCGTTCACCCGCAGGCGGCCCTCGAGGCGGCGACCACCCTCTATCACGAACGTATCCATCTTTCGGGACCTCCATGCCGCTGCCGGACCGGCGCGAGAATCGTATATCGGCGCTCACCGGCTTCAGCCCGCAAAGCCCGGATTACAGAATGAGCATGGCGTCGCCGTAGGAGTAAAAGCGATAGCCCGTGTCGATCGCCCGGGCGTACAACGCCTTGAGATCCCGCAAGCCCTCCGCCGATCCGGGCGCGAGGAAGGCCCCCACCATCGCCAGCAGCGTACTGCGGGGAAGATGGAAGTTTGTCATCAATCCCGACACCCATCGCCACTGGTAACCGGGCGTGATCAGAAGTTTCGTGTCGAGCCCTTGGGGCAAGCGCGCCAGTGCCTCCGTCTCGCTCAGCCCCTGCTGAAGCAGCGCTTCCCATGCCGCGGCATAGCTCTCGAGCGTGCGGGCCGTCGTCGTACCGACGGCGATGACCCGCCGCCCCTCTCGGCGTGCGGCCAGCACGATCCGGACCGTTTCCGGCGCCATCTCGCAATACTCGGTGTGCATTGGGTGGGACTCCACGACATCGGCCTCGACCGGGCGGAACGTGCCCGTACCCACGTGGAGCGTCACATCCGCGCGCTGGACTCCCATCGACGCCAGCGCGGCAAGCAGTTCGGGCGTGAAATGCAGCCCCGCGGTGGGCGCCGCCACCGAACCCGGTTCCCGGGCGTACACCGTCTGGTAGCGATCACGATCCGTGGTTTCGGCGACCTGCAGGTGGGCGTGCTCGCGTGCCTTGAGGATGTAAGGCGGGAGGGGGGTGTGACCCGCGTGTCCCAGAGCCTCACCCGGAGCCTGATCCTCGACGGCAACAACCCACGCGCCCGGTTCGCCGTCAACCCGCTCGACGGCCTGCAGATGCACCGAGCCCGGGCCCGTGCCATCCGGCCGGTCGAGAACGAAGCGCATACCCGGCCGGACCTTTTTCGCCCGGAGCAGCACCGTCCAGTGTTCGCCCGGCCGGTCGGTCGTCCGAGCGAGGAAAAGGCCCTCAACCTGACCCCCCGTGTCCTCCCGGCGTCCCAGCAGGCGGGCCGGGATGACGCGCGTGGTGTTGAAGACGATCAGATCCCCCGAGCGAAGGAGCCCCGGCAACTGGCTGACGCGCGCATCATCCCGCCACCGCCCCGTCGGTCGATCAACCACCATCAGTCGCGCAGCATCCCTGGGGGTCGCGGGCTCGAGGGCGATGCGGTCCTCTGGAAGGTCGTATTCGAGTTCGCTGGTGCGGAGCACGGGCGATCTTTGGCGTGTGGCGTGCCCACCACACGCCCGCGCCGCGTTGCGATTTGGCGACAGGCGGGAGAAGTGGAAAGAGGCTTGTTTTCGCAGGGATTTTGAGTGACCCGCTCCCGTGCTCCAGGAAGTGTGGTTTTATGGGAGCCGCCGGAGACCGATCGGCAATGGCACGGCCGTTGAATCACAGGGTGATGTGATCTCGCCGGTTGCAAGAGTGGAACAGGGACCGACGGTTTTGCCCGTCGTGCTTCGCACCGACGGTTCGACGGTGCCGGTACTGACGGCGGGTGCGCAAGCGCCGTTTGATGTCGTTTTGATGTCGCAGAACCAGTACCTGCGGGCGCTGCTCACCAACGCCCCGCGGACGCCGTTCGATCTCTACCTGACTAAGAGCAACATCGCGGCCAACCAGGCGGCCGCGAAGCTCGCGGCGCAGATCGCGTCGATGCCGGCTGTGCCCGAGGTCGTTCAGAACGAACAAAAGATGCGTTCGGAGGGTGCGAGGCTTTTCAAGGCGGCCCAGCTCTACACCAACTTCCAGCAGACCAGCCGCATCCTCGACAACATCCACAAGTCCGCGGATCAGATCATCCAGGGCATGGTCATCGATCTGCTCGGATAACGCGCTAGTACGCCTTCATCGTGCCCGCGCCCGGATAGAACAGCTTCATCATCGAGGGCCAGTCCCAGCCCTTCTCGGCCATGCCCTTTGCACAGTACTGGCACATGCCCACGCCGTGCCCGAAGCCTTTTCCGACGATGATGACCTCGCTCGCGGCAAAGGACATTTCCAGATCACCGCTGTAGACACGCGTTTCCTTGGTGATTTCCACGGCCCCGGGAGCCGGGTAGTTGCAGGCGTTGCGGAGCTCCTCCGCGTTGATCTTGAACACCTGGCCCCGGTCGTCGGTCAGTTGGTAGCGGATCGGCCGGTTGGTGACATTACGATCGAGCGCCTTGCAGTCCGTCAGGTTGCCGATGTTCTTGACCGGGTTACCGGCATTCATGCCCCAGGCCCGGATGCGCCTGGTGAGATCGGATGCCTGTCGGCGGGCCTCCCAGCGGTAACGACCGGCGCTCTGACAGAAGTGCTGACGCTTTTGGGCTTGGAGAGGCTTGGCGAGGTTGAAGGCGTTGGGGCCGGCCGTCGGGAAGACGTCCTTGGCAGAGGCCTGCTCGCCGCCGCAGGTTGAGGAGTAGTACGTCCGGAGCAGAACCCGGGCCGCGGGGCCCGTGGTGCCCTCGGTCATGACCGTGCCTCGGGTGGCCCGGGTGGCCTCGGTCGCGACGGGCAGGCTGGAGAGGCCTCCGAAGACCTGGTCGCTCGTATTGCTTTCTACGTCGTAAAACTCGCCGGCGCGGCGGGAACGTTCCCGCTCATGCAAGGCGTAACTGCGGGCCGCGACCGCCTGGCATTCGAAGGTCTGGCGGGGCCAGGTCGCGATCAACTCGTGGCTGATCACGCCGGGGATGTACGTCTCGATGGGCATGACGGCAATGACGTCTACCACGCCGCCCTCGCTGGGTCGGGCGTGGACCAATGCGAATCCCGGGTGGGTGTCGCCGTCGATCACGAGGGCATCGCCGGGCTTGTAGGCGTCGCTCGAGTTCCGTTCCGCCTGGGACATCTCGCGGGGAAGCACTTCAACATCGGTGCCCGGGGCAAACTCGCGCTGATGGCCCGACCCGTCGGTCATCACCATGCCGTTGACGGTGCCCCGGAACGTAAGCGGGCCGGTGACGGCCTCGGCTCGGACGACCGTGGTGGGCCGGACGACCATACGGCTGGGCCCCTCGATCCGGGTCTGCAACTGGTTCTTCTTGATCCGGACGCGGATATCCGGCTCTTCACGGAACGCGACCGGACGGCCGGTGGCCGCGGGTTTGCTGTCGAACGAGGAGCAGCCCGTCAGGCTCAGCGCCCCCAGCAGGAGCGAGGCGGCCATGCCGAGGCGGGAGACACACGCGATCCAATGGCGGGACATGCTGGTACGACTCCGGGGTTGCGATCGGCAGAATCCGCGCGAACGAATGCGGTCCGGCGGCCGCGTCGGCACGGGCAGCGGTTACGATCCTCGCGCATGTACAGAATCGTGCCGAAGGCTCCAAAAACTCTCAAAGTCGCGGCCGCTTTCGCGGCGGCCTCGCTCTTGGCGCTGGAGGGCTGCGGCCCCGGCCGGTTCGTGCCCGAGAAATCGCCCAACGCGTGGCGGGGTCCGGACGTGTGGGTGGAATCCAGCCCGCAGTGGACGATCGTGGTTCAACCGCCGATCGGGGGCTGGCAGATCTTCCTGGATCAGATCATGGAACAGCGCGGGCGGACCGAGGTGTTCATCTCGCTGATCCCGCCCAACCCAAGCTTCATCGTGACGCCGTCGCCGGTCGAGCAGCGCATTTCGACGCCGATCCGCAACAACGTCACGCTCTGGGTGTACGCCCGCCAGCTGGATTTCCGCGGGCAGCCCGACTCGGCGCCATTTTCCCTGGCTGCCAAGAGCGAGGACGCCAAGCCGCCGCAGAAGTTTGAGGAAGTCAAACCGACGCTGGAATGAGCGGAGCAGCACGCATGGCGAACATCCTCGTTGTCGGTCCGCATCCGGACGATCAGGAACTGGGCATGGGGGGCACGATCGCCCGGCTCGCGGATCAGGGACACAGCATTCTCGTGCTGGACATGACCGACGGATGCCCCACGCCCGTAGGGGATCGAGAGACGCGGCTCCGCGAGGCCGCGGCGGCGTTGGAAGCGCTGCAACCCGGGGCGGGCAAACCCGCGATCCGCCGTCACCTGCTCGATCTTCCGAATCGGCGCGTGCAGCACTCGCTGGAGGCTCGGCACCTGGTCGCGGGGCAGATCCGCGCCCACCAGGCGAGCATCGTGTTCTGTCCGCATCCGCTCGACGCCCACCCGGACCACATCGCGACCACGCGGATTGTGGAGGACGCCCGGTTCGATGCCAAGCTCACCAGGCAACCGATGCCGGGGGATCTGGGCAAGCCTCCCATCTACCCCAAGTGGTTCATTTACTACTACTGCACGCACCTGCGGCGCGTCCCGGATCCAACGTTCATCATGGACGTGAGCGGATACGAGGCCAAGCGTCGCGCCGCGATCGGGGCGTATCGCACGCAGTTCGAGCTCAATCCGGCGGCAAAGGGCGTGCTCGACCGCCTTGAAGCAGGGGTGACGTTCATGGGTTCGCGCATCGGCACGGCCGCGGGCGAACCGTTTTTCACCCACGAACCGCTGGGGATTCGCGGGTTCTCCGATCTGGCGCTTTGAGCACATTTTGGGCCGGGCTTGGTTGCGACCCGCAAGGCCCCGTGCTTTGATCTTCCCGTGAATCTCACGGCGGAGCTGCTGGCTCCCGACATCGCCGATCTGATCCGGGAGGGGGCCTACTCCGAAGTTCGCGCCGCGCTCCACGGTTTGCCGCCGGCGGACGTCGCCGACATCCTGGCCAGCCTGGACCCGGCGGAAGCGGCGCTGGGTTTTCGGTTCATGCCCCGCGATGCGGCGGCCGAGTCGTTCGCGTATCTCTCGCCGGAGTTCCAGGAGCGTCTGATCAACGAACTGGGCGCCGAGGGATCGGTGCGCGTGATCGAGGCGATGAGCGCCGACGACCGTGCTCGTCTGCTCGACGAGCTCCCCGAGTCGGTCGCGGAACGCGTGGTCGCGAGTCTCTCGCCCCAGACACGCGCGACGACGCAGGCGATCCTGGGTTATCCGCCCCGCACCGTCGGTCGTCTGATGACGCCCGACTACCTGAAGATCAAACCCGATTGGTCGGTCTCGCAGGCGCTCGACTATGTGCGCAAGCACGGCCGCGACGCCGAGACGATCAACGTGGTGTACGTCGTTGATGATTCGGGCAAGCTGATCGATGACCTGAGGCTGCGTCAGATCTTCCTTGCCGACCCGGCGGCGAAGATCGAAGACCTGATGAACCGCAATTTCGTCACGCTGCGGGCCGATCAGCCCCAGGAAGAAGCGGTGCAGCTCATGGCCCGGTACGACCGCACGGCGCTGCCGGTGGTCGACAGCCGCGGCAATCTCATCGGCATCGTGACCTCGGACGACGTGGCCGACGTCGCCCAGCAGGAATTCACCGAAGACATCCAGAAGGTCGGCGGCATGGCCGCGCTGGAAGAGAACTTTGCGCAGGCCAGCGTCACCTCGCTCGTGCAGAAGCGGGCCCCGTGGCTGATGCTCCTGTTCGTGAGCGAGCTGCTCACCAGCAACACGCTCCGCTACTTCGACGACGAGATCCAGAAGGTCGTGGTCTTGTCGACCTTCGTGCCCGCGATCATCTCGTCGGGCGGCAACTCGGGCTCGCAGAGTTCGACGCTTGTGATCCGCGCGCTTGCGACCGGCGAAGTGGCGATGAAGGACTGGTGGAAGACCATCCGCCGCGAATTCGTGGTGGCAGCGGTGCTGGGGCTGATCATCGGTTCGCTGGGCTTCTTCCGGGTGTCGCTGTGGGGCCTGCTTGGGTGGTGGACCGAAACGCGCACAGACGCGGCGGGCAAGACGATCGTCGATTCGTCGGTTCAAGACCACTATCTGCGTCTGGCGGCGGCGATCTCCACCAGCTTGGTTGGTGTCGTGCTGTGGGGATCGATCATGGGAGCCCTGCTTCCCTTTGCCCTCAAGAAGGCGAAGCTCGACCCGGCCGGTTCCAGCACGCCGTTTGTCGCGACGCTGGTGGACGTCACGGGCATCATCATCTACTTCACCGCCGCGATCGTGATTCTGCGCGGCACGCTTCTCTGAAAATGCCCGCAAAAACAGAGAGGCCCGGACCGAATCGGTCCGGGCCTCGAGTTGTGCAATCGAACGCTCAGGCCGTCACGGGCTGGCCACCGGCCAGGCCGCGGACCGACGCGGCGCGGCGCTTGAGCGCCGGCTGCGCGTTCTCGGTGGAAACAAAGCTCTCGCCGAAACGGAAGAGGCGGAAACTGTTGGCGAGCACGAAGATGTCGCCGAAGAAGTGATAGAGACCGGCGAGTGGCAGCCCGAACTCGCCCGCGAGGTTGAAGTTACCGGTTGCCGCGAGCACCAGGCCGACGACCGCGATGAGCACGGAGGCGGCGATGTTCTGAGCGATGATCGAGCGGGTGCGGCGCGAGAGCTCGATGAGGAACGGGATGCGCGACAGGTCGTCGTTCATCAGCGCGACGCCGGCCGAGTTCGCCGCGATGTCCGAGCCGCTGAGACCCATGGCGATGCCGACATCGGCTTCGGCGAGCGAGGGGCCGTCGTTGATGCCGTCGCCGACCATCATCGTGCGATAGCCGAGCTTCTTGAGCCCGCGGATCTGCTCGTGCTTTTCCTCGGGCAGGCATTCGGCCTCGATCATGTCCACACCGACCGCCTGGCCGACGCGGGTCGCGACGCTGAGCCGGTCGCCGGTGAACATGGCAACGTGCTTCACACCATTGTCGCGCAGGTTCTGGATCACCTGGCGGCAGTTGGACCGGACGGTGTCCTCCAGACCCACGGCGCCCAGGTACCGACCGTCGCGCATCACGTGCACGCCGGTCATTCCCTCGATGCGTTTCTCGACTTCCTGCATCTCGTGAGAAGCCGCGGGGTTGTTCTCCGCGATCCACGAGCCACGCCCGACGCGGATTTCACCGAGCGATGTCCGGGCGATCACGCCGCGGCCGTGGACTTCCTCATAATTCTGCGAACCGTCCACTTCGACCCGGGCCGCACGGGCGGTCGAAAGAATCGACTGCGCCAGCGGGTGGTTGGAGTGCTGTTCGCCGTTGGCTGCGGCGCGGAGCAACTCGGCGCCGTCGACACCCGGCGCCGGGGCGAGCTTGGTCACCTGGAACTTGCCGGTGGTGATCGTGCCGGTCTTGTCGAGCACGACCGCGGTAATGTCGGCGGCTGCCTCCAAATAGCTGGGCTGCTTGACCATGATGCCCAGTCGCGCCGCGGCAGCAAACGCCGCGAGCATGGCGCTCGGGCTCGCCAGCAGGATGGCCGAAGGACAGGCCACGACGAGGACGACCACGGCCGTCTTCATCGCGTTCTTCTGATTCATCGGATCATCCGACTGGCTCATGAAGAACCAGACGATGAACGCGACCGAGAGCACGACAGGCACGAAGAAGCCCGCAACCTGCTCGATCAGCAGCTGGCGGGGTGTCCGGCTGCGCTCGGCCTGGCGGATCAGCTGCGTGACCTTGCCGATGGTTGTGTCGGCGCCGATCTGCGTCACCTCGATGTCGAGGCCGCCGGTCAGGTTGCTTGTGCCCGCGTAGACAAGTTCGCCGGGTTGCACCTCGACGGGCGCCGCTTCACCGGTCAGCGAAGCCTGATTGATCGTGGAGCGGCCGGTGACAACCTTGCCGTCGACCGGGAGATTCTCGCCGGGGCGGACGCGGACGAGCGACCCCACCCGAACCTGGGAGAGCGGCACCTCACGCTCGGAGCCGTTTTCGACCAAGCGGGCCACGTCGGGGGTGAGCTGGACGAGCTCGGCGATCGCCCGCTGGGCACCGGTCGCACTGCGCCGAACAAACTGGCCGAAGATGACCAGGATGAACGCGAGCCAGCCGGCCATCTCATATTCGCCGATGGCAATGGCGGCGATGATGGCGATCGCTGCCAGGGACGAACTGGAAAGGTGCACCGCCCAGACTTCCTTCCAGGCCGCGTAGAGCAGGGGCAGTGCCAGCAGCACGGCGCCGATCATGGCGGGAATCTGAACGACCGCAGGCGAGATGCCCAGCGGCAGCACCCGGGCGGCGGTTGTCACCAGCACAAGCACGCCGCCGATGAGCGAGAGGTTGATGTACCGCTCGATCTCGATCTCGTGGTGCGAGCAACAGACAAGCTCGTCGCTCACCTGATCGTGGGCGTGGTCATGAGAGTGGTCGTGAGGGTGAGTATGGTCGTGCGCGTGTGAAGCCATGGCGGTCGTTGACCCAAGTAGTCGGCGCGTCTGCAGACGCCTCCCGACGGTTGAAACAGTCACCAGAAAAGCCCGGCCCGTGGGCCGGCAGAACGCCAGCCCCCGGGCCCACGGCCCGGCAAGCCAACAATACGGCTCCCAAAGCCCAGCGGTTCGGGGCGCGGTCGATCGGCAACACCAAACACTCCCCCCACCCCCTTCCCCGTCTTACCGCCCCGCCTTCGGACCCCGGCGTTTTTTCGTATCGTCATCAGCCTTGCAATCGATGCCCGGCAATCCCTCCCTTCCGACCGTCGCCGTCCTTGGCTTGGGACAGATGGGCTTGGTCTGCGCCGGAATTCTCGCTGCTCCAGCGGATGGTGCGGCCCCGACGCCCGGCACGCTCCGCCGCCCCGTGAACGTCTCCATCTGGGGCCGCAACCCGTCGGAGAGCGCGCAGCTCGCGCAAACTCGGCGCAGTCCGCGTCTCCGGCATTTCCGATTGCCGGAGCCCGTCCGGGTGTGTCTCTCGCTTCAGGATGCACTCCGCGACGCTTCCGTCGTCATTGTGGCGATCCCGGTCCAGTTCATGCGGGACGCCATGGAGCGGGCCGCCCCGCTACTTCCCGACGGCGCCGGAATCGTCTCCGTTTCCAAGGGGATCGAAGAGGGCACGCTGCTGCGTCCGTCGGAGATCATTGCGGACGTGCTTCGCCGCAGCGGGCGAGACAATCCGGATCGCAAGCCCCGCGCCATCGGGTGCCTGTCGGGGCCGACGATCGCCAATGAACTCTCGCTCTGCCTGCCCGCGGCCATGGTTGCGGCGAGCGACGACCCGCAGTTTGCGCGCAACATCCAATCGCTGTTCACCACTTCGTGGCTGCGGGTCTACACCAGCAGCGATCTGCTCGGCGTGGAACTGGCCGGAGCCGTGAAGAACGTGATCGCTATTGCCGCGGGCGTGCTCGACGGACTCAAAGCGGGGAACAACGCCAAGAGCGCGCTGCTGTCGCGCGGGATGGCGGAGATCGCCCGGCTGGGCGCCGCCATGGGCGCCTCCACGCAGACGTTTTCGGGGATCGCGGGCGTCGGCGACTTGGCGACCAGTTGCTTCAGCCCCGAAGGTCGCAATCGATCCTGCGGCGAAGCGATCGGGCGGGGCGCGGATGTGGAGCAGTACCTGGCGCAATCCCAGTTCGTCGTGGAGGGTGTGTATACGACACGCGCGGTGCTTCAACTCGCGGAGAAGTACCGCGTCGAAGTGCCGATCACCCGCGCCGTCCATGCGGTGCTGTTTGAAAAGGTCGATCCGCTTTCCGCGATCGGCGCCCTCATGTCACGCGCCATGCGGCCGGAACGCGATGACGAACCGCAGCGTGATTCGTTCGCACTTTAGTTGGTAATTCCACACCCAACTACCTGTCAAAAGACTGCAGAGAAGGTGATCACCCCCCTTGCGGTGAACCTCAAATTGCAAGAAACTCATTTTGCGGCGAGATCGATGCGCCGCAGCCGGGTTTCCGCTCGTTCCGGCTTGAGAGAAGACAGGGTCCGCCCAATGGCTTGTTCCGCACGGCTTCACCCGATCGAGATCGGGAGCCATCGTGTCATTCTGAGGACTTTGAGGGGAGTGGAAGCATGAGAACGAAAAACCTTTGGCTCGGACTCGTCGCGGCGTGCGGCGCCTTGGCGACAACATCGCTCGCGGCGTGGCAGGGAATCGTCAATCGAGAAGTGAAGTGCAACGGCACGCTGCTCGCGACGATCAACTTTAACAAGCCCACTCTCTTCTCCGATGGCGCATCGGGTGGAATGACGGTGGTGGGCAACGCGACCAAGACGGCCAACTTCGCCGGCGAGATGCGATGGCTGCAGATGATCAAGACCAATCGCCCGGTGAATACCAACACGCCGGCGGGCACACCCTACTTCGATCCGGGCGAACTGGATCCCAAGGGCAACGACTATCCCTTCTACTGGAACGAGGACCTGAAGGGACGTGACGGCAATAACTACCCCGGCTTGTGGGTGCAAAACCAGTTTTCAAACGGCGGCAACACGCTGGCGTTCTCGGATCAGCCCACCCGCACCTGGACGGGCGCAGCCATCGACTGGACAGCGGAATTGAGCCTGGTCTGCTGGAATAAGACCACGAACCAGATCGGCGTCCTGTGGACGGGGAGCTACGGCTTCACCATCACGGCTGCGGGCCTGCTGACCATCGACGGAATCAACGAACTCGCAGCCGGTGGCACTTATCTCACCCAGGGTGCGATCGACCAGCGCTTCGGCGACATTTACACGATCAGCACCGATTGCGAGTGGTGCGCGATCCCCGGACCCGGCGCGATGAGCACGTTTGCACTCGCGGGCATCCTGGCGATCCGCCGCCGTCGCTAATCCGCAGCAATTGAGTCTTTGTCGCATCGGGCGTCGAAGAGACGCCCGGTGCACTTTTGAATCTCCACCGATTTGATCCTGCCAGCTCCCGGAGACACGCCTCATGAGGTTTCGAGTAGCTGCCGTTTTCCTGCTTTGCACGGCCGGCGCCGCTTGCGCAGACACCACCGAGATCAAGAACAAGGAAATCAAGTGCAACAACAAGTTGCTCGCGACTATCAACCTGGGGTTTCCGATTCCGTACCGGGATGACGATGCCAGGACGAAAGGGGTTTCCGTCAGCGGGGGTGCGCTGGCGACCAACCTGCTCCGGGGCGAATTGCAGTGGGTTCAGTTGATCAAGACCAGCCACCCGGTGAACACCTCGACAGCGGCGGGCACGCCGTACTTCGATCCGGGCGAACTCGACCCCAAGGGCAACAACTATCCCTTCTATTGGAATCACGATCTCAAGGGACGCGACGGCAACGAATACCCAAGTCTCTACTACAAGACGTATCAGACCGACGGCGGTCTTGGCTTGAACTTCCAGGACAAACCCACGCGCCCGTATCTGCGGGGCGCGGTGGACTGGATGGCGGAACTTTCGCTCGTGTGCTTCATCGCTCCGGGCAAACTGGGCGTGCTTTGGAGCGGCACGTACGGCTTCAACATCGACAAGGACGGGAACAACGTCGTGAGCGGCTGGAACGAATTGGCGTCGCCCGCCTGGCTGACACAAGCCTCGCTCGATGCTCGTTTCGGCAAAGGCGTGTGGTCCTTGAGCGGCGACTGCGCCGATTGCCTCGTTCCGGAGCCGGGTTCCCTCGGCGCCTTTTCCGTCGTGGCACTCCTCGCGATCCGGAGGCGCCGCTCGGCGGCGACACCCCAATACAACGATTCGAGCGCCGCCCGTTGAGGGGCACAGCCATGGTCATCGCGCGATGCATTACTGCTCTGGTGTTCAGCGGGTTCCTGGCAGGATGCGATGCTCGAACGGGTCCCGCCCCGGCGAACCAGGCTCAACTCTCCCATGATGCGGGGGCTTCGCCCAAAGATGTCGGCAACGCAATGACGAATCCATCAGCCATCACCCTGGTGTGGATAGGGCCCAGCGATCGGCCGTCCCCCCCGATCATGCTCTGGTCGGATGCAACGGCGAGAGACGCCGCGACCGCGTGGCTGCGCAAGCGGGGCGGACTCCTGGTGGGCGCGAGCGAGATTGAAGTTCCCGCGACCGCACTCGCCTGTATCGCACGGGATCCGAACAAGCCCGGTGCGGAACCCTTCCTGCTTGAGGTTACTTCATTCGCTGGTGATGCCCCGGGCTTGCCCGTTCGATTGGGAACGGGCGAAGCGAAGTCTTTTCTCGACGCCGCGATCGGGTGCGTCGGGTCCGATTCCACGCCCGGTGGGTATCTCCGCTCCCTGCGAACACTGGTCGAAAATGCCGGAAAATAGCGGCAATCCGCGGCACTCCAACCTGATCTGCTACGCTGGTATCTGATGCAATCCGCCCGCTCTGCCGCCGCGTTGTTTTTGGCCGCGTTGTCCGCCGCTCCTGTCGCCCGGGCGTGGGACGCGCCCGGTCACCGAGCGATTACGACCGTCGGCATCGAGCGGTTTTCACAGGCCGTCAACGACCCTTCGATCGCTTGGATCAGCGAGGGCGACTGGACGATCCAGATTTCCGATCTGGCCACCATGCCGGATCGCTGGCGCAACATCAAGAACCCGTTTCTCGCCCACCTCAACAACCCGGATCACTATCTCGATGTCGAGGATCTGACCGATTTAGGTCTGTCGCTCCAGACCATCGAGCCGCTCCGACACGAGTTCGCGGCACAGCTCCGCTTGGCACGCGACTCCCATCCCGGCGCGGGACGCCAGTCCAACCCGAAACTGGATACAGCCAAGACCGACGCGTACCCCGGCTTCCTGCCGCAGGCCATGTGCGAGAACTACGCCAAGCTGCAATCAAACTTCAAGACCCTGCGCGTCCTCGCAAAGATCAATGATCCCGCACGCAACAACGAGGTGCAGGCGACGCGGATGGCCATCGCCATGGCCATGGCGTGCCTGAGTCACTTTACCGGTGACTGCGCACAACCCCTGCACACCACCCGCCACCACCACGGCTGGATTGGTGACAACCCCAACGGGTACACCACCAAGAAGGAAATTCACGCGCAGATCGACGCGGAAACGCTCCGCAAGCACGAGCTGGGCGTCGGCGCGATCCGGGCCCGACTGCAAGCCGTGCCGCCGCCACCGGACAAAATCGACCCGGCGAATCCCTGGTCTGCGGTGATCGGGCAGATCGAACAATCACACGCCGCGGTCGAGCCGCTCTACAAGCTCGAAAAGAGCGGGGAACTCTGGCAGAAGCCGGGCGCGGAGTTCATCACCGAACGTCTCGCCGACGGAGCGAATTTCCTGGGCGAGCTCTACGTCGCTGCCTGGGAAGCCTCGGCACCGAGCGAAGAAGATGTCGCGCTCTTTGTCAAGTACGACGGCTTCACAGCGCCCAAGACCGACGCCTCCAAGTAGCACCCCGCCGGGTACACTGGCGCCATGATCACGAT
Source organism: Planctomycetota bacterium (assembly GCA_018242645.1). Classification (GTDB taxonomy): domain Bacteria; phylum Planctomycetota; class Phycisphaerae; order Phycisphaerales; family UBA1924; genus JAFEBO01. Next base: position 3,153 of record JAFEBN010000019.1, on the reverse strand, counting down.
CACCGCCGCCGAAGCCGCCATCCGCATCGCCGCGGCGCTGCTGTTCGGCGCTGCCGTGGGCCTCGAACGTCAGATCGGCAAGCACCCCGCGGGCTTCCGCACGATGACGCTGATCTCGATCGGTTCTGCGGCGTTCGTTCTCGTTGTTCTTGAAGTCGGTGCCGGATCCAGCGGGCTCAAGAGCGACTCGGCGGCACAGGCGACAAGCCGCGTGCTGCAGGGCCTGACGACGGGCATCGGCTTCCTGGGCGCCGGCACGATTATCCGTGCGGACAAGAGCGTGCACGGCTTGACCACGGCCGCGGCGGTCTGGTGCGTCGCTGCCATCGGGGCCGCGTGCGGACTTGGCTCCATTGCTTTGGCCGGCATGCTCACCGGCGCGGCGCTCATCACGCTCGTGGTTCTGAAAATCGCGGAAAAGCCGCTCCATGCCATGGGCCTGACCGCAAAGGACACCGACGCACCCCACAACAAGAACGGGGGCGCGGCCAACCCGGGCGAGACCGATTCCGATTAGAACGGAACGCCGCCGACCGAGTCGTGTCCGTCGTCGGCCATCGCCTCGTCACCCCGGTCCGGCCCTCCGCCGTCGCGGTGATTGTCGATCGGCCCTGTTTTGCGCGCCGGCGCGAAGGCGGACCTGGGCGCGGGCTCGACAAAGCTTGATGCGGCACCCGCCGCGGTGTCGTAACCCCCACCACCCCCACCACCCCCACTTCCCCCACCACCCGCGATTGCACCGCCGAACGGGGCGGCGCCTCCGGCGAATTCCGGCGGGGGCTGCACGTTGGCGCCCGCATAGTTCTTGAAGCGGGTGGTGGACGAATCCCACGTCAGCCGGACGACGCCGGTCGGGCCGTTTCGCTGCTTGGCGACGATCAACTCGGCGACACCGACCTTGTCGGGATTATCCAGGCTCCAGTCGGGATCCTGTGTGTGGTAGTAATCCTCGCGGTGCAGCAGCACGATCACGTCCGCGTCCTGCTCGATCGAGCCCGATTCGCGCAGGTCGCTCATGCGGGGTTTGTTGCCTTCGCGCTGTTCGCTGGCGCGGTTGAGCTGCGAAAGGCAGATCACCGGCACGTTGAGCTCGCGCGCCAGCGCCTTGATGTTGCGGCTGATCGTTGACACTTCGACCTGGCGGCTTTCGCGCGCCGCGCCGGGCGCGGTGAGAAGCTGCAGGTAGTCGATCATGATCGCCTTGACGCCGTGCTGCGCCACGAGGCGGCGGGCCCTGGCCCGGAGAGCCAGCACGGTCATGTTGGGCGTGTCGTCGATGAAGACAGGCGCCTTGGCCAGTTCGTCGCAGGCCGAGAGCAGCTTGCGATACTCGCGATCGTTGAGCTTGTGCCCGCCGCGGAGATTCTGGGAGGGGATGCCCGATCGCGCGGAGATCAGACGCTGGGTCACCGCGCTCTTGGACATTTCCAGGCTGAACAGCGCGACCGGATTGGGCGTGGGGGCGTGACCCATGAGCCCGACGCCGATAGCCATCTGCTCGGCGATATTGAGAGCCAGCGCGGTCTTGCCCATGCTGGGACGAGCCGCCACGATGACGAGTTCGCCCGGCTGCATGCCGCGGAGCAGATCGTCGAGGTCGAGGAAGCCGGTGGGCACGCCGCTGATGCCCTTGCCTTCCTGGCTTTCGATCCGGTCGATCTCGAGCTGGAGCAGATCTTTCAGGAGCTGCGGATCGGCGAGTTCCTGCTGCTGGGCGATCTCGAAGACCGCCATCTCGGCCTTGTCCAGCACCTCGCGTGCGCCATCCGGACCCAGCTCGCCGGTGTGATACGCCTCGTAGAGCATGGTGCCCGCGGCATCGATCAGCTTCCGCAGCTTGGCCTTTTCGGCGACGATCCGGGCGTAATGCGGAGCGTTGACGGCGCTGGGCACGCTCTCGGCGAGTTTCACCAGGTAATCGGCGCCGCCGACCTGCTCGAGCTGCCCTTTGTCTTTGATCGCTTCCACGATCTGCACAAGGTCGCCGGAGTTGAACCGGTCGTAGACCTCCACCACCGCACGAAAGATCGTCGCGTGCGCCTCGGAATAGAACTCCTCGGGCTTGCGCACGATGGCGAGCACATCGCTCAACTGACGCGGGTCGAGCAGGATGGAGCCGAGCAGGCTCATCTCGGCTTCGAGCGAGTGCGGGGGCAGGCGGTCGAACAGCTTTTCGGTGGAGACGGGGGGCCGGCGTTCACGCCAGGGACGATTCCCGCTCCCGCTCTGCTCCGAAAGGCTGCTCATGCGGGGACGGTATCCCGATAGGGGATGCCGCCGCGGCAGACGCCAATCTATCCACAGCGCTTGTGCATAACTTTCCCGCCCGCCCGGTCGGGAACTAGAGTCTTCCATGCAGGAGATGGACCTTTTCGCCGCGTTCGCACCCGCCAACACGCTTCCGGATCAGCTTCCGGAGAGCCCGTGGCCCTTGTTCCGGCAGTGGTTCGATGAAGCGGTCAACCAGAAGGTGACGGCCAACCCGAATGCCTTCACGCTCGCCAACCTCGACGAGCGAGGCACCATCACTGCCCGCATCGTCCTGTGCAAGAAAATCCTCGATGAGGGCGCAATCGTCTTCTACACCAACTACCAGAGCCGCAAGGGAAAAGGGCTGAGCGTCCATCCCCGCGCCGCCGCGGTCTTTCACTGGGACTCGCTCGAGAAGCAAGTGCGAATCGAGGGGCCTGTCGTGAAGAGCCCGGCAGATGAGAGCGATGCCTACTTCAGAACCCGTGGTTGGGAAAACCGGCTGGGAGCCTGGGCGAGCGACCAGAGCCAGCCCATCGAATCACGCGAAGCGCTGCTCATGAAAGTGGCGGAGGCCATGGAGAAGGCGGGCGTGTCCATCAAAGACATCCTCGATAAGGGGGACAGCGTGGAGATCCCGCGTCCGCCGCACTGGGGCGGTTGGAGGCTCTGGGCTGAACGCGTCGAACTCTGGCTGGGCGGGCCCGGGCGCGTGCACGATCGCGCCGCGTGGACGCGATCGCTCTCGCCCGGAAAGAACGCGCACACGTTCGAAGCGGGCGTTTGGAGTTCGACGCGCCTGCAGCCCTGAAACGGATATCAGGCGGAAATCGTCACATCAACGATCTTGCGCTGCCGGATGTGCTCGCTCCCGAGCTGGCCGCATGCCCCCATCAGGTCACG
>JAFEBN010000199.1 GCA_018242645.1 Planctomycetota bacterium | reverse complement strand
CTGGCGGCGAAGAACGCGATCCTGATCGTGGAGTTCTGCGCGATGGAGCGTGCCGCGGGCAAAGGGCTGATCGAAGCGGCGGCGAACGCGGCGCGGCTGCGGTTCCGCCCGATCGTGATGACGAGCCTGGCGTTCATCCTGGGCGTGGTGCCGCTCGCGATTGCGCGGGGCGCCGGTGCGGCGGGGCGGCAGTCGATCGGAACGGGCGTGCTGGGCGGGATGATCGCGGCGACGTTCCTGGCGATCTTCTTTGTGCCGGTGTTCTTCGTGGTTATTCAGTCGTTGTCGGAGCGGCTGTTCGAGTCGCATCGGCCGGAAAAGGAAGGGATTGCGAACGCCCCCAAGCCCGCGGAAGCGCCGCCGGCACATTCGTGAGGGCGAGATATCAGACGTTGGCGTGGTTGAAGCACCGTCCGGGCTGCGAACCTGTCCGCAAAGACTGCGCACCCGGTCAGTTCACGCTTCCATTTTTCAAGTTTTGTCGCCCGTTCCTGCAGTCGCGGGTTAGGTTTGAATCGTGAACACCAAGACTGGCATTTCGTTTCTCGCCATGGGCCTCGGCGCGCTTTGCGTGCTCGGCGGGTGCAACAACGTTCAGTACACCTCGGCGCAGATGTCCGCCCGGGAGCCGGAGTTGGCGGCCGCGGCGCCGCTTGGCGGGCCCTCCCACTCCTCTGCATGGGCGGGGGTTCTTCCGAGCGATGATGTGAATTCGTCGCCGCTCGCGATGGCGGAGTACAACCAGGACCTGGCCCGCAACGACCCCTCGCTGGGCGTGGTGACGGGGCCTCCGGGTGAGCCTCTGACGTATTACGCGACGGCCGATGCGCCCTCGATGTTCTGGCAGTATCAGTTCACGCTGCCGGCCAACGCCAACAGCGTGACGGTCTTCCGCCGGGGGAGCGACATGGTGTATTGGCGACCGGTTCGCAGTTACTACCGCGTTCCGTGAACGCGTGCCGCGGCACTTAGGGGCAGATCATCGCCAGGTGTGCATCGGCGAAGCGAACGAAGTCGCTGTCGTCCACCTGCCCGTCGCCGGTGAAATCCGCGAAAGCGGAGGCCGGGGGAACGAAGAGCCTGTCATAGGACTGCGCGAACAGAACAAAATCCTGGTCATCGACCGCGCCGTCGCCGTTGAGGTCTCCGTCGCAGACCGGTTCGATATAGCTGACTTGCAAGGCGGGCCGATCGTCGAGCACGGGTGATTCGCTTGCGATGAGGCGCCAGTTGTCGCCCCCGCGAGCAATCAGCACCCAGCCCTGGTTGGTCGCGGGGTCGAGCACCATCTCCTGCACGGAGCGCGTGACATCGAAGCTGGCCCACGCGTCCGAGACGTTGGGCAGCACAACGAATTCCGGAGACGCACTGGCTTCGACGCCGTCGAGCTGAACGCCGCCGCCCATGGAGTTCCAGCTTGAGTTCTCCGACCAGGCGCGATACATGCGATGCGCCGCCACATCGCCCTGCGTTGAGTCGAGCTCGTCGGTACCGGTGAGGAGCTTGAGCTTGGCGGACAGGACCGTCGCTCCGGGCGGCACACGGTTGCTTTCGCGACCGACCAGCGTGTCGAAGCGGACCAGACCCTGGTATCGAACAGGCGTCGCCGAAACGATGAGCGGCGAGATCGTGCCCCGCTGGCCGCTGGGGACCGACGCGTCGAGATAGGTGTCGCGCACGATGTGACCGCCGGGTGAGCGCTGCAGGAGCACGCTCCGGATGTGCGGATCAGACTGGAAGATTCCGGGAATGGGACGGACCGCTGCAGCCGAGGCCGGAGGCAACGCCCCGTAGAGGTCGCCGATTGTGCGGAGCAGGTTGTGCAACGTGCCGGTGGAAGCGAGCCGGCCCTGCCGGACCATCGGGCCGTAGAAGATGGTCGGGATCTGGTTTCGCTGGGCGAACTCGTCTTCATCCCAGGTCACGATGAGCAGGCTGTTGTTGGCCATCGCCCACAGGGCGTACGGGCCGATTTCGGCCTCGAGCCACGCATCGGCGTCTTCGATCGTCCCGTCGTGCATGTCGTTGCGGAGATTGGGTATCACGAACGACACGGTCGGGAGGGAGGTGAAGTCGCTGGGAAAATTCGAGAACGGCTGATTGATCGATAGCGGGAACTGGTTCGGGCCGGGCGCATCGGATTGCCAGTTCGCGCACGGGTTGTGCTTGCGCGCATACCAATCGAAGGTGGCGCCGTTGAAACCCGCGTAGGGCAGATCCTCCGAGAAACTCACGAACGTGCGACCCGCTGCGAGCAGCGCGGCACCGAGATTGGGATCGCTGAGCGGGATCCCGGGCGGGATGTCGTTTGTTCTGATGCCGAGGGAATCGCCGGCGAAGAGGTGGAGATAGTTCGGCTGGCTGGGGTGGGTGAGCGCGTAGAAGTCGGTGAGGACGGCACCCTGGGAGGCGAGACGGTTCAGAAAGGGCGCTTCGGGATTGCCGATGATCTGAGAGCCTGCGCGGTTTTCTTCGATCACGACCACGACGTGATCCGGCGCTGCCGCAGCGACGCATTGGGGGGCGAGAGCAAGGCAGAAGAGAGTCGCCTTTGAGGACATGCGGTTCTTTCGGCGCGCGGAGGGGAAATCGCGCGCTGGCCTTGCGCTGGTCTTCGGCAGGATCTTCAAGGTAACCGGGGGGCGTGCCGGATGAAAGTGCAAAGTCGGCATCCGCGTGCGGAAAATGCACCGATTTCACTGCTTCGCGTGCGTGCGGTCTTCTTTCTTACCGAATCGTTCCGCGAGCGTTCGGGCCGTGATGTTCCAGACCTCTTCGGCGCTGGCCTTTGCCTGGATCAGGGCGTGATGACCCGGATCGTCCTTGGCCTGCTTGAGGTAGCTCTCGTGCACGCGCCGGCGGAATTCGTCGGGGCGCTGCTCGATCCGGTCATCGAAC
>JAFEBN010000198.1 GCA_018242645.1 Planctomycetota bacterium | reverse complement strand
TGGCGATGCCGACGGAGGGTTGATTGACGAGGACGCAGCCGGTGACGACGGAGTTGTCGCCGACCATGATGCCGGTGTTGCCGCCGTCGACGATGCAGTTCTCGACGCGGGCGTTGCTGGAGAGCTGGAGGCCTGCCTCGCCGGTGGTGGTGAGGATGCGGACATTGCGGGCGGTGCAGTCGTTGGCCTGGAAGAGCTCGAGCGAGCCGCTTTTGTTCTCGTGGAAGGAGAGGTCCTCGAAGAGGCTCTCGCGGGCCTGGCCGAAAATGCCGTAGCCCTTGAAGTTGTTGATGCTGCCGTTGCGGACGACGAGCCCGCGGCGTGAGAGGTTGTTGGTGCTGATGCCGATGGGGAAACCGAGGGCGTCACCCTGCTCGATGGTGAAGCCGTTGAGGTCGAGGGTGACGTTGTCGGCGGCGACGAGGATGGCGCTCTTGCCGCCGGTGGTGATGAGGTTGTCGGTGAGGTAGTAGGAGCCGGGGGCGTCGATGCGGAAGACGCAGGTGGCGTCGCCGGGGGTGTTGAAGGCATCGAGCGGAGTGCGCGGCTCCGGGCCTTTGGTCGGGCTGATCGGACCGGCCGGAGGCATCAGCGGCCCGGCGAGTCCGAGTGCGGCGGCGACACAACCGACCGCGAGGACGGCGGCGAACTGAAAACGGAACGGCGCGGCAATCGTCATGAGGCAGTACTCCCCAACTTCGTGCGACGATGGCGGGGGCCGAGGCTAGTCATTTTGTTCGGGGTAGTTATGCGGGCCTTGTTTCGCCGGCGCACAGCCAGAAGACGCCGCAAGGCCGCGGGCGGGCGTTGGGGATGCGGAGTTGGTCTTCTTCACTCCGAAGCGGTGAGCCGGTATCCCACGGCCGGTTCGGTCAGAAGGAACCGCGGCTGGGCAGGGTCGGCCTCGATTTTCCGGCGGAGCTGCCCTGCATACACCCGTAGATACTGGACATCATGGGTGTGGGTCGGCCCCCAGACTTCGCGCAGGATCATCTGGTGCGTCAGCACCTTGCCCGCGTGTTTCACGAGCAGGGCAAGCAGTTGGAACTCGGTCGGTGTGAGACGGATATCCGTCGACTGTCCCGCCTGGGTGATCGTGACGGAGCGGGCCTCGAGATCGACGCGGAGCGTGCGGTCGCCCGCGGTTAATTCGTACGCATTGGCGACGCCCGCCCTGGTGTTGGCGTGTCGGAGCGCAACGCGGATCCGGGCGGAGAGCTCGGCCAATCCGAAAGGCTTGGTCAGGTAGTCGTCGGCCCCGGCATCGAGGGCATTGACCTTGTCCTGTTCCTGCTCGCGCGCCGAGAGCACGACAATCGGCACTTTGGAATCGGCGCGGAGCTGCCTGGTGACGAGCAGGCCGTCGCTGTCCGGCAGGCCCAGGTCGAGCAGCACGAGATCCGGCCGCTGGGTGCGTGCGAGCAGCAGGCCCTCGTTGGCGGTGCCTGCTTCCTTCGTGCGATAGCCCTGGTGCTCGAGAGCGACGCGGAGAAAGCGGCGGATCGGCTCTTCATCGTCGATGATCAGCACAAGCGGGCTGTGCGCAGGTTCTTTCGGAATGAGCTGGGCGCGTGGCTCGGTCATGACGTTGGCGTGTCGGAGACTGAGGCAGAAGTGGTTTCCGTGGGGGGCAGCGTATCCGAAGGTTCGCGGGGAACGGAAAGCAGGAAGGCAGCGCCCCGGGGCACGTTGGGCTCGACCCAGATCCGTCCGTTGTGGGCCTTGACAATCCCTTCGCAGATCGTGAGCCCCAGCCCCATTCCCGAGCGGAGCGAATTCTCCGGACCCGATGCGTGCGTTTTCTTTCCCCGGTAAAACCGCTCGAAAACCTTGCGGAATTCGTCGCCGGACAGGCCGGGCCCTTCATCGGCAACCTTGATCACCACGCTGGTGTCCGTGGTCCACGCCGCGATTTCGATGGGCGAATCAGCGGGCGAGTAGCGAAGGGCGTTATCGACCAGGTTGTGAATGACCTGCGGAAGCATCGCGTTGTCGACCCGGACCAGGGGGAGATCGGCGGGCACGAGGATGCGAAGCGGGCGCGGGGCGAGCGTGCCGCGGTGGCGAGACAGGCCGATGCCGACGATCTCTTCAACCGAGAGCCACTCCTTGCGGAGCGAGATGCCCGATTCGAGGCGCGTCGCGAACACCAGGTTGGCGATAAGTTCGGTGAGGCTGTCGGATTCTTCGACGATGCTCTGGGTGAGCTGCGTTCGCGTCGCTTCATCCAGGCCCGGCTGCTGGAGTGTGCTCGCCGCGCCGGAGATCGTCGCGAGCGGCGTGCGCAGATCGTGCGAGACGGATCGGAGGAGCGCGGCGCGGAGGCGTTCGGACTCGGCTTCGACTCGTGCGGCGTGCTGCGCATCGATCAACTGGACGCGCTCGAGAGCCAGTGCGATCTGGTTTGCGAAGGTATCGAGAAGGAGTAATTGCTGAGTGCTGAAAGGCTCCTGGCAATGCACCGCGAGCACGCCGACTTTGCCCTGGGTTGTTGAAAGTGGTATGAAGCGGCCCGCAGAACCCGGCAGCGCCCGCGTGCCGCGCCCGGCGACCTTTGCGTGATCGAATGCCCACTGAGCCACGCTGCGTTCCCGATCGTCGAGCCATTCCGGCCGGCCGGCGCTCGCAAGGGTCGCGAGCGGTCCGGCGGCGGAGGCGGAACCAACCAGCACGGTGACATCACCGGAGAACGTATCGCGTACATGACGTGCCGCGACGGCGCCCGCCTCCTCACGGGTTCGTGCCGCGGCGAGCCCGCGGACCATGTCGTACGAACGGGAGGTGCTCTGCTCGCGGGAACGGGCGGCATCGGCGAGGTCCCGGAGTCGAGTCGTCAGGTTGGCGATCAAGAGGCCGACGCCGAGCATGACGAAAAACGTCACGGCGTACTGCGCGTCGGAGATTTGAAACGTGA
>JAFEBN010000197.1 GCA_018242645.1 Planctomycetota bacterium | reverse complement strand
GCCATCGCCGCCAGGCTGATCCCCGTGTTCCCGCTCGTCGGCTCGACGATGCCGCGCCCCGAGGCCCGGGTCTCGCCCCGCTTGAGTTCGCCGCGCGCTTCCAGATCCGCGATCATCGCCGATGCGGCCCGGTCCTTGATCGAACCGAAGGGGTTCATCCACTCGAGCTTCGCGTACAGCTCAAACGCGGGCGCGGGGTTCATCTTCCGCACCCGCACCAGCGGCGAGGGGTTTTCTTCGCTCGGGAGCATCTCGAAGATGCTGTCGTACACACGCGTCTGGTGGTTCATATCGGATCTCGGAGACGCCGCCGGACGCCGTCTCTTTCCTGTGCCCGCCATCACTTCCCGGAAAAGTGATTGTTCACGTCGCTCATCATCTGCAGCGTGCGCTGGGACTGCACCGGGTTGGAGTGATTCGCCACGTTGCTGTCGAGAAACGTCACGATGCCCGCGGCCATCCGCGCCGATCGCTCCGCTCCCATTTTCTTCCGCATCTCCTGGCGCTGCTGCGTCTGCTTGCGGACGTCGGCGAGAATCTCCTCGTCGCTGCGATCTCCCCGACCGGTCAACTGGTCTGAGATCCGCGTCCACTCGATGACCGACTTCTCAAGAAACGCCCCGCGCTGCTCCGGGGGCAGCCTTGTGTACTCGATGGCGCTGGCGTCCACCATGTCCAGCATGAGGCGGGCGCCGTTTTCCTGGATCTGCTCGCGCGCCTTGCCGCTGATGCCGCCAGCGAAGGCGGCCAGCAGCGCGGAATCGCCGCTGCTGGCGTTGCGCAGTCGATCGGCGAATTCCTTGATGAGCCTCAGGCGCTCCTTGATCGGCAGGGAATTGAAATCGCCCCGGAGGAACGTGAACTCCGCCAGGTCGTCCACGGGGTCGAGCTCGTAATTCGGCCGGTGGTGCGCACGCCAGTACTCGTAGCCCCCGATGCCCAGTCCGGCAATCGCCACCACGCCCGCGCCGACGAGCAGCCTCGCCCGCACCTTCGGACGCCCCCACAGCGACGCGGCCCACGCTCGCAGCGCCGCGCCCACGGGGGTCGATCGCTTCACGGGCGCTTCGAGCGCCAGGTCCGCCATCAGTGATTGGTTCTTCTCGCTCATGCGCCCCTACTTGAACAGATTGTTCGGCTCCTTGGCGAGCTCGAGAATCAGCTGCTGGATCTCGGGCCCCGAGGGCTTCTCGATGGACCAGTCAACCCGCATGCCGTTGTCCAGATACAGCGCGTTGCGCCGATCCATCGACGCCGCCCGGATCTTGTGCCACTGGTCGGCGCAGGCCAGCACCGGCCAGTTCTTCGCGAGCCCGGTGACCGGATCGTTCCTGGGGCGCTGATACAGCTTGGTCAGCGAAAACTCCGGCCTCGTGAGCTGCAGATTGATGAAGTCCGCCAGCAGCATGATCGAACCGGGCCAGTATTCGTAGCTGCTGCCGCCGATGCGATAGGTGGGCTCCAGGTTCGTTGCGGGGTCGGTTCCGATGATGTCCGACGGGCACCGCCAGGGATCGGCCGCGTCGTAGAAGCCGTCTTTCTGCTTGACGGGCCTGGGCGCATCGAGGAACTCGCCGACCACTTGCGGAAACGTCGGCCGGTCCGTCGACTCGATCAGCCCGCTCGCAAACGGCAGCATGCCCTTGGACTTGGTGTCCATGTACATCTGCAAGCCCTTGCCGATACTCGACAGGTTGGCCATGCATTTGACACGCCGCGCGGTTTCCTTCGCCCGGCCCATCGCGGGCAACGCGATACCAAGCAGCAGCGCGATGATCGCGATGACCACAAGCAGCTCGATCAGCGTGAACGCACGGCGTTGCATGGTGTCCCCAGCGGCAATCGTAGAGACACCCCGGCCCCGGGGCGTTTTACTTCTCCGGACGTGCGACCGGCTCGACCGCGCTGCCCCCGGCGATCTGCTTCGCGAGGTTGATCACCACCTCTTCGCCCGCCGCCACGCCTTCGAGGATCTCGATGCTGGCGCCGCTGTCCCGCCCGATGACCACAGACCGGTATTCGAGCTTCCCGCCCTGTACCACCGCCACCTGCGCTTTGCCCTCGCGGATGAGCAGCGCCTCGCTGGGTATCAGCACGCCGCGCGCCTCGCCCGGGATCGTCAGCTGCACTTCCGCGAACATTCCGGGCAAGAGGACATGCGTGGGGTTCTCTACGCGGGCCTCCGCCAGCCGCGTTCTCGTGGATGTATCCATCGCGGAGGCGATGCGCACGATCTCGCCGGTGAACGCTCTTCCCGGCAGTTCCCGCACGGTCAGCCGGATCGTGTGCCCCGGCTCAACCCGGACTGCCGCGGACTGCGGCAGGTCGATGAACACCCGCATCTGCGCCCGGTCCACCACTCGGTAGATCGGCTTGTTGCTGTCGGTCTTGTCGGCGATCACCAGGTCGCCCACGTCGAACCCGCGTTCGCCGATCTCCCCCGCGAACGGCGCCACGATGGTGGCCAGGTCCTTCTGCTCCCGCAGGCGCTGGAGATTCGCCTGCTCGGCTTCGAGCGACGTCTTCGCCGCCGCCAGTGCCGCGGCATCCACGTCCGCTCTTCCCTGCGCGTCGTCGATCGACTGCTGCGAAACGACTCCCGCGTCCACGCTCCGCAGCCGCTTGATCGTCAGTTCCGAGGACTTCGACTGCGCCTCGGCCTGCACCACCCGCGCCCTCGACGTCGCGACATTCGCGTTCGCCGACCGGATCTGCTGATCCAGCACGGGCGTGTCGATGATCGCGAGCACCTGGCCCGCCGTCACCTGGTCCCCGATGTCCGCGCGGATTTCTTTCACATAGCCGCCCTCGCGCGCGTAAATGGCCGCCGATACCAGCGCCTGCAACCTCGCCGGCAACTCGATCTTCTGGTCCGCGCCGGCCGCGACCGCCGGGGTCGTGCTCACCCGCGGCTTCTCCGCCAGGCGCTC
>JAFEBN010000196.1 GCA_018242645.1 Planctomycetota bacterium | reverse complement strand
AGACACCTGTTCCCATCCCGAACACAGCAGTTAAGCCGATGCCGCCGATGATACTGCACTGCGGGAAAGTAGGTCATCGCCGACTTTGGGCTCTTCAAGGTAAACCTTGAGGAGCCCTTTTCATTTTTGAATTCTCACCGGCGCCCCATGTCGCCTCCTCCGCCGCAAGAGCGGCGACCGCCCGCGCGTTTCCGATGCCCGCCGGCCGTTCGGCACCGCTCCTCCCTCAATCCGGTTTGCTTGGGCGCACTCCGGCCTGCTCACAGAAAACTCGGCTTTCGAACTCCGCGGCCCCAAGTCGCGCTCTGCACTCAGTGTTGCGAGCACCGCTCAATGAGCAACCCTCTCCGGCGGCACGACGTCTCCGATTTCGATCGCCCCGACCGAAAATGAGCCCCGGTTGCCCGGCACGGCTCGGAGGTCGCGCGAGCTTTTCGGACGTTGTTTGAAAATTGTGCTTGGTTCCGGAAGTGGGGCGTTGGTATAAATGCGGAGAGAGCCCGCGCGATCACTTGCGGTCCGGCGTGGCCCTGGAACCGAGGGGGTTTGAGATGTTGACCTGGACTCGCGTAGCAGCGGCTTTGGCGATGGCGATCGGTGTGGGGCTTGCCGCGGCAGGTGAAGCACGCAAACCAAAAGTCCTTTTGGTGAACGCATCGACCTACATCTCGGACGTGCAATCAAAGCTGTCTGGTTCGGGTGTGTTCGGCGCGGTGGACCTGTTCGACGCAGCCGCAGGGACGCCCACACTCGCGACGCTCAAGGGCTACGACGCGGTGATGGTTACGTCCGACTCCTTGTTCGCGGACGCGACGACGCTGGGCAACAACCTGGCGGACTATGTCGACGCCGGCGGCGGCGTGGTCACTACCACCTTCGCCAATACCACCTTTAGCGTGGCGAGCGTACCCGGCGGCCGATGGAGCCCCGGCTATCTGGTCATGGCCTCGGCAGCGATCGCCTCGTTACCACAGACGCTCGACCTCACCTCGATCACCCAGCCGAATCATCCGATCCTGATCGGCGTTGGGAGCTTCAGCGGCGGCACATCCAGCTACCGCGCCAACCAGAACAGCGTCGTCGCGGGAGCCACGATTCTCGCCAAGTGGACCGGCGGCAACGTACTGGTTGCGACGGGCCCGCTGCCGGGGCGCGCGGATCTGAACCTTTACCCTCCGTCCAAGGATGCGCGAGCCGACTTCTGGGACACATCGACCGACGGCGTGAAACTCATGGTGAACGCGCTGCTCTACACCATGCGCCCCAGGGTGCTGCTGGTGCACGCGGATTTTCCCGCCTATGTCGCTGACGTCCAGGCGAAAATAAAGGGAACGGGAACGCTGGGACAGGTTGATGTCTTCGATGCCAGCGCCGGGACGCCGACTTTGGCGCAACTTCAGAATTACGACGCTGCCCTCGTGTGGAGCGACAACCTCTTTCAGAACCCTATCGCGCTGGGCAACGTGATGGCCGATTATGTGGACGCCGGCGGCGGCGTCGTCACGGCGGTCTTTGAGAACGGCGGCGTGCCCAACAGCAATCTGCAGGGTCGCTGGACGGGAACGTACGACCTCATCCCGTTCGGTCCCTCGGCTAGTGGTGCCGCGACGCTCGGAGCCGTGACGTACGCCTCGCATCCGATCATGAACGGCGTTGGTTCGTTCAATGGCGGCGGTGGCAGCTACCGTCCGAATACCACCGCGCTGAACCCCGGCGCGTTCAAGGTGGCGCAGTGGTCCGACGGCCGAACCCTGGTTGCGGCCTCGACCCGGTACCCGAACCGTGCCGACCTGGGCATGTACCCGCCTTCAAGTGCGGCAAGCGGCAGCTTGTGGGTGGTGGGCACCAACGGCGACAAGCTGATGGCCAATGCACTGCTCTACGTCTCCAAGCCGTATGTGGCGTGTCTGCCGGCAGATCCGCTTTCTACAGATGTGACGGCGAAATTGATCGCTTCGCGCCGGTTCAGCGGCGTGGGCAGCATCGACGTCAACGCCGGAACTCCTGCGCTCGCCGCACTCTCGCCGTTCAACGCGGTGATGACATGGTCGAATAACGCGTATTCCAATGCCACAGCCCTGGGCAACACGCTGGCCGATTACGTCGATGCGGGAGGCGCCGGAGTCACGGCGGTCTTTGGAAACGCTTTTTCGCCCGGGAATCTGACTCCCGGCGGCAGGTGGATTTCGCAGGGATACGACATCGCACCGACGGCCGCGTTGACCAACCAGACCACCGGGCAGGCGTTCCTGGGAACCATCCTCGAACCGGCCAACCCGATCGCGCGCTTCGTACGGAAATTCGACGGCACCGCGACGAGCTGGCGGTCTCTGGCCACCCCGCTCCTGCGCGGGCGATCGATCATGAACTGGAGCGACGGGAGAATGCTCGTCAGCGTCCACAACTTCCGCAAGCGGGCCGACCTTGGCTACTGGCCGGTTTCCAACAGCTCGACCAACGGATGGAATCGCCTGACCGACGGCACATGGATGACGGCAAACGTCCTCGAGTACGCCGTCCGTCACAAACCCTGCCCCGGCGACTTCAACGGCGACGGCCAGGTCGACGACGCCGACTTTGTGCGCTTCGCCGCCTACTACGACAACCTGGTCGACCCCCGCGGCGACCTCACCGGCGACGGCCTGACAGAAGATTCCGACTTCGTAGTCTTCGCCGGTTCGTACGACACGCTCGTCTGCCCATAGCCCCATCGACCCGCTCTTCCCCAGCAGATTCGCCAAGCGCAACCCAATTCAAGATCCCGCCGCACGGCGGGATCTTCTTTTATTGGGCAGCGTTTGGTGGACCCGGTGCACCTTGTGCCTCTCCGAGCCCGACGCGCAAGCGAGGGCCATTCCCCTCCCAACCCAGACTCGGCCTGCAATCGCGCCGCGTTCCGCGTTCCGCGTTCCGCGTTCCGCGTTCCGCGTTCCGCG
>JAFEBN010000195.1 GCA_018242645.1 Planctomycetota bacterium | reverse complement strand
GGGATCATCCATCGCGACCTGAAACCTTCGAACGTGCTCGTCTCGACGCTGGATGGCGAAGCGTGCGCCAAGGTGATCGACTTCGGTATCGCGAAAGCGACCCAGAGCAAGCTCACCGAAAAGACGCTGTTCACGGAGCAGAAGCAGCTTGTCGGAACGCCGGAATACATGAGCCCGGAACAGGCCGAAGGCAGCCTCGACATCGATACCCGCACGGATGTGTATTCCCTCGGCGTGATGCTGTACGAGTTGCTCACCGGAACGACTCCCTTCACGGAGAAGGAACTGCAGTCGGCTTCGTACATCGATATCCAGCGGATCATCCGCGAGGTGGACCCGGTGCGGCCCTCCACCAAGCTCTCGCAAGTGAGCGGCGAGAAGCGAGAGATCGCGCAGCGCCGGCGCACGGATATTCACCGGCTGCGATCCGATCTGAGCGGTGATCTTGATTGGATCACGATGAAAGCGCTCGAAAAGGACCGCGCGCGGCGCTACGCCAGTCCGGGTGCGCTGGCGGAAGATGTCGGGCGTTTCCTGCGTCGCGAAGCCGTGTCTGCGGCTCCGCCGAGCACGATGTATCGCGTTCGGAAATTCGTGCGGCGGCATCGCGTGCTCGTGATCGCGGGAGCCGTGGTGGCGGGGACCTTGCTCCTGGGCGTGATCGGAACCGGAGCGGGGTTGGTGGTGGCCCAGAGGCAGCGGGAACTGGCGCAGGAGAGTGCCGCGAAGGCGCTGGCCGAAGCGCAGCGGGCCGCAAAGGCCGAGCAGCAGGCCAAGGAACGGCTCGCAGAATCCGAAGCGACGGTGCGATTCCTCGATGAGATGCTCGGCGCCGCCGATCCTCGGACGCGGGGGAAAGACGTCACCGTGCGCGCCGTGCTGGACCTTGCCGCGCCCGCTATCGACAGCCGGTTTGGCAAGGACCCGCTGGTCGCGGCGCGGCTGCACGCGACCGTCGGGCGCACGTACACAGGCCTGGGCGAATTCCCAGCGGCGGGCTCGCATTTCCGCGAGTCGCTCCGCCTGCTGCGGGAGAAACTCGGACCGGATGCGGAAGATACATGCCGCGCGGTCAACGACCTGGCGAATTACCTCGTGAAAAGCGGGGAGGGCGCCGAGGCCGAAGCGCTGCTGACAAAGTCCATTGCCGAAAACGAAAAGCGCTTTGGCCGGACGCACCCGATCACGCTGGATGGCCTGGACACGCTCGCGCTCTTGTACAGCCAGCAGAGCCGGCCCGATCAGGCCGCGAAGGTCGCCAAGGAAGTGCTCGACGCCCGGATGGTCTCGCCGGGGAAGGATGATCTTGCGACCATCGCGACGATGAACACCCTTGCGGTCTCGTACGGCGAACTGGGAAACGCGGCCGAGTCCGACCGGATGTACGAGGAACTGATCGTTTCGCTGACGAAATTGCGGGGCCCCGACCATCCGGAAACGCTCAACGCCCGGACCAACTACGCCTGGACTCTCTACTGGACGGCGATGCAGACCGAACGCGGAGTCGGCGATCACGCCCGCGAGCGTGTGGAGAAAGCTCGCGTGATCGATGAGGATGTGGTGGCGCGGAGCGTGCGGGTGCTCGGTGAAGAGCATCAGGACACGCTGACGGCCATGGGCAACCTGGCGACTGTGTATCGCCAGCTGGGGTTGCGCGATAAAGGAAACGACCTGGATCGGCGCGTGCTCGAGATCAGCGTGCGCGTGCTCGGCGAGGAGCATCCGGACACCATCGTGTCGCTGGCGAATCTGGGAAATTCGCTCCGCAGACAGGGCGAAGTGCAGCAGGCGATCCCGTATCTGGAGCGTGCGTTGAAAGCTTCACGCAAGGCGCTGCCACCCGACAACCCGGGGACGGCGTACGCGCTCGCGGGGCTGGGCGCCTGCCTTGCCGAGACGGGCAGACCCGCCGAGGGAGAGCCTTTGCTGGTCGAAGCACGGGGCATCATTGCGAAGGTGATGGGGGAAGACAGCGAAACCTGCCGCCAGATGGACAAGGACCTGACGCGGGTGTACGAGCTCTGGGAGAAGTCCGATCCCGGCAAAGGTCATGGCGCGAAGGCCGAAGCTCTGAAAGAAAGAGCGGCACGAGGGAAGTAGTGCACGCTGACGGCTCGACGCGACTGCATGGACAAACTCAAAAAGCCGACGCGGGCCTCAGGACGATCCTGAAGCCCGCGTCGCGGCGCGTGGGCACACGGAGGTGTGCGGTGTGTGTGCGGGCAACCCGCCAGCCTCCGCCGGCGGGCCGGAGGTGTTTAGTCAAAGAGGCCGGAGACCGGGGACGGATCGACCGCGCGGAGCGTGATCGTCGTATCGATCCGGCAGTTCGAGGCCGTCGTGTGGCGTTCCGCGAAGCAGAGCTTGAGCGGATACTTCTTGCCGTCCTCGAGCCCCTGGATGCGATCGAGTTCGATCGTCTGGCTCACGGCGCTGTGCACGCCGCCGATATCGACCACGAGCTTGCCGTTGACGTAGACCCAGACGTCGTCGTCCCCGGTGAAGGTAAAGGTCTGACCCGTTCCCTTCTTGTACGTGAACTCGGTGTCGAGCTCGAAGGTGAAGCCGAAGTTCTTGCTCTGGCCGGGCGAGTTGCCGAAGAGCTCGCCGTTGATCGGGAAGAACCCGCCCTTGGCCGAGTAGCCGGCGTCGGTCTTGTCGCTGAACGAGTAGATGTTGGAGTTGGCCTGGCGGACCAGCACGATCGGCACCGTCTTGCTCAGGTTGACGCCCGGCACGTCGCGGAACCACTGCTTGAACGCCGCTTCGGTGGTGAGCGCACCGCCGTTGCTCGTCGAGACCGTGCCCGCCTTGTCGCCCGTCTTGGACGACAGGTAGGACTTGGTCACCGGCATGATGTTGCGGCTGCTGGCATCGACCGCTTCCTTGCTCACCAGGTTGCCCTGGCCCTTGAACTGCGGCTTGCCGTCGGCGTCGAGCTCGTCCTTCACCATGTTGGTGTAGTGGCCGTAACCGGCGGACGGGACGAACTCAAAGTCCTTGTGACCGTTGGTTTCGCTC
>JAFEBN010000194.1 GCA_018242645.1 Planctomycetota bacterium | reverse complement strand
CCTTCGAATGAACTCTCGCTGATGAGGCCGGTCAGATGCAGGCGCTCGATCG
Organism: Planctomycetota bacterium; assembly: GCA_018242645.1. GTDB lineage: Bacteria > Planctomycetota > Phycisphaerae > Phycisphaerales > UBA1924 > JAFEBO01. Next base: position 3,003 of record JAFEBN010000194.1, on the reverse strand, counting down.
GTACATGAATGCCCGATTCCTCCTCGATCTCGCGCTGGGCGCAGCGGGCGGGCGACTCGCCGGTTGCGACATCGAGCTTGCCTCCGATCGGTGAGACCAGCCCCATGTTGGGCGCCTTGGCGCGCTTGAGCAGCAGCAGGCGGCCGTCTTTATCGCGGAGGTCGCAGAGGCAGGCGAGGCGGTAGGGCAGGGCCCGGGTTTCCCCGGCGTTCACGGCGTATTCGGGCATTCCCAAGCGTATGGAAACCGGGCGCCGGCGGGGCGGCGAGCCGGGGTCGAAAAGAGATCTTGGATCGTTCACGATCGCAAGCCCGGTCGGTCGATACGACCGCCATGTCCACCCTTCCCGTGTCGTCACTCGGCGTCGGCGCGCCCGCGCTTAAGATCGATCTGCCCCGGCTGCGTTATGTACCCAGCGGCGTTCGAGAGGAGCTTCGCGGGCCTTTGAAGTTCACGAGCTCAAAGCAAGGTCAGTCTGCCGCCCGCCAGAGCCTGGAGGTTGCCGGCAAGAGCCTGTATCTCATCGGCATCGGCGGCTGCGGCATGAGCGGGCTGGCCCGAATGCTGCGGGGGCGCGGTGCGCTCGTGAGCGGGTCGGACATGAACCCCTCCGACGTGACCGACGCCCTGAAGGTGGAGGGGATCGAAGTCGGCTTTGATCAGACCAAGCGCTGGCTCCCCGAGGGCTGTGACATGGTGGTTTGCTCGGCGGCAGTTCGTGCGGACCACCCGCAGGTGGCGGAGGCGGTCCGGCGCGGGATCCCGGTCCTTTATTACGCCGAAGCACTCGGCCTGTGCATGATCGGGCGAACGGGAGTGGCCGTCGCCGGCACCCACGGCAAGAGTTCGACGACGGCGATGCTCGGGACGGCTTTGACGGATGCGGCCCTTGATCCGACGGTGATCGTGGGGGCCACGTGCACACAGCTCGCAACCGGTTCGCTCAACACGGTGAAGCGAGAGCCGGGGGCTCAGATCTCCGGCTTTCGTCTGGGGTCGGAGCAGATTCCGTCTGGCACTTTGAAGGGGCGGCCGGGCGTGCTTGTCGCGGAGAGCTGTGAATTCAATCGCAGCTTCCACAATCTGCACCCCACGATCGGAAGCATCAGCAGCGTAGAGGCCGACCATCTCGACGTGTACGGCACCCTCGACGCGGTGGTCGAGAGTTTCCACGAGTTTGCCCGTCTCATTCCGCCCGCCTCGGAAGGCGGCAAGCTGCTCATCGCCCATGATGGCGCTCACCGACGCGAGGTGACTGCGGGCCTGGAGTGCGAAGTCCACACGATCGGGTTCACACCTGCCGCGGATTGGGTGGTGGGCTACGACCCGGAGACTCGGCGCGTGACGCTGCAGCATCGGGGGCAGGACATCCAGCAGTGGACGATGAAGCTTCCGGGCGTGCATAACGCGATCAACGCGGCGACGGCGCTGGTGCTCGCATCCTGGCTCGGAGCGGACACGGCGCGCGTGGCGGAGTCGCTTGCTTCATTCGCCGGGGTGGATCGCCGCAGCCAGCTGCTGGGAGAGCGGAAGGTCGGCACCGGAACCGTGCGTGTGTACGACGATTACGGTCATCATCCCACCGAGATCGATGTCACGCTGCGCGCCCTGCGGACCTTTGAAAAGCCGGAGAAGCGGGGCGGGCGTCTGATCTGTGTTTTCCAGCCTCACCAGCATTCGCGCACGCGTCACCTGCTCAACGAGTTTGCCCAGAGCTTCAGCGGGGCCGATGTGGTGCTGGTCCCGGATATCTACTTTGTCCGCGATAGCCAGGAAGAACGTGCCAAGATCGGCGCTCAGGACCTGGTCGACAAACTGGTTGATCGGGGCGTCAATGCGAGCCACATCCCGACCTTCGACGGGATCGTGGACAAGCTGGACGAACTGGTCCGGCCGGGCGACCTGGTGGTCGTGATGGGCGCCGGTCCGGTGTACGAAGTCGGCCGCGGCTTTCTCGCCCGCGGATAATCCATGCTTGTGACCGACGAACTGCCGATTTCGACGCTGGCCCACCTCCCCACCTGGTTCGGTATCGGTGGCGGTGCGGATCGCTTTGCCACCATCAGGCGTGCGGACCAGCTGCGCCGCGCGCTGGAAACAGATGCCGCGCTTCGCGTGCTGGGTGATGGCGCCAATCTGCTCGTTGACGACGACGGCGTGGGTGAACTCGTGGTGCGGATGGACGGCGAACTTGCTGAGTGGACGATCGATCCGGCCAAGGGCATTGTCCGCGTCGGCTGCGGCGCCAACCTGCCCAAGCTCATCAACGAAACGGTTCGCCAGGGTCTTGCCGGACTCGAGACGCTGGGCGGTATTCCGGCAAGCGTGGGCGGCGCGCTGATGATGAACGCGGGCGGCAAGTTCGGCGAGATCGAGCAGTTCGTCGTTCGGGTCGAAGTGCTCACGCGGGACGGCAGCCTGCGCACGATTGAGCGCAAGGACATTCCCTTTGCCTACCGGCGATCCGGGCTGAAAGACTACATCCTGGTCTCCTGCGAACTGCAGCTCACGCCGGACGATCCTGCCGCGGCCCGGAAGCGGCTCAAAGAAGTGATGTCCTACAAGAAGACCAGTCAGCCGATGGCCGAGAAGAGTGCTGGCTGCACCTACAAGAACCCGACGCTCGAGCATGACGTGATGGACCTGTACGACGCCAACGGTCGAGCGGGTCGCCGCGTTCCGGCGGGCCTGCTCATCGATCGAGCGGGGCTCAAGGGGCTGGCGGTGGGAGCGGTTTCGGTCAGTGACGTGCACGCAAACTTCTTCGTCACTCGCCCGGGTGCGACGGCTCGCGACGTGATCGGCCTGATGCAGGAGGTCGAACGGCGCGTGCTGGATCGCTTCGGCGTCAAGCTTGAACGCGAGGTTGTGGTCTGGTCGCGTCACCCGGAGGTTCTGGCATCATGAGCAACCGCGTGCTCGTACTCGGCGGCGGTCCGGATGCGGAACGTGATGTGAGCCTTGTCAGTTCCAGGGCGGTCGCTGCCGCTCTTGATCGTTCGG
>JAFEBN010000193.1 GCA_018242645.1 Planctomycetota bacterium | reverse complement strand
GGTCGTAGGCCGCGTGCTGGGCGAGCCACGGCTCGACGAGTGCATCGACCACTTCGAGCGAGTTGGGGTTGAGGTCGTCCATGTAGTTGCCGGTGCGTTCGCCGGGGGTCTCGGCAGAGAAGAGCCGGTCGAAGAGACGGACCTTGGCGGGCACGGCGTGGTCGGCGCTGACCCAGTGGATGGTGCCTTTGACCTTTTTCGTGGGGTTGCCATCGGGGCCGACCGGGGCGTCGCCGCCGCGGGTTGCGGGGTCGTAGGTGGCGCGGAGGCCGGTGATGTTGCCCGCGGCGTCCTTTTCGACACCGGTGCAGGTGATGAAGTAGGCCCAGCGCAGGCGGACCTCGGCGCCCGGAGCGAGGCGGAAGAACTTCTTGGGCGGGTTCTCCATGAAGTCGTCGCGCTCGATGTAGATGACCCTGGAGAAAGGCACCTTGCGCTTGCCGGCCGCGGCGTCTTCGGGGTTGATGACGAAGTCGAGCTCGTCGATTTTTCCCTCGGGCCAGTTTTCGATGGTGACCTTGAGTGGCCGGAGCACGGCCATGGAGCGGGGCGCGGTCTTGTTGAGCACGTCGCGCACGGCGTTTTCGAGGCGGCCGACATCGATGAAGCTCTCGACCTTGGTGACGCCGACATCGGTGACGAAGTTGCGCAGGGCCTCGGGTGGAAAGCCGCGGCGGCGCATGGCGCTGATCGTCGGCATGCGGGGGTCGTCCCAGCCCCCCACCACCTTGTCTTCCACCATCTTGAGCAGGTTGCGCTTGCTCATGACCGTGTAGGTGGGACGCAGCTTGGCGAACTCGATCTGCTGCGGATGGTGAATTGGCATGCCCCACTCGGAATCGGGGCCGCGGCCGTCATTGATCGCGTCGATGAACCAGTCGTAGAGCGGGCGGTGGTTCTCGAACTCGAGCGTGCAGATGCTGTGTGTGATGCCCTCGAGCGAGTCTTCGAGCCCGTGGGCCCAGTCGTACATCGGGTAGATGCACCACTTGTTGCCGGTGTTGTGGTGCTCTTCATGCACGATGCGGTACATGACCGGATCGCGGAGGTTGAAATTGGGCGAGGCCAGATCAATCTTCGCGCGAAGCGTCATCGCGCCGTTGGCGTGCTTGCCGTCGCGCATCTCGCCGAGCAGTCGGATGCTTTCCTCCGCGGGGCGATCGCGCCAGGGCGAGGTTGCGGGGACGGTGGGCGTGCCGCGGCGGGCGGAGACTTCGTCGCCGGTGAGCTGGCAGACGTAAGCCTTGCCCTTCTTGATGAGTTCAACCGCGAACGCGTACATCTGATCGAAGTAGTTGCTGGCGTAAAAGAGGCCGCCGGCGTTGGGGCCGGTGTCGAAATCCCCGCCGAGCCACTTCACATCGCGGATGATGGAGTCGACGTATTCCTGTTCTTCCTTCGCGGGGTTGGTGTCGTCGAAGCGGAGGTTGAATTTGCCGCTGTACTTTTTCGCGAGGCCGGAATTGAGGCAGATGCTCTTGGCGTGACCGACGTGCAGGTAGCCGTTGGGTTCGGGCGGGAAACGCGTGTGCACCCGCGGCGTCTTTGACCCGTCCCAGTTGCCCCACTTTCCGCTCGCGTTGTCGGCCTCGATGATCTGTTCAAGGAAATTGAGCGAACGCTCCTCGGCGTTGGAGGAAGGGGAAGCAGAACCCGGGGCGGGGGTGGCCGCGGCGGGCTTTCCGGCGGGTTTGGAAGGATTGGCGGGAGCGGTCATAGGGACGGGATTCTACGAGTGAAAGGCGTGGAAATCGCCTGCTCGGCTTCACACGGGCCGGGTAGGCTGCGTCCATGACGCTTCCCCGCCACCAACTGAAATTGCGCGTGCTTTCGGGCCGTTACACCTATGCGCGGCTGGACGCGGAGGCGCCGATTCCGGCTTGGGCGGAAGATGCCGAGTTCAGCCTGCAACTGCGCACACTGGGCGAACTCGCGGTGATCTGCCCGTGTGAAAATGTGCCGCCCAACGTGCGTCAGGAAGGGCCGTGGAAGATCATCGGGATCGATGCGACGCTGGACTTCAACCAGGTGGGGATCATTGCGAGCCTGGCGGTGCCGCTGGCGGAAGCCGGGCTGAGTATCGCGCCGATCGCGAGCTTTGATACGGATTACGTGCTGGTGCGCGAAACGGATGTGGACCGTGCGGTTGAGGCGCTGCGTGCCGCGGGGCATCGGGTGGGCTGAGGAGCGGCCATCGCGGGGCGTCACATCCGCGCGGCGATCAGGACGATCCAGTCCTCCGCCAAATCATCGCTGCTGACGGGTCGTGGCATTTCGCCGGGAGCGATGTTGCAATCGGTGTACACCTCGGTCGAAGCGAAGCCGGCTTCGATCATCGCCTCGCGGAGTTCGGCGATCGACCAGAGTCGCCAGCGGTAGACGAAAGCTCGGGGCAGTTCCTGCACGATCTCGCCGTCGGCTTCGACGCGGAATGAAATGGAGTTGGTCACCATCGCGGTGAGCGGGTCGGCTTCTTCGTGCTGCCAGTGATAATGGATGATTTCCCTGGCGCGGCTCGGGTGCTTGCGGGTGAGCGAGCCGAGCTTGAAGGCCGAGGCGCCGCCGTAGGTATCGCAGACGAGAATGCCGCCACCGAAGCCGCCGTTGCCCAGAGCGAGGCGATCGCGTGAAAGCTTGAAATAGCTGACCAGGCTTTCGCGGGTGTGCAGGTAGCCGATGGAGAAGTTGCCGACGAAGATGACGTCGGCCGCGGCGGGGCCGGCGGAAGGATCGGTGCTGTCGCCGACGACGCGATCCAGACCTTGCACGGGGCGGGCGCGGGCGATTGCCTGCTGGTCCAGATCGACAGCGATCGCGCGGGCGTGTTCCCCCGAGCGAGCGGCGTCTTCGAGCCAGCGGCGGCTGAGCGCCGCGGTGCCGCAGAAGTCCTCGCGGAGGATCAGCGGATGATTGCCGTGGACGGCGCGCAGAAACGCGGCGACGTGGCGTGGCGACTGGACGCAGAGTTCATAGCAATCGAAGCGGTCGAGCACGCCGAATTGTTGATCAGCGGGGCGTCGACGAGTCTTCGCGGGCCGGGCCGGTGGCGATCTGCTTGGCGGGCGCGGGCTTGGCCGGGGGGAGACGGTTGCCGGCGGGCGCG
>JAFEBN010000192.1 GCA_018242645.1 Planctomycetota bacterium | reverse complement strand
TGACGATGTCCAGAAGCCCGGTGCCGGTGGTGAAGCACTTGGCGATGCCCGCCTTCGCGAGCGCCGGCAGGTCTTCCTGAGGCAAAATGCCGCCCATGTACACCGGCAGATCCGGTCGGCCGACCTCCGCGAGCGCTTTCATCAGGTTGGGGCCGAGCACCAGATGCGAGTTGCTCATCATCGAGGCGGCGATCACGTCGCAATCCTCATCTCGGGCCGAAATAGCAAGGCTTCGGGGCGTCTGCCAGAGCCCGGAGTAGATGACATGGACACCCGAATCGCGGAGCGCACGGGCAATGACCTTCACGCCCCGGTCGTGGCCGTCGAGCCCCATCTTCCCCAGCAGCACCCGGGGCCGGTGCGGCAGGTCGGCGCAGCGGTCTTTCTTCTCGAATTCGGTCGTCGGCGTATTGAGCGCGGTGGTCATGTGATCGATTCTAATGCCGTGTCTGCACCCGGGCTCGCGGCCACGATTTCGCGTATCCTGCCCCCGCATTCAACACCAGGACCCGACCCAACCCCACGCGCTGACTCCCGCCCAGTCGCTCTACCTCTGGCTGTCGGCGGTGAATGTCACGGCGCTGCTGATGGCCAACGTGCTGGGCGTCAAGCTTTTCTCGTTTGAGACCGGCTGGCGCTGGGGGGATGGCCCGTTCCGCATCGAGCACACCGTCGGCATGTTGCCGTTCCCGATCACGTTTCTGATCACCGACCTGCTCACCGAATACTTCGGCAAGAAAGCGGCGCGGCGGACGACCTACGTCGCCTTCGCCATGGCGGTTTTGGCGTTCATCCTGATCAGCGTCGGGCGGAAGTTCCCGATTCTTGAGGGCATTCCCGGCACAGCGACCAACGAAGCGTTTGAGAATGTCTTCGGCTCCGCGACGCTGATGTACATCGCCTCGCTGGCGGCGTTCCTCCTGGGCTCGCTGCTCGACATCTTCGTGTTCACCATCTTCAAGCGCATGACCGGCGGCAAGATGGTGTGGCTGCGCGCCACGGGCAGCACCGTCATCAGCCAGATGTTCGATTCATTGCTGGTGACCTGGCTGTTCTTCTGGGCTTTTCCCAAGCTGCTGGGCCAGCCCGCGGCGGATCTGCACTTTGTCATCCGCACCGCGTTCACCGGTTATGTGCTGAAGTTCGTCATCGCGGTTGTGCTCACGCCGGGTATCTATCTGGGGCGCTGGGCGATCGCGAAGATCTACGGCTTGCGACCCGTCCCCGCGAGCGAGGCCTGATCGCCCAGCAGCCCGCGCTGCGCCGCCAGGCAGATCGCCAGGATCGACTTCCCGTCATCGAGCGTGCCGTCGGTCGCCATCCGGAGCGCTTGCGCGACCGGCACAAGCTCGACCTGGATCGATTCGTCTTCCTCCAGATCCTGCCCGACAAAGTGCAGACCTGTCGCCAGGAACAGATGCATGCGCTCGTTGGTCATCCCCGGCGTGGGAAAAAACTCGGCCAGCGGTTCAACATTCGCCGCGCGGTAACCGGTTTCCTCGATCAACTCGCGCCCGGCACACACCCGAGGATCTTCTCCCTTTTCAAGGGTTCCCGCGGGAATCTCGAGCAGGGTGCGTGCGATCGAATAGCGATAGTTGCGGACAAAGACGATCGCAGGCCCCTCCGGACCCTGGAGCACCGGGAGGATGACCGCCGAACCACCGTGGCGGACGAGATCGACATCGATGTCCTTACCCGAAGCAGCATGAACCCGGAGGACTTCGAAATCAAACTTGCGGCCGCGCCGGATGATCGTGCGGCTGATCTCGCGGATACCCTCGTCCGGATTGATCTGGCTCATGGATTGAGCGTATCGCCATGCCGGAAGCGCCCCCCCACCCCCACCCCCACCCACGCCCCCACGCCCCCGACCAACCTCCGGCAATGCCGGAAGCGGCGCGTGGAGGCACAGGTGAGGGCGCCCCGCCGATCATCAGCCTGCGCGGGCTTCACAAGTCGTTCGGCTCCCAGCATGTGCTGGCCGGCGTGAATCTGGACATCGCGGAAGGCCAGACCACGGTCGTGCTTGGTCCGTCCGGTTCCGGCAAAAGCGTGATGCTCAAGCACATCGTCGGGCTGTTGCGTCCGGACAAAGGCGAGATCTACTTCGACGGCCAGCGGGTGGACAACCTGCGCGAGCGCGATATGACCGATCTGCGCCTGCAGGTGGGACTGCTCTTCCAGGGCGGCGCGCTCTTCGATTCGCTGTCGGTGGAAGAGAACATCGAGTTCCCGCTGCGCGAACACACCAAGCTCTCGCGGGAAGAGCGGCACGAGCGGGTTGCCCAGGCGCTCGAAGTCGTCGACCTCAAGGGCATGTTCCGCAAGCTCCCCGCGCAGCTCTCGGGCGGACAGCGCAAGCGGGTGGCCCTCGCCCGCGCCATCGTGCTCCAGCCCCGGGTGGTTCTCTATGACGAGCCGACCACCGGGCTCGATCCCATCCGCTCCGACGGCATCAACGAACTGATCATTAAGCTGAAGAAGAACCTGGGCGTAACCAATATCGTCGTGACGCACGACCTTGTTTCGGCCCGCAAGGTCGCGGATCGCTGCGTCATGCTGCTACACGGAAAGATCGCGGCGGACGGCACATACGACGAACTCGCCCGGCACCAGGATCCGCACGTCAGCCATTTCTTCATGGGCCAATACGATCACGAAGACGAGAAGGACTAGCCCCTCCCGCCATGAACAAGTCGGTCGCCCGAGATTTCCTGGTTGGAATCACCGCCATCGTCGGCGTGGGCGGCCTGTTGTTCATGCTCATGCTCTTCGGTGAATTCCGAAAGCGCTTCGAGCCGGTCTACCCCATCAAGCTCTCGATGCCCGCGGGCGCCGGCATCGGCGGAACTTCGCCCGTGCTTTTCAACGGTGTGCGCGTCGGCGCGATCACCAACCTCGCCGTGGCGAATCCGCCCACCGAGGGCATCATCGCGACGCTCAACGTCCGCAAGGGCATCCCCATCCCGCGCGACCTGGCCGTGTACGTCGAAAAGGGCCTGGTGGGCGAGGCCGCAATGTCGCTCTCGTTCGCGCCCGATGCGCGCACGAACGAATTCATCCCGGAAGATGCGTTCCTGCCCGGCAGAGACACGCCGCCGATCCGCGTGA
>JAFEBN010000191.1 GCA_018242645.1 Planctomycetota bacterium | reverse complement strand
CGCGCCCGTGTTGTTGCCGAAGAAGAAGTACGTGCGGGTCGTCGTGATGTTGGTCTGGAACAGGTTCGTGCTCGTCAGCGGAGCCGTACCCGGCGTGCCGGGCTCAACAAACGCGGCATCGAGCCAGAGCGACGAGTCGCCCGTGGGCATCTCGACGGCGCTGGGGAGCAGGAAGTAGCCGGAGCGCGTCACGAAGCCCGGGCAGATGTTCGTGTCGAAGCCCGTCACCGTCAGGGTGTAGTAGGGCGTCGCGCTCGGATTGACCATGCTCGTGCCCGTCCCCGTGAAGCCCGCGAACGTGGCGTCCGTCGGACGGTAGAACGAGAACCGCATGTCCCACGTCGCCGCCGAACCCGTCAGGCCGTACGTGTAGTTCATGCCCGTGATCGTGCGGGCGCCTACATGCGAGGTGCCGTACGGACCCGGATTGAGATTGATGTCCTCGAGAATGTGCGAGCAGTTACCCAGCGAGAACGAATTGTGCACGAACGATCCCGACACGCAGTCGTACACGATGATGTTAATCGCACGATCGCCGAACGTGCCGCTCGGCTGGTGCAGGAAAGAGTCCTTGTCGTCGATCAGCACCTTCTTCGGAGCCGAACGACCAAGCGAGCCATCGACCTCGTCCGCCACCGCGACCGAGCACGCAGCGCCGGCCGCCACCAACAACGCAATACCAAACCTCGTTCGATCCATGTGCCATACCTCCCTGGGACAAAAAGAGCGATCCGCTCGTGAAACGACCGAAGAAATCGGACGCGAATGCGAATAAATACCACGGATTCCCGTGAATCGGCGCAGAAACAGACAGAATTTGCGAAAATAGTTTCGGTTCTAGTGTTGGTTAGGGTGAAGTCCGGAAGTTATCGGCACCCCGCGCCCGTGATCGCCTCGGCTTTTCCACCGCCTCTCCACACCGCCCAGGCGCCAAAAAACAAACGGGCCCTCCGGTGAGGAGGGCCCGCAGATTCTGGCCAATCCCCGCACGGCTCAGGGGCACAGGAACTGGTCGTACGCACCAGCAAAGATCACAAAGTCCCCGTCCTCAACAAAGCCGTCGCTGTTCAGATCCGAAGGACAGCCCGCCGGCATCGATCCGCTGCTGCAGTCGTACAGGTCGTACGCCGCCGAGAACAGCACAAAGTCCGCGTCGTCCACAAACTGATCGCCGTTCAGATCGCCGGGGCAGGAAGCCACGATGGTTCCAACGACCGTCAACGTGAGGCTCGGCCGCGCGATCGCGCCGGGAATGTTCTGATCGCTCGTCGTGATGGTGTACACCACCTGATACGAGCCCGCGGGCTGCGAGCTGTCGAGCGAAACCTGTCCGAGCACCGCGCCGCCCTCGGCGATGTTGGAAGCCGGCAGCAGATTGGTTCCGATCACCGTCGTCGAAGACGCCGGCGTGCCCACGCCGACCACCGAGTCCATATCAAGTCCCGCCGTCAACCCGGCCGTCGCGCTGCGATTCCACACCGACGCCGGCAGCGTGTACACCCCCGAGTTGCGCCCCACGCTCCCGAAATCAATCGTCTGGCTCGTAACCGCTGCCGCCGCCGCCAGCGACGGCGACGCGTGATCCAAAATCGTCGCCACCACGCTGACTGTGTCGTTGGCGTCGTTCACGCCCTGGCCCGCGCCGCCGCTGGTCAGATCGGTATTGTCGATCGACACCGTGCCGCTGTACGCCCCGATACCCGAGGTCGTCACGCCGACCGTCAGCGTGCGCGACAACGGGTTGTAGGCAAACGCCTGCCGGGGCCCGCTCGGCGAGCAGGTCACGGCGCCCGCAACACTGATGTCGTACGTCGTCGGCGTCGAACCGATCTTGTTCAGCGTGACATTCTGCGCCGTGAACGCCGGCGCGCCCACGATCACCGGCCCGTACACGATGTTCTGCGACGACGAACCGTCCGGGGCCGGCGCTCCGCCCACATACAGCGTCGAGTTGTTGGGCTGCGAGCCCCAGATCGCCCAGATCCACTCCGGGTGATCGACGAACGGATTGCGGTTGTTCTGGTAGTAGGTCGGGTTCAGGGCGCTGCTGTACACCGTCTGATTGCGCTTGCGCTCACGCTCGTCCACCGGGTTCTCGAAATGCCACTTGAGCATGTACGAGAGCTGCCCCATCTTCGAGATTCCCGTCCCCCAGCCCGACTCGGCAACCACGAAATTGCCCGCCGTGATCGAACCCGCCGGGTCGCCATACCGCGTCGCCGCGTAGAAAATCGCACGCGAGCACTCGCCACGATATTGAATCGTCGAGCCCGCCATCGTCGGGTCCCACAGGCTCGAGCTCCCAAGCCCGTACGCGTCATTGCCGCGGCTGCTGTTCACGCTCGAATTGCAGGGCCGCAGCATGTGCAGGTCGCTGTACTGCGGTGCAGACGTCGACGTGTTGCCGTAGCTCTCAGGCCAGGTGTGCTCGCGATTCCAGGTAATCCCCGAGTCCCACGCCGAGGAAACCGACTGCGCGTTGTACACCAGGATGACGTTGTTCGAGTTGTTCGGATCGCGATCGATCACCGGCAACGCGAACCGCGCATCGCCGTACGAACGCGAGATGAACCCCGCGCTGATCGCCGTGCGGATGCTCGCCTTCAGCGTCGCGCCCGTACCCGTCACGCTGTTGTAATAGCCCGCCGGCGGGTCGTACGGGTCCCCGTGCGCAAGCCCGCATGCAAGCACCAGCCCGAGCACGCAACCCGACTGCAACACACCAAAGCGACGGTTCGTTCGCATATATCTCTCTTCTCGGAAAGTGCCTGCCACGAGCTCCCATCCTCCGGAAACCCGTCTTCACAATTCTTCCACGCGATCCGCGGCACGGCCCGCACCGAAATCCCGATTCACGTCCATTTTCACCCATTCCACAAAAACCCAGCAGTTATCCACCGCTTCTTGTCACAATCTCAGGAAAAAAACGGGGGCCCCCTTTCGAGGACCCCCGCCATTCGACTCAGGTACTTCTGATCAGATCAGAAGCAGACGAGCGCGTCGTACGCAGTGGAGAACACCGCGAAGTCGCTGTCGTCCGTGAACCCGTCAAGGCTGCCGTCGATGTCGCCGGCCGGATTGATCAGGTCGTTGTAGTACTTCGCGAAGAACACGAAGT
>JAFEBN010000190.1 GCA_018242645.1 Planctomycetota bacterium | reverse complement strand
GCCAGAGGGGTAGATGCTGGAGTTGAGGGAGCGACGGCGACTGGCGCGGGGGTGAGGTTCTCGGGGATGGAGCCGCCCTTGGCGCGGAAGGCGGCGATCTCTTCGGCGGAGGCTTTGCGCAGGTTTTTGGATTCGGTGAATGCGCGGGCGTTGGCCGGCGCGCCGACGCGATAGGCGAGCGCCCCGCCGCCTTTGCCGGCTTCTTCAACCTGCAGAACCTTCATCGTGGTGCCGGCTGGCAGCGCGGTGACGAGGAGGGCCTTCCAGCTGCCGGTGTACCCCGAAGTGGGGTTGGGAGCGCGGAGACGGGATTCCTTGATCAGCTTGATCTCGTTGGCGGCGGCATCGAAGGACGCGTCGTCGGCAGGGACGAATGCGTAAGAGCCTGCGGGATAGGAGACGCGCGACCAGTTGGCGCTCTCGCCATCGACGATCACAATCACGTTTTGATTCACGGCGCCGACGCGATAGTGCTGTGCGGTGTCGCCGGAGTGCAGATCGGCGGCGGACACGATGACGACGGCCGGGTAGGGGGCAACATCCTTCATCTGGGCAGAGGCGAGGGCGGGCATGCCGGCAACGATGGCGATGATGCCGGCGCGGGAGAGGTCAAAGCGGGTGAGCATGAGAGACTCCGTTCTGCTCGAATATGCTGGGGCGGACGATCGGCGGTCCGGTCGTCGGACTCGTACTTTACGCGCGGTGGACGGGCCGGTTTGTAATCACCAACCGTGAGGATGCAGGTTCTTATTTCGGCAAGAGTTGCGCCGAATCTTGGGAGAATGCGGACCGTGGACGGGCAACCTGAACTCATTGCGGCGGCTGTCACCCGGCTGCGGGCGGGCGGGTTGGTGGCGTTTCCGACGGAGACGGTGTATGGGCTTGGGGCCGATGCGCTGAATGAGGCAGCGGTGAAGCGGGTGTTTGAAGTCAAGGGGCGGCCGGGACATAACCCGCTGATCGTGCACGTTTCGGGCGAGGAGATGGCCAAGCAGGTGGCTTTGACCTGGCCCGAGGATGCGCACCGGCTGGCGGAGCGCTTCTGGCCGGGGCCGCTGTCGATCATCGTGCCCAAGAACGGGCGAGTGCCGGGGATCGTGACCGGGGGCGGTCCCAACGTGGCGGTGCGGTGCCCGTCGCATCCGCTGACGCTGGCTCTGCTGGAAGCGTTTGGCGGCGGGCTGGTGGGGCCGAGCGCGAACGTCTCGGGCTTTGTCTCCCCCACGACGGCGGCGCATGTGCGCGAGGCGTTTGATGAGCGCGATGTGCTGGTGCTGGATGGCGGGCCGTGCGCGGGGGGGATTGAGAGCACGGTCGTGTCGGTCGTTGGCGGCAAGGCGCGCGTGCTGCGGAGCGGGTTGATCGATGCCGCCGTGATCGGGGAGGTGCTCGGGCGCGTGGTGGAGTGCGCCGATACGGGGACGATCAGCGCAACGCCGAATGCTTCGACACCGGCGGAATCGCCGGGGCAGTTGAGCTCTCACTATGCGCCGCGTGCGAAAGCGGTGCTGGTCGAGGCGGGCGAGATCGAGGCGGCGTTAAGGAATGTGCAAGGCGAATGCGTGGTGATTGCACGGGAGGAGACGGATGCGGCGGCGCATTCGCCGGAATCGAACTGGCATGCACGGCACGTGATTCGTATGCCGCGGGATGCGCGGGGATACGCGCGTCGTTTGTATGCGGCGCTGCGGGAGGCGGATGCGATGCACCCGACGTTGATTGTGATTCAGATGCCGCCGGATGAGAAGGTGGACCCGGTGTGGCGGGCGGTGCGGGATCGGTTGAAGCGGGCGACGGTGTAGGAAGGCATCGAGGCATCGAGGCGTCGAGGCATCGAGGGGAAGAAAGGAGGATGACTAGAAGATGCCGGGGAGACCGAGGGCTTTGCGGATGGAGGCGAGTTGGCCGGTGTGCCAGCCGTCGTGCCAGGCGGCTTTGTTGATCGCGTCCATTTTGTCGGAGCAGAAGCCGCCGGTTTCGACGGCGGTGGGCTGAGCGAGCTCGGCATCGTTGAGCTTTTTGGCCGCGGCGATGAAGGCGGCGTAGGCGGCGTCGGCGTGCTTCTTGACTTCGGCGAAGGGCGGATAGACCTTGGGGTCGGAAGAGGGTTTGCTGCCCATGCCGAAGAGGCCGTTGAAGGTATCGGGGACGGGGTGCATCGCGCCGTCGAAGACGGACTTGAACCAGGCGTAGGTCGTGGCGAGGTGGCCGACGGTCCAGATCGCGTTGTTGTCGGTGGGCGTGGGCTGGAAGGTCGCCTTCGCATCCGGAATTCCGGTCAGCGCCTTGTTGACCAGGGCGTGGGCGAACTCGAGCAACTGGATGGCGCGATCACGGGTGGCGGTCGACATCGAAAGACTCCTCAGGGCTTTATTGGACGCTGATTCTTCACGATACACGGGCAGGAACTGCGGCAGGAACGCCGCTCCGAACGACTACTGTTGCTCCCCACCCCCACTCCCCCCACTCCCACCCGCAATCCCACCCCCCAGACCCATCAAGACCCGGGTTGGATGAACGAGCAAATCAAACGTCACCGACAAATCTCGAAAAATGGTCGGCCGACGCCAGCAGGATAAACGCATGAGCCAGAACGCCACGGACAAGCAGATTCAGATCGCGGTTGCCAAGGGCGACGGCATCGGCCCCGAGATCATGGACGCGACGATGGAGCTGTTCAAGGCGGCGGGGGTGATGGATCACGTGCACTTCCGCGAGGTACGGATGGGCGCGAGCGTGTTTGCGGAGGGGAATAGCCGCGGCATGACGGACGAGGCGATCCGGGTGACCGAGGAAAGCGGGATCCTGTTCAAGGGCCCGATGGAGACGCCCAAGGGGGGCGGTGGCAAGAGCATCAACGTGACTGCGCGGAAGATGTGGAACGCGTTTGCGAACTACCGCGTGTTCAAGACGCTGCCGGGCGTGGAGACGGTGTATTCGAAGGCGGGGATCCAACTCGATTTCGCGATCGTGCGCGAGAACATCGAGGACACGTACGGGGGCGTGGAGCACCGGCTGAGCAACGACATGATCCAGTGCAAGCGTCTGATCAGCGCGCCGGGCAGCGATGAAGTGCACCGGTTCGCGTTCCAGACGGCGCGGCGGCTGGGCGTGAAGAAGGTGCACTGCGGGCACAAAGCCAACATCATGAAGATGACCGACGGCCTTTTCCTCGATCGCTTC
>JAFEBN010000018.1 GCA_018242645.1 Planctomycetota bacterium | reverse complement strand
AACAAGGACGCGGGTATGTGCTTCGCAGAGGCGCTGCGCATCGAGCCGGCGAACACGTTTGCCGCCGCACAGGTCGCGGAAATGAAGCTGGGCACGGCCGTCGCCGGCGTGCCGGACGGGGAGTAAGGCCGGTTCCACTCCGTTCCCGTTCGTCGCCCCCGCTTCAGACTAGATGTAGTCCTTCACGGCCTCGGCGCCGAAACTTTCCTTGGTTCGCTTGATCGCGCCGAACCAGATGAGGCAGAAGACCGGCCAGATCGCAAAGAACGTGATCATCACGCCCGCGATCACCATCCCGACCGGCCCGCCCTTGAGCGTCTGCTGCGCGATCGGGTTGCTCGGGTTGTCCTTCGCCCAGACCATCATTTCCTGCTGACCCCGCCACGCGGCGTACAAGCCCCACACAAGCCCGAGCATCGAAAGCAACGCCCACAACAGATGCAGGGTGCGCCCGGCCACGCTGCGACGCATCGTCTGGATGCCCGCGGCAAGCAAGATGCCCGAGAGAACAAGACTGATCACGGTCTGGATCACCTGCATCACGCCGAACTTCATGCTCGGAGGCGGGTTGTCGCGCAGATCCGGCGGGAGCATCGACGGGCCGAATGCGAGCTGCATCGTCATGCCGCAGGCCAGGCAGCTCAAGCCCAGACTCGCCCACGCGATGGAGATGATGCCGATGACTTTGGGCCACGACGTGGGCGCCAGATCGATCTGCGCCTCCACCGGTTCAATTTGATCCGACATTCTGCCGCTCCTCGGGGGTCGGAGAAGTGTACCGTTCGAGGAGGAGATAAGTTTCCATGATGCAACAGCGCTTTGTTTCGTTCGGCGTGCTGAGCCTCGCCGTTTTTGCCGCAAGTGCCTCCGGGGCGACCACCTACAAACTCGATGACGGTGCGGGCAGCACGAATCTGGGCCCGAGCTTCGCGTGCGAGTTCATGTGGGGCAACATCTTCGACGTCAAGCCCGGCGCGGACGTGATCACGTCGATCTCGGTCGCGTTCGGCACGCTGGGAACGCCCGAGCAGCGCCCGGTACGGCTCTACTTGTATCAGATGGTCACGCCCAACAACCCGCTCGATGCCGTGCTCGTCGCCACCACGACGGGCCTGAGCGGACTGCCCCGTACCAATACGTTTCTCACGTACAACATCGCCCCGACGGCGGTGCACGGGCAGTTCTTCGTTGCCGCGTCGATGCAGGTCTTTGGCAACGCCACGGTGGTGCCGGCTCGCTACGACCGCGACAACACGGCGGATGCCGGCCGGTCCTGGTTCTTCGGCGCGGACTCGTACCTGAACATGCCGCTCTCGCAGGCGCCATTCGGCAACAACATGACCAACAACTTTTTTCAAGGGGTGTTCATGGTGCGTGCGGAAGGAATTCCGACGCCGGGCATTGCGGGCTGGCTGCCGCTGGCGCTCGCGTGCGCGGCCCGCCGGCGCCGTTAGCGCTGCTTCGAGGCGATCCGGTTTTTCAGTGTCTCGAGCTTGGCCCGCTGCTGCTCGCTGAGCGACTCGCCCATCTGCGTCTCGATGGTGGAGGCGATGGTCGACGCGTGCGCCTGGTCCGAGCACAACTCGAGCGCCCGCAGCCAGGCATCCGGCTTGGCGCCGACCTGTCGAGCCTGATCGAGCCGGTTGATTCCGACCAGCGCGATCGCGCGCAGTTCCTGGATTTTGTCGGGCGGAGCGAATTCGGGAAGTTCGGGCAGCGACTCGAGCGCGGTGATCGCCTCCGCGTATTTGCCCATCTCGATGCGCAGCTCGGCCAGTTCCATCAGCGCGCTGGCGGTGTACGAGAGTCGCCCCGGCTCGGTGCGTTCTGCCATCACGCGGCGCGGGTCGGAGAGCACGGCGAGCACCGCCTCGCGGAGCGCGGGGTCGGCGGTGAGGCGACGGGCGGCCTCCAGAATCTCGTCTTCGTTCAGGACTGAGGCGATGACAGTGAGCGCGGCGCGGCGCTGGTCCGGCACGCGCCGAGTGGCCTCTTCGATCGCGGAAAAGTTGGGCACGTTGGGCGCAAGGGTCAGCACGCCCCGCACCGCGACATCGATGAGAAGGGGGTCTTCCCGTGCCGCAGCGAGAATGCGGGGCAGGTACTCCGGGGAACTGACCAGCGCCTCGGCGGTGGCCAGGCGCTGCGCGGGTATTTTGGAGCCCAGCAGCACGACGATGGCCTCGAGATCAGAATCATCGCCCAGTTCCGCCCGCAGCCGGCAGCCCGATCCGTTCAAATCCGCGAGATTGACCGCACGCACCGCCTTGAGCACGCGGTCGGATGCTTCAGGGGAGCGAAGGGAGCCTGCGCGATAGAGCGCCCAGCACGCATCAAGCGACGCATCGCGCACCTGCGTGCCCATCGTCGCCCAGATCGCCGGATCGGCCCATCGCAGGATGCTGGCTTCCGATTCGGGGCCGGGCAGTCGCGAGAGGGCGTTGAGCAAGGCCGAGGCGGTTGCGGGATTCGCTTCCTGATCGAGCGCTGTCTTGAGCGCGGCGCTGCCGCCCGGCGGCGCGAGATTGGCGATGAGAATCGCGGCCTGTTCGCGGATGGTCGCGTCCCTGGCCTCGAGCAGCGGAAGCACATCGACGCCGAGCCTGGCGTCCGGCTTGTTTCCGGCGGAAAGCTCGCGCGACACGAGTTCGAGCCCGAGCAGGTTCACGCACGGAAGCGGATCCGAGATCATCGACGAAATCAGCGGCCAGCGCTTGTCCGCGGGCGTGGCCAGATGGAGCGCCCGCAGGGAGTCGAGCAGTCGCGTCTGCACCATCGCACGCGATGCCTGCTCACGATCCGCGCGTCCGGCCAGGTCGCGCAGGAGGGCCGCGCGCCAGGCGCTGTCATCCTGCTTTTCGGCATCGGTCAGCCGCGCGTGCCACGCCGCGGCACTTTCGCCCACGCCCTCGGCCCCGGTCTGGCGCTGCAGCGCCCAGACGATGGAGGCACGCAGATCTGCATCAAGGCTGGGGACGTCCAGCAGCGAAACCAGGTAGTGCATCGCCGCCCGCTCACGCACCGACGAGATGGCCCGGACAATCGCCTTTTTCTCGGTCGCCGTTGCGGCATCGCACGCCGCGGTCAACTCCGGGAGCAGCGAACCGTCGGCGACCGGGCAATCCGCGATCGCCTCGATGGCGGCCCGGAACGCGACAGAAGCGCGGGGCTCTCGCAGGGCGGGCACCAGGGCCGACGCGCCGCTCTCAGCGAGTTTGCGCGACGCCTGCGCCTTTGCGGCACGCAGTTCCACATCGGCCGAGGGCGATTGCTTGGAAACCTGCGGCTGCGCGACCGCCCCGAATGCGATCGCGAGAGCAACAAAGCTCCCGGCAAACCGCGAAATGGCGGCAACACAACGCACAGGATCATCTCCGGCGGCAACACAAGAAACACGCACGCTTGCGATGACGACATCCTACCGCACGCGCCCCGTACACGGTTCATCAATCTCACAAGATGAGAAAAAAAGTCCGACCTCAGGATCCGCGCGAGCGCAGTTCAAGCAATCTCGTCGCCTCTTCGACGTCCTTGTCGCCTCGGCCTGAACAACAGACGAGCACGTGCTGGTCGCTCTTCATGGTCGATGCCAGCCGGACCGATTCCGCCAGTGCGTGCGATGTCTCGAGCGCCGGGATGATCCCCTCGGTCCGAGCGAGCAGGGTCATCGCATCGAGCGCCTGGTCGTCGCCCGCGGCCGTGTACGTGACCCGGCCGGCGTCCTTCCAGTACGAGTGCTCGGGCCCGACCCCCGGGTAATCCAGACCGGCCGAACAGGAATGGACATCCGCCGTTTGACCGTTGGAGTCCTGCAGCACGTACGAGAGCGACCCGTGCAGAACCCCCGGCGCCCCGTGGGAAAGGGTCGCCGCGTGCTGGCCCGGCTGGGGCGAGCGGCCACCCGCTTCCACCCCTACCAGTTGGACCTTGGCGTCGTCAACGAACGGGTAGAACATGCCCGCGGCGTTCGAACCACCCCCCACGCACGCGACTATCGCGTCGGGCAGCCGACCGATGTGGCGCAGGCTCTGAGCCTTGGCCTCGGTTCCGATGATGGACTGGAAATCCCGGACGATCATGGGGAAGGGGTGCGGCCCCACCACCGACCCGATGATGTAGTGCGTTCCTTCGACCGAGCCCATCCAGTCGCGCATGGCCTCGTTGGTCGCGTCCTTGAGCGTCCGCGAACCCGAATCCACCTCAATGACCCGTGCCCCCAGCATTTTCATCCGGATAACGTTGAGGCGTTGGCGCCGGACATCCTCTGCGCCCATGTACACATCGCATTGCAGGCCGAGATGTGCCGCGGCCGTGGCCGACGCGACACCGTGCTGCCCCGCACCGGTTTCGGCGATGATGCGCTTCTTCCCCATGCGCTTGGTCAGCAGCCCCTGACCCAGCGTGTTATTGATCTTGTGCGCCCCGGTGTGGGCCAGATCCTCCCTCTTGAGCCAGATCGTGGCCGCCTGACCCTGGTTGCCCTGCTTGCGGGAAACCTCGGAGGCGTGCGCCGTCAGCCGCGTTGCCTTATACAGAGGGGTTGGCCGCCCCACCAGTGTCGCGAAGAGTCCCCGCAGCTCATCCCAGAAAGCCCGGTCGTGGCGCACCGAGTCATAAACCTGCTCGAGCTGGCTGAGCGCCGCCATGAGCGTCTCGGGAACATACTGACCGCCGAAGGCGCCGAAGCGGCCCTCGGGGGAAGGCACCTCGCTCAGCCGGGGCTGGACCGGCTTGGGGGGGGTCTGAAACGTGGTCATGAATGAAGGTTAGGACCGGGCCTTGTTCGCCAAACGCGTCGGCGCCAACTCGATGTCCCGCGCCAGGAACGCCGAGCCCCACATCCAAAGCGCTCCGGAGAGCAGGATCATCGCACCGACGACCAGGAAGCCGAGCGTCATGTTGCCTTTCGGGTCTTGGGGGGTCTTTGTCGCATCGGTGATCAGGCCGATGATCGGCGGACTCACCGCATCGCCAAGCGCGTGGATGAAGAAAATCGACAGAGCAAAGCCCGTCGCCCGGATCGACGGGTGCGTCACGTTGGCCAGAATGGCGTTGCTCGGGCCCGTGGAAAGGAAGAGGAAAAAAATCGCCATGAAAATGAAGACGTATCCCAGCGGCAAGGGCGCGTACAGCGACGCGATAAAGAACGGGAAGCCCACCAGCATGCCCCCGCCGGAAACCAGGAAGTAGGACCCGCTCAAACGCGAGCGGAGCTTGTCCCCGAGCCACCCGCCGAACAGAGTGGCGGTTAAGCCCGCCACCACCGTGATCCCGCCGAAAATCATGTTGACGTGGGGCAGATTTTCCTGGCCTCGGTGCTCGTGCAGGTACGTCGGCATCCAGAACGAAATCCCACCGATGGCGAAGGTGAACGCCGTCATCCCCGCGACCGACAGCACGTACGAGGGCGTCCGCGCCAGGACGAGATAGTCGGACAGCGACGCATGGCGATGAACCGCTCCGTCCGCGGCACCCCGCGGTGGATCTTTCATCAGGAAGCAACTCACACCCAGCGCGAGCCCGGGCGGAAGCGTCAACAGGAATGCCCAATGCCAGGTGAGCGAGCCCGCCACCAGCCCGCCCAAGAGGTACCCCAGAGCACTCCCAACGGGAATCGCCGCGTAAAACCACGCGAGCACGGCTCCGCGTCTGCGCACGGGGAACATGTCGGAGATAAGCGTCGGGGCAGTAGGCCCGTATGCCGCTTCGCCGATGCCGACGAAAATTCGCATCGCCAGCATGACAACCCACACCTTTGCCAGGCCGCTGCCACCCGACGCGAACGACCAGACCAGCACACCGATCCCCACGATCGCCCAGCGGTGCCACCGGTCCGCCAGCCACCCGAAGACGGGGGCGGTCAACATGTAGGAAACCAAAAATGCGGTCGCCAGCAGGCCCATACGAAACCCGGCAGAGGCCTCGTCCGGCGAACCCTTCGGAAAGAACTCCGCCCGTATGAGCGGCTCGACCGCCGCCAGCACGTACCGATCGATGTAATTGAACAGGTTGATCAGAAGCAGCAGCGTGAGCGCCGCGACCCCGCCCTGGTACGCCGGTTGGTCGCCGCCCTCGCTGTCAGCCGTGCTTGTCATCGCCCGCAGTATGCCAAGGGCGGCGCCACCCCGCCACTCTCCGAAAAAAACCGTATGTCGCGACGGACGGAACGCTGTCGGGCATCATCCTCAAACATGAGCAGTCTTCTCGACGGTACCGAGTCAGCCCCTCCGCCCGCTCCGCGTCGTGGAGGCAAAGCAGGCATGGCGGTCGCCGGCCTTGTCTGTATCGCCGGTTTGAGCGTCGCCGCGTGGAGCGTGTACGACAACACGCGCCCGACCGAGCGGCCAAAGTCGGCAAGCGATGTCATCCGCGATCAGGCACGGACCACCCCTCGAACGACCGAGGCAGCCAAGGGACCCGAGGGAGCTCCCAAGCAGGCCTCAACATCCCGCGGCTTCCGGCGCGCCATCTCGAGCGAGGACGCGCTCCGCGAGCTTCCCCAGTTTGTAGAAAATCCCACGTTTACACCCGTCACGAATTCGTCGGAAGCGACGGCCTCAATCGCCGCTTTCGCGACTGCCGCGGGAGAACAGTCGACCAAGATCGACGGGCTCACCCAGACGCCTCTGCAAACCTCGGAGCAGATCACCGGCGCGATGAATCGATTCCTCGGTCCGCTGGCTCAAGGGGAGCTCACCAACGGTGCCGACTTTTTGACCTCCAACGGAGGCAAAGTGCCGGAATCTGGGAAGATCCCCCCGATGGTCGCCAAGATCGCTCAACTGCTCAAGTTCTGCGAGTTGGACGTCACCCACATGCGTGTCCACCGCGCGCCCAAGGAAATGGGCCCGGTTGCCGACATGCTCAGCAAGCTCCCCGCGGGCGCCGTGCCCATGATGATCAACCAGCAGAACACCGGCGACGGCCGGGACATCGGCACGCTCACGATGCCGCTGACCGGGCTGCTGCAAGGTTCGATGGAGGGCGTCCCGGCCGACGCGCCGCGCGTGGAGGTGCAAGTACCGGCGAAGTTCAAAGACCCGGCGCTCGCGGATCAGAAGTTCGTGCTCGGCATGATCTTCGGCCAGAACACCAAGACCGCCAAGTGGGTGCCGATCAATCTGCAGTTCCACTCCGACAACGCGGACGCGATCAAATCGCTTTCCGCTCAGTTGCGCCCCGCACCGCCCAAGGCCGGAAACGGCGCACCGACCCCGCAGGCTCCCAGTGATCGCCGCTGATCACGCGCTCTTCTCACGAGGACCTTCATGCAACGCCCAACCGCATCCCGCGCCTTCACGCTGATCGAACTGCTCATCTCCATCGGCATCATCGCGCTCCTGCTTGCGCTCGCGCTTCCAGCCCTGGGCAAAGCCCGCCTGCTCGCACGTCAGACCAAAGGGCTGGCCAACGTGCGCACCGTCGGCATGACGTTTGCGCAGTACGCGGGCCAGTACCGCACCTTTCCGTTTCTCCAACCCGGCGCCCCCATGAAAGGCCCGCACGGCGACATGCCCGTGCCCGACGGCATGATCGGAACCACCTGGCTCACCGACCAGTCGATGCTCATCACCAGCGATCCGTTCGACATGGAATGGATGTGGGCGGGACCGATCGCCAAGTTCGTGAACGCTTCCGAAAACTACCCCGTCTGGGTCTCGCCCGGGTTGCCGGTCACCCTCCCCGACCCGCAGGAGGTCCAGCCCCGCGAGCAGATTTCGCTCCGGCTTTCCAACGCGTTTGTCGCGAAGCCGGAACTCTTTGGCGACAACCCCAAAGACGACGCCCAGATGTTCCAGCCCACCAAGCCCGAAGACGTGCTCAGCCCGTCCAACAAGGTCCTGCTTTTCGACGCGCACGTTGCCTACTACACCAAGCGACCCGCCATCGTCGATTCGCACTACGACGCGCCGACGCCCATGGTCTTTGTTGACGGTCACGCCGACGCCAAGAACCCGACGCAGGCCAAGGAAAGCGTCCCCAACGTCCTGCGCGACAACCGCAATGTCAAGCTGCACTCGACCAGGAACGGCATCAAGGGCCAGGATTACTGATTCGGCACCGGCTTCAGGTGCCTGGTTAGAAACGCCGTCTGCAGGTTCTTCGCGTCGTTGCTGAATCGACCGAATCCGATGTGTTCTTCCGGTGCGCCCGTCGTGGGCCACGTGTGCAACTCGATCAGCGATTCATCCGCCCCGGCGCTGCGATAGCGTGCCCGCAGCCGATCGATAAATCCCTTCGCCGCCGCGTACGGCAGCATCTTGTCCGCTTCCGAGTGCAGATCGAGCAGCGGGATCGGCCGGAAGCCATCGAGGTGTGCCGCGGCACTCACCTTTTCCACAGCCGCCCGATCGTGGCGGGCCACCCACGATGGCGACACCGTCTCGCCTCGCTCTTCGGGAAAATACAAACCCTCAAGCCATCCGGTCGTTCCCTCGACCGCGGCGCACACAAAGCTGTGCGGCTCGCACAGGCGGCGGAGCGTGATAATCCCGCCCATCGACATCCCGCCGATCGCAAGGCGATCGAGATCGAAGGCGCCTCCGAAGCGCGGGTCCGCCAGCGATTCGACGATCGAATCGATCTCGTGCGCCGCCTGATCGATGATGCGCAGGCTCTCCGTCGATTCGTGCGCACCGTCGAGGTAGCGCTCGCCGTGCCCGGGCAGGTCGATCGAGCACGCCGCGATCCCCGCTCGGATCCAGCGGAGGAATCGCCCGGGATCGAGCTCCTTGTGCGCCGTCCGCCCGTGCAGCCAAAGCACCACCGGCGCGGGACTACTCCAATCCGGGTGCGCCAGCAGCGTCGGCACGCCCGATGCGAGCCGGTCCGTTCGCGCCGCCGCCGCGAGATCTCGGGGAAACTGCTTGAACCGTTCCGGAAGACTCACCCGCAAGCCTAGATCACCCGGCGCTCGCCCGGCTTGATGACCAGCCCGCTCACCCGCTCGCGCAGATCGTCGGGCTCGGCTCCGTGCAGCGGATCGATCTCCAGCATGCAGTCGGGCGTTCCGTCCATCCTCCGCGGCACGCGCACACCGATCGCCTCCAGCCATCGCGCCGCCCGCAGCGTCTGGATCTGCGCGCACGATTCCGCGCTGTCCACGCCCGTCGCGTTCTTGATCGGCGCAAACTCCTCGACGCGGTCGGTCTCCATCACCAGCGACTGGCGGCACAGCGGGATCGCATCGAAGATGAACTTCTCGAGCTTCACGCCGTTGTTGCTCGTCGGCTGCACCACGTCGCCGGTATCGAGATCGACATAGGGCACCTTCTTTTCCGCCCGGTGATACGGGAGCTCGAAGTTCGCATCGCTCGCCAGTTTTTCCAGGAAGGCCACGGACAGAATGTGCACCGCGATCGAACCCGCGTTAAACCGCAAGGTTCCGTCGGGAAGGCGTTCTTCCGCCAGCGCCGCAGGGAAATCCGAGTACTCGATGACATCAACGCCACGCCGCCCGTCGCGGAGCACGAGCGCAAAGACCCCCACCTTCTCCTTCGGATCCGTCTTGGGGATCATCTTGCTCGACATCTCGCCCGAGGAATCCGGCGCCGAACTGTGCAGGCCCAGAAAAATCGGATCGAGCGTCCGCACCAGCGGATTATCCACCTGGAAGTAGGAAAGGTGCTCGATGCCGCGCCGTTTCATGTCCGCGATCGCGCCGCTCCGGGAAAGAGCCGCGATCGATCCGCCGTGACCGTCGGGATTGGTCGCCACCTCGTCGGGCTTGGCGAGAAGGATCTTGCCCGTCTTCATGTCGAAGGAAGGCAGCACCCCCTGCTGGAAGAACATGATGTTGGCGGGATCAAGGCCGAACCACCGGTGCTCGGTGAAATACGCCTGCGTGCTCTCGTGATTCTGGGGGCTGGTCATGATGTACCAGGGCACCGGTTTGCCGTACCGCATCTCCGCCCGGCGGATGCCCAGGCCGAAAAACTCAAACAGCGAGCGCCGGCTCACCTCCCCCGCGCGAAAGCAGCCCTTCGGGCCGTCATATCCGAGCCGGCTCCCCTGTCCCCCCGCCACCATGAACGCGCCGACCCGTCCCGCCTTGAGCAGCGCCTCGCCCGCGGCGCGGTACTTCGCCTTATCCCACTGCTTGCGAGCCGATTTCGGATCGTTCGGATAGGCATCGACAGGCAGCACATCCGTCGGGGGCGAGAACTTCGCCGGATTGCGGACATAGCGATCAACCAGCCGCGGGATCGCATCGAGATCAAGCCGGGCGATCTGCCCCAGCAGCGCTGTCTGCTGACCCTCGCCCAGATCCGCGAAGAACCGCAGCAGGTGCTCCTGCCCGATCGCTTCCAGCTTCGACAGCGTTTCCCGATACTTCGACATCACGCCTCCTGCTCAGGGGGCGCATGCTACACCAACTCCAAAGACCTCTGCGGGCCGCGCTCTCGGGTACAGTCTCGCCATGCCGGCCACGCCCGCACACGACGTCTTCCGTAAGCCCGCACGCACGCCCCTGATCGGCCCTTCGATCCTTTCCGCCGATTTCGGCCGGATGGAATCAGACTGCCGCTTCCTGCTCGATCGCGGTGCGGATTACCTGCATCTCGACGTCATGGATGGCCGCTTTGTCCCCAATCTCACGATGGGCCCCGACATGTGCCGCTGGATGCGTCACTACTTTCCCCGGACCGCGCTCGATGTCCATCTCATGGTCGAGGAGCCCGAAAAGTTCGTCGATCCATTCATTCAGGCCGGCGCCACCAACCTCACGTTTCATGTCGAGGTGCATCAGGCCGATGCCGCCCGCAAGCTCGCGGCACGCATCCACGATGCCGGAGCACTCGCCGGGCTCGCCGTGAATCCGCCCACCAGCATCGATGCGGTCCTCCAGGTCGCCGATGCCTTCGATGTGCTGCTCATCATGTCCGTCAACCCCGGGTTCTCCGGGCAGGCGTTCATCCCCGACGTGCTCGAGAAGGCGCGCCGGTTGAAACCGCTGCTCCGCTCCGACCAGCGACTGGAAGTTGACGGAGGTGTCTCCCCCGCGACCGCGCCGGCCTGCCGCCAGGCCGGAATGGACACGCTCGTCTCCGCGTCCGCGATCTTCGGGAAGCCCGAGTCGGAGCGCGAAACGGTGATGCGGGCGCTTCGTGGCTAACGACAGGTTATCCACAAACCCAAACAAGAACCGATCGTGTCTTCGTACGTCCTGAACCGATCAAGGCTAAACTTGGCCTCATCAAAACCGGCCCGCGTGGGTTGTCGGCAGGAGCCGACGAGCGGTCCGGAGCGCGGGAATGTCCTCACGGAAGGATGTTCCGGGCAACGCGGAGGGCGTTGCCAGCCGCGAAACGCACGGATGTGCGGGCGGCC
The DNA here is from genome assembly GCA_018242645.1 of Planctomycetota bacterium. Taxonomy (GTDB): domain Bacteria; phylum Planctomycetota; class Phycisphaerae; order Phycisphaerales; family UBA1924; genus JAFEBO01. Next base: position 17,083 of record JAFEBN010000018.1, on the reverse strand, counting down.
ACGCAGGTCGATTGTCGCGAGGGAAAACCCGCCGAACCGGTCCGCGACCGCGGAATGGGGAGGCCCAAGGCAGGACACCACCTGCAAATGCCCCTGCGGCAACCCGAAGGAATCGTCAACCCATGACCAAGACAGCCAGCACGAGCAAGCCGACCCAGAGGAGTTGGAGCGAAGTCCGCCCGGCACGGCGCACGTCGATTCCCGAGGGCCTGTGGCTGCGTTGCCCCTCCTGCGCCAAGATGATCTACCGCAGGCATCTTGAGGCCAACCTCAATGTCTGCCCCGAGTGCACCCATCACTTCCGCATCGGTGCCGCCGAACGCGTGCTCCAACTGGCCGACCCGGACACCTTCCAGGAGATGTTCGCCCATCTCCAGCCGACCGACCCCCTCAAGTTCAAGGACCTCAAGTCCTACCGCGAGCGTCTGGTCGCCGAACAGGTCAAGACCGGACAGATCGATGCGATCCGGGCCGGCAAGTGCTTCATCAAGGGCCGCGAAGCGATGCTCGTGTGCCTCGACCTCACCTTTATGATGGGCTCGATGGGTTCGGTGGTGGGCGAGACCATCACTCGCGCCATCGAAGAAGCCACGCCCAACCAGGCCAAAGGTAAGACCGGTCTGCCCGTGATCATCGTGAGCTGCTCGGGCGGCGCACGCATGCAGGAAGCGGGTCTGAGCCTGATGCAGATGGCCAAGACCAGCGCCGCACTCGCCCGTCTCGATGACGCCGGCGGCCTGTTCATCAGCGTCCTGACCGACCCGACCACCGGCGGCGTGACCGCCAGCTTCGCCATGCTGGGCGACGTCATCCTCGCCGAGCCCCGGGCCCTCATCGGCTTCGCCGGCCCGCGCGTCATCCAGCAGACGATCCGCCAGGAACTCCCCGAGGGCTTCCAGCGTTCGGAGTTCCTGCTCAAGGCCGGTCTGGTCGATCGCGTCGTCCCGCGTGCCAACCTCCGCACAGAGTTGGCCCGCCTGATCGACTACTCCGGTCGTTAAAACTTCTTTTCCCCGCTCGAGCGGTCAAGGATCGACCCGTGAAGCGGCTCGTACTGCCTCTGGTCGCGGGACTCCTCCATGCTCTGCTCATGGGGCTTGCCTGTGCGCCCGTTGCCTGGTGGCCGGCGGCACTCGTCGCCATTCTCCCTCTCGTGTGGGCCGCGCTCCGAGCCGAACGCGTGCTCTGGAAAGACGCGCTCGCTGTCTGCCTCGGCGCGTCGCCGTTCTACTGGTACCAGCAGCAATGGGTCTTTGAGATCTCCTCCGCCGGTTACGTGCCGCTGGTGGTCTATCTCACCGTCTACCCCGGCCTCTTCGTCATCTTCCTCAACCGTCTCGTCCGAGCATTCCCGCGCACGCCGCTGACGCTTCTTGTTCCAATCGCGTGGACCGGCCTGGAGTGGCTGCGAGGCGAAGTGGTCTGGGACGGCTACGCGTGGTTCCTGCTCGCGCATCCGCTGATCGACTGCCGCCCGATGTCGATCTCCGGCTCCGCCGTTGGCGCGTACGGCGTCGGCGCGTTCATCGCCGCGTACGCGGGCTTTGCGTTCGATCTGCTGGGAACGATCCGGCCGTCCACGAGGACGGTGCGCTCGCCCCGCGTGCTCGTCGCGATCGCATGCACCATCGTGATCGCCGGCGCCCAGGTCGCTCTCTCGCTCGTCTGTTCCTCCAATGCCGCGACCGCCAGCGGCGAACCGCAGCTCCGCATCGGGATCGTGCAGACCAATGTGCCGCAGAGCAACAAAGTAGCCTGGACGTTCGAGCAGCGCAAGGCCGATCTTTCCGAGTTCCTTGCGCAGACCCGGCGCGCCGCCGAATCCAAGCCGTCGCTCATCGTCTGGCCGGAGACCATGTTCCCCGGGGGCTACCTCCAGACCTTCGAAGACATCGCGCCCGGAGGCAAGTCGCTGGGCACGCGCACCACATCGATGGCCACCGGGCTGCTCGACTTCCAGCGCAGCTTGGGAATCCCCATGCTCGTCGGCGCACTGGGTGCCGACGGCTTACGCCTCGAGGCCGATCGCGAAGGTTCGTTCTTCAAGTCCGACCGCCGCTACAACAGCGTCTTCCTGGTGGATCAGGGGCAGACCAGCCCCTTGCGCTACGACAAGATCCGTCTCACCCCGTTCGGCGAGACGATGCCGTACATCTCCTACTGGCCTTGGCTGCAGGACAAACTGCTCGCGCTCGGCGCCTCCGGAATGAGTTTCGATCTCGCGATGGGCTCGCCCGATCGGATCGGCGCCTTCGAGTTCGCCCCGACCGTCCCGTCTGTCGGCGCAACCCGACCCGAGATCGTCCGCATTGTCACTCCGATCTGCTTTGAGATCACCGAATCGTCCCTCTGCCGCAAGCTGGTCAATCGCGCCGCCCAGGCCCGGGCCCGCGTCGTCATCGCCAATCTCACCAACGACGGCTGGTTCGGCAGCTTCGACCCGGCCCGTCAACAGCATCAACTCGCCGCCCGCTGGCGTTCACTGGAACTGGGTGTGCCCGTGATCCGTTCGGCCAACACCGGCATTTCCTCGATCACCGAGTTCGGAGGCGAGAATCGAAACCGCCTGATCGACGTCAGCGGCCGATCCGCCCGGGTCGCCGGGGTGATGGTCGACAATGTCACGCTTTTCCGGGGCACAACCATCTTCCGGCAGGTCGGAGACCTCTGCTGGACCTTCACTTTGCTCCTCGGAGCCGGGCTGATTGTCGCATTCCGCCGCGGAAAGCCGAACAATCCAGCCGAGGGAGTGAGTACCACCTCGACACACGGAGGCCGCACGTGAGATTTCTGCTAGTCCTCGGAGCCGTTTGCCTTGCGGGTTGCGCGTCCAAGCAGGCCGCCAAACCGAGCGCGGCAGAAACCAGGCCCGCCCCCGCCCCGGCTGCCGCCGCCGCTCCGGCGCTCGCCGCCAAGCCCGCCCCCACCGACCCGATCAAGATGTCGCAGATGCGCGAGAAAGCCATCCTGCTCATCGAACAATCCGCAGCCAGCTCAGATGCTCAGGTTCGGGGCTACGCCTGCGAAGGGGCTTCACTCGTCCCCAACCGCCTGGGTCAGGTCATGCTCCACGGCCTCGACGATGTGAACCCGGGCGTCAAAGCCATGGCCGCCATGGCGGCCGGGCGCACCCGCTACCAGCCCGCCAGTCCCAAGATCGCCTCACTCGAGAGCGACCCATCTCCGTTTGTCCGCATGGCCGGAATCTACGGCAGCGCCAAGCTCGGCCGCCAGGTCGATCCGACGCCTCTCGCCGGCTACTTGACCGGCTCCGACCCGCTCCCGGTGCGCAGTCAGGCCGCCTGGGTCCTGGGCGAAATCGGCAACCGCTCCGCTCTGCCGATGCTGCGCGAAGCCGCCGTCGAGCACATCACCAAGGCCCGCCCGATTGATATCCAGATCTTCCAGTTGCAGTGCGCCGAGGCGGAGGTGAAGCTGGGCGACAACGACCCGATCCAGGGCATCCGTGCCGCGCTCTTCCCCGCCCGCCCCGAAGATTTCGAAGCCGCGGTGCTCGCCGTCCAGATCATCGGTGAGGTGAAGGACGCCCGGTCGATGGACCAGCTCATCTACCTCTCCGAGTACCGCGATTCCCGGGGCAACCACATGCCCGCGGAATTCCGCATGGCGTGTGCGACCGCCCTCGCCAAACTGGGGCTCGACCGCGGCTCGTTCCTCGCCGACGATTACGCCCACGACCCCAACCCGACCATCCGCCAGCAGGCCGCCTCGGTCTACGGCTACACGGCTCGCACCGAGAACTTCCCGACGCTCGAAGCCATGATGAACGACCCCTCCCCGATGGTGCGGGTCGTTGCCGCGACCTCGGTCATCCGGGCCTATGCCCGGATCAACGGCGATCGCATGCCCTGATGCCCGTTGGGGATGTGGGTCCCGGGGGTGCGGTTGACAGGCGGGGTGGATTCAAGGTACAAGACGCGGGCCAGAGCCCCGGGAAGGATTCCGGAGTGACCGGAACTCTTGGGCCGTCGGCGTCGGATAGAGACGGCTGCGAGTCGGTAGCGCCCGTTCGCATTTCGTCCGAATCCAGGGGGCAGGTTGGTTGATCGGGCGAGGGGAAGCCCGAATGATTCGTCCCTTCACCGGGCGGCAAGCACCGTCCCGGGCTGTTATCAGGAGCCTCGCGTGGCGACCCTCACGAAAGTCCTCGTCATCATTGCCGCCGTCCTCAGCCTGTTCCTTTCAGCGCTGGTGATCGCCTACTCCACCAACACCGACCGCATCCTCGCCGATCGCGACGCGGAAATCGCCCGCAGCCTTGCCGCCCAGGGCCAGCTCGCCGACAACGCCACCCAGGCCAGCGCCGCCAAGGCCTCCTGGGAAAAGGAACGCGAGGCGCTCAACTCGCAGCTCACCGAGCGCGACTCCAAGACCCGCGAACTCGAGCGCGTCAATGCCGAGATGACCCGCGGCAAGGCCAAGGCCGAGCAGGAACTCCAGGCCATCACCCTCAAGATCGCCGAACTGGGCGAAACCGTGAAGACCCAGGCCACCCTGCTCTCCGGCTACCGCGACGAGGTCTCGGCTCTCCGCAAGAATGAACTCCGCTTCCGCGAGCAGGCCGTGCAGGCCGACGATCGCATCAGCGATCTCGAGAGCCAGAACGAAGTGCTCACCCAGAGCGTCCGCGCTCTCCGCGAGCAGCTGGAAGAGGCCCGCCTCACCCGCGAGACCTCTGGCTCGATGGGCATGCTCGGCGTCAGCGCCGCCAAGGAGCCGTTTGTTGACACCGGCATCCCGGTCACCGGCACGATCGAGAACGTCTCGACCGACCCCTCGACCGGCGCCGTGCTCGCCAAGATCAACCTCGGCAGCAACGACCGCATCCGCGAGAACCAGAAGCTCTTCATCAGCCGCGGCAAGGACTTTGTTGCCAACCTGATCATCGTCAAGACCGACATGCGTTTCGCCATCGGCCGCGTCGACTCGCTCAGCCGCAAGGTTGACGTGCAGTCCGGCGACTCCGTGACGACCCGTTTGCAGTGATCCGCGAGCTGTTCACGAAAGGAAGCAAACGATGTCGCAATTCGGAATGCAGATGCCCGGCGGCCGAGCCAAGCGAGGCACCTCGCTCGATGTGTTCACCGTGCTGGCCTTCTTCTCCGTGGTCGCCCTCGCCGTCGCCTGCGGCGTGATGTGGGTTGCCGCGTCCAAGGTGGGCAAGGACGGCAACGCGTTCGAGATGCAGGAAAAGGGCCGCATCACGCTGCCGCAGCGTTCCCGCTGATTTTCCGGCTGATCCCGGCACGCCCACCAAGGCCTGAGACACGCCGAAATCGTCTAACATTCACATCCGCCCGGGACTTGAACTTCCCGACTCGCGGCGTATCGTTCTTCCCGCTCTGGAGGCCCGTAAGGGTCGCCCAAAGCGTCTGACAACTCGGGGCGGTAGCTCAATTGGTTAGAGTACCGGACTGTCGATCCGGTGGTTGCGGGTTCGATTCCCGTCCGCCTCGCTTCTCAAAGCCCTGCATTGCAGGGCTTTTTCTTTTGGCAAGTGTACACGCCGGGGATCAGAACGACCGATCGCCCGGTGCTCGTGCTACCGCCGCCCAGCGCTCGTTCGCAGGATCGGCGCAAGCAGATCTCGCAACGTGCAGTGGGCCTCCACGGGATGCCGCAGCGGAACCTCGAGGGAGAGGCGGTAGTGATTGCGCCGTCCTTCCCGGTGGCGCTCCAGCACCTTCGCGAGTTCCAGGTCAAGAACGATCTTCTGGACCGCACGCTCGGTGATGCCGATCCGTGCCGCCACGTCCCGCAGGCGCGCGGTCGGGTCCTGCAGCAGGCAGACCAGCACGTGCGAGTGATTGGTCAGAAATGTCCAAGGGGGCGAAGCGGGTTCGGCCTTGCCTTCAGCGCGGGCAACCGGCACGCGCGAACGGGCAACGCGGGCTTTGGCGGAATTCCCGGACATGGACGATCGATGGGGCATGGCGGCCTCGGCTTGACAGACCCGGCGGCGGGGCTAAACTACGAAGTTCAGTTCGCGTATTTTTAATCGCGAGTTTTTTCTCGTTCCACTCATCCTAGCAGCCCGCTCCCAAGCGGCGCGCGACCCGCCCCCCTGCGCTGCTGTTCTCCTGTTCCGCTCGCCTCCCACCCTCCGGAGCACCCAATGCCCCCAGCCCCGGATACCGCCCCTTCCGGCATCGGTGCCGTTCTCGTCGCCAGCCCCCCAGTCCTCTTCTTTTTCCTGGGCATGTTCGCGGCACTCGTCCGCAGCACGCTCAGCGTGCCCAAGCCCGTCACCAAGCTGCTCTCGCTCTACCTGCTCTGGTCCATCGGCTTCCAAGGCGGCGTCAAGCTTGTCCACGGAGGCCTCCATGCCGACGCCGTGTGGTCGCTGGTCATCGCCGTTGCGCTCGCCTCGACGATGCCGATCGTCGTGTTCGTCGTGCTCCGCCGCTGGGTATCCGCGTTCGATGCCGCGGCACTGGCCGCGAGCTACGGCTCCATCTCCGCCGTCACGTTTGTCACGGCTTCAACCGTGCTGACCGCGCAGGGAATCGGCTACGGCGGGCACATGGTCGCGTGCATGGCGCTCATGGAAAGTCCCGCGATCGTGATCGCCGTTCTCCTACTCAACTGGTCCGGGCGAAGCGGCAGCAGCAGCCGCATCGCGTGGGGCAAACTGCTGCACGAAGCACTGCTCAACGGTCCCGTGCTTCTTCTCCTCGGCTCGATGCTCATCGGCATGATCACCGGCGAACGCGGATACCAGGCTTTCAAGCCTCTCTGCACCGACCTGTTCAGCGGGGTGCTCGTGTTCTTTCTGCTGGACCTCGGGGTGATCGCGGCACGCCGCCTGGGCGATCTCCGGGCTGCCGGCCCAAGGCTCATCGTCTTCGGTCTCGTTACGCCGCTCCTGGGCGCCGCGCTCGCCCTCTCTGCCGCGTGGTTCGCCGGCCTCGGAAGAGGCGATGCGGTGCTCCTTATGGTGCTTGCGGCGTCCGCCAGCTACATCGCGGTCCCGGCCGCCGTCCGCCTGGTCATCCCCCGTGCCAACCCGGGCATCTATATCACTCTACCGCTTGCTGTCACCTTTCCCTTGAACGTGGGTGTGGGCATCCCTCTCTACCTGATCGCGGCCACCAAAGTGCTGGGGACGTAAGCACGCGCCTCAACCAATCGGGCCGAGCGGGCGTATCGACCCGGCCGGGGACGCCTCCGGGTACACTCCGCGTGCCACCACGACCGCACCCGCCGAGGAACGTATGGTCCGCCACATCTTTGCCGCGATCGTTTTTTTCGCCTTCTGCGCCTTCGTCCCCACCCACGCGCAGAACCCTTCCGCAGCAACGCCCGCACCTGTTGATCCGGGCTGGCCACGCACCTTCGTGAAAGACGGCACCACCGTCGTCGTTCACCAGCCGCAGATTGACTCGTGGCAGAACTACACCACGATGCGCTTCCGCTGCGCGATCGAAGTGACGGTGCCCGGGGCCGCGTCGCCGCAGATGGGCGTGATCGCGGCACAAGCCAGCACCGAGATTCATCGCGATGCCAACACGGTCGTTCTGACCGACCTGCAACCCGCCATCCGTTTTCCCGGCGCGCCGCAGGACGAAGCCGCCATGCTCACCGCCATCGTCAAGGAAGCCCTGCCTCAGAAATCAACCCTGACGCTCTCGCTCGACCGCGTGCTGGTCTACATGCGCAACATGACGCCCCCGCCGGGCGTCACGCTCAACATGACGCCGCCACCGATCTTCTACAGCGACTCGCCCGCCGTGCTGGTGATGTTCATGGGCACGCCGGATTTCAAGCCCATCCCGAATTCACAGGTGATGTTCGCCGCCAACACCAACTGGCTCGTCCTGCTCGACGGCCCGAGTTCAACCTACTACCTGCTCAACAATGGATCGTGGATGCAGGCGCCCGATCCGCTCGCCGGCCCCTGGACCGCCGCCACCAGCGTGCCCGCCAGCTTCTCGAGCCTCCCGAAGGATGGCTGGGGAGAAGTGCTCAAGAACATCCCGGCCAAGCCCGCGACCGTGGTGCCCAAGTTGTTCACCTCCACCCAGCCCGCCGAACTGATCGTAACCCAGGGCCCGCCGTCGTACTCCCCCATCGCCGGCACGTCGCTCATGTACGTCAACAATCCGACGATGACGCTCTTCTTCGATCTGAGCAATTCGACGTACTACTTCCTCGTCGCCGGCCGCTGGTTCAGCGCGCCCGGCGTCAACGGGCCGTGGTCCGCCGCGTCCGCGTCGCTCCCGCCCGATTTCGCCCGCATACCGCCGAGCTGCCCGCTGTCGTACGTGCTCGTCTCGGTCCCCGGCACGCAGCAGGCGCAAGACGCGATCCTGCTCGCCAACGTGCCGCAGAAGGCCACCGTCAAGATCGCCGAAACCAAGCTCGACGTGAGTTACGTGGGCCAGCCCCAGTTCGCTGCGATTCCCAACACACAGATGACCTACGCCGTCAACACGCCCTTCGAGATCGTGCAATACCAGGGCGCGTACTACTGCTGCAACAAGGGTGTCTGGTTCCTTTCGACGTCCCCCACCGGCCCTTGGCTGGTCTGCTCGGTCGTGCCCGACGCGATCTACACCATCCCGCCTTCGTGTCCCATCTACAACGTCACCTATTGCCAGGTCTACTCCGCAACACCGGATACGGTGGTGGTCGGCTACACCAGCGGGTACAGCGGCGAGTACGTCGCCGCGACCGGCGCACTTATGTTTGGCGCCGGCATGGTCACCGGAGCGCTGATCGCCGGAAACAACTCGTGGTATTACGGCTGCCCGCCCTGTTACTACTCGTACGGGTGCGCGCCCGTGTACCACTATGGGTACGGCACCTACTACCGCGGCGCGGGTTGCTACGGGCCTTATGGCGGCGCGGGCTGGTGCGCGGGGTACAACCCGGCCACCGGCACCTACTTCCGCAGCGGCAGCGCGTACGGCCCCTACGGGTCCATGCATGGCACGCAGGCGTACAACCCATGGACGGGCACGTACGGCCAGCACACCGGTGGCTTCAACGGCTACGGCTCCTGGGGCAACAGTTACGTCTCCCAGGGCAACCGCTGGGCCGAAGCCGGCCACACGACCAACAACGCAACCGGCGTGACCAAGGGATGGGCGGAAAACTCCTCCGGCCAATGGGCTGAAGGCGCGCACAAGGGTGATTCCACCATCGGCAAGGCGAGCAACGGCGATGTTTATGCAGGGCACGATGGAAACGTGTACCGCCGCAACGATGACGGACAGTGGCAGAAGTACGGGGACGGGGGCTGGAACGACGTGAACCGGCCGCAGACCAACGCAAACGCGATGGCCCGTTCGAACTCCGGCGCGCAATCAAACTACTGGCAGGACGAAGCCCGGAATTCATCGTGGCAAAACCAGTGGCGCAGCGGCCAGGGTTCGACCTCGGATCTTCAGAACCGCTGGGGCCAGTCCGGCGGCGACGGTTTCGGAGGCTGGCAGGACCACGACACGATGAGCGGGCTGAACCGCGATGCCTGGGCTCGGGGCGAGTCGGGCGGTTGGGGTGGTTCGGGCGGCTGGGGGTCGCGCAGCGGCGGCTGGGGTGGCAGCAGCTGGGGCGGGTATCGAGGCGGAGGATTCGGCGGCTTCCATCGCCGGTGAGGACCATCTGTAGGGCCTTTGCGAACTGGGAGGCCGACCGGGCGGATTTCCGATCGCCTGCGGTGGCATTGGCGCGGCGTGTTTTGCACCTTCGAATCGCGTTTGCGAATTCACGGAGGTGCTCGAATGCGTGGTGTAATTCAATCGATGGCGTTGGTGGCAACCCTGGGCTCGGCGGCTTCGGCCGACTTCATTTACAAGGACGCCCTGACGAAAGATTCGGGGTGGACGAGCTGGGATTCCAAAACCGACTTCACGGACAACGGGCTCTCGACGCTCGGTGTCATCTCGCAGGAACTCAAGTGGCTGCCTGATGCCTTCAGCGCTCACGTGACGCTCGACACCAAGGGGTCGATCATCTGGGGCTTCGGCGTCGCGGCGAGCTACTCACCCGATTCGGGCTTCAGCGGCCTGGCTCTGGTCGCGGACCGTTCGGACAAGCCCGTGCTCACGCTGGGCCGGTGGGAATCGGACAAGTTGGTCGACGGCGTGACCTTCACCCCGGATGATCTTGCGCTGTTCGAAGGAACCCACGACCTGGTGATCAACGTGACCAACGAGATCGCGTGGGCCCAGGTTGACGGCAAAACCTACGGCAAGATCGGCTACGGCGGCAAGCCCGCCGGGACGCAGGTCGTGCTGGCTTCGTACGCCGAGAACGATGCATACTTCCGCGACATGTCGCTCGTGCTCATTCCATCGCAGAGCGGCTTCATGGCGCTCGCACCGCTGGTGATGCTGGCAGCCTACCGGCGCCGCCGGGGCTGAACCGACATCGCCTCCGAACGCACCTCCCAGCTCACGCCGCTCACTGTGGCGTGGGCTGTTTTTTTCGGCAACAACAAGCGTCAAATAACATCTCGGAGTTCCCCCGTTGCCCATATTTCGCACATCGGGCGGCGCGGCGGCTGCGGTACCATGTGTTTATGGGCAAGGTGTGGTTTGTTGCCGGGGGCTTGGGCGCGGCGGTTTCGTCGCTTGCGGTCGCGCAGTGGACCGTGACCAACCTCCATCCGGCGGGATCGTCGTACTCGCGAGCGCACGGCGTGAGCGGAAACCAGCAAGTCGGGGTCGCGCGCATCGGCACGGACCGGGCCAGCATGTGGTCGGGCACACCGGAATCCTGGACCAACCTTCATCCCGCAGGGGCCTACCAGTCAGCGGCGTGGGACATTGATCATGGGCGCGCGGTGGGATCGATCTCGATTTCTCCCTCACCGTTGGGTCTTCGCGCCGCGATGTGGAACGGGTCGGCGGCCTCGTATGTCGGTCTGCACCCGGTCAACGCCAGGTATTCCGTGGCCTACGGCGTCGAAGGGAACACGCAGGTCGGTGGGGCCGCGATGGGCGGAGGAAATCTGCACGCCGCCATGTGGACGGGAACCGCGGCATCGTTCACCGATAATCAACCGGTTCAGAATCCATTGGATCCAACACGGATCGTCCAGTCCGAGTTCTACGGAATTCGCGATGGCGTGCTGGTGGGATACTGGTTCCGCAATCCCACGCCGCCGATCGTGATGCTGGGCACACAGTTTTCGAATTCGTCGTTTGATGATCTCACGCCGCGGTCGTCTCCGTTCCCGGAGTCGCCCGTGAACTGCAACATCGACATGACCAGCCGGGGTCAGCATGTCGGCTTCGTCGACTTCAGCGAGAACGAGCGGCACGCGGTGTTGTGGTCGGACGGGCAAGTGATCGACCTGTCGCCGGCCGGATCGTCGTCATCGTGGGCGCAGGGAATTTGGCGGGGCCAACAGGTCGGTTACGCCACATTCGATGTGCAGCGTGCGGTGCTCTGGAACGGGAGCGCCGCGTCGTGGGTCGATTTGCACGCGTTCGTGCCGGCGACGTTTACTTCCTCCTCGGCTCGCGCGATCTGGAGCGATCGCTTCGCCACGTCCGTGGTCGGCTGGGGCAGGAATGGGGCAACCAATCGCACCGAGGCGTTGCTCTGGACCCGTCAGAGTTGCTGGGAGGACTTGACGCGCAACGAGATGGTGGACGACGAGGATTTCAGCCTGTTTGCTTCGGCGTATGACGCGATGGTGTGCCCCGCTCTGCTGTGCCCGGCGGATCTCGACGATAACGGCCTGGTGGATGACGCGGACTTTGTGATCTTCCTGGCGGCCTATGAAACACTCCTGTGCCCTTGACGAGCGCCACACGCCGAGTCGGACCGATAGAAAGCACCATGCGGCGAGCTTTGATGCCATGTGTTGTAGGAGCGGTGTTGTTCGAGGCGGCGTGCCTCGGCGGGCCGCTGACCGCCCAATTTAAATCCGCGGCGGCGTTTGGCAGTTCGTCCACCGATCAACTGGGAGCCCCCTTCACGGTGCAGGGCGTGAGCGGAATCGTGTGGAACGGTCCCCATCTGGGCGGATCGGGAACCGACTATCTGGCGGTGATGGACAACTCGAACAAGCTGGTGCGGCTCAGCGTGACGCTCACGGCCGACGGTTCGATCAGCTCCGCCTCGCTGGCGGGGGGCGTGAGCATCGCCGAATCGCGGGACTTCGAAGATGTGTGTTCACGCGGGCCGGCTCGCGATCGCATCTTTGTGTGCGATGAGGGTGGACCGGACATACGGGAGTTTGACCTCTCGACCGGCGGACTTGTCGGCGTGCTGCCCCGTCCGGGCGTGTTCGCCAACAGGCGCGCCAACTTCGGCTATGAGTCGCTGTCGCTTTCCCGGACCGGAAGCACGCTTTGGACATGCAACGAGGAAGCGCTCACGGTCGATGGCAACGCCTCGAGCGCGACCGCGGGTTCTTGGGTGCGGCTCCTGAAGTACGACGCGACGGTCTCGCCCCCACAGCCGGTGGCCCAGTACGCGTATCTCACGCAGCCTCTGCACGGGGTATCGGTCAGCGGCAGCCGCAGCGGCGTGTCCCAGGTTGTCGTGCTTCCGAATCGCAAGCTGCTGGTGCTCGAGCGTTCGTTCGCGCTGGGCAGCAGTTTTTTCCTGACGCGGCTCTACGAAGTCGATGTGAGCGCAGCGACCGACGTCAGCGGCATGGGTTCGCTGGCGGCCGCGACGTATGTTCCCGCGACCAAGCGTCTGCTGTATTCCGGCGACCAGACCAACCTGGAAGGTCTCTGCCTCGGACCGGCCCTGGCGGCTGGCGGCTACGCGCTCATCGGTATTGTGGACGATGGCGACCCCATCAGCGTCAATCGGGTCGTCTCGTTCCGGCTCACCGGCGATGTAGACTCCCCCTGTCCGGCCGATCTCACCGACGACGGGATCGTTGACGACGCGGATTTCGTGCGTTTCGCGGCTTCGTACGACCTGTTGCTGGACCCGGTGGGCGATCTGAACCAGAACGGGGCGACCGACGACGACGATTTCGTGCTCTTTGCCGGGGCGTACGACGCGCTGGTTTGCCCGTAGCGCTCGCCGCGGAACGTTCAATCTCGCCGAGCCAGTGCTCGCGTGCCTGCATGGTATTGACGATGCCCTCGAGAGCGAGCACAGCGAAGTGGTTTCCCTCGTCATGGCTTGCCACGAGACGTTCACGAAGCATTTCGAGTTCCGCGGCGACCTGGCGACGGGCATCACGTAACATGGCCCGGCGATGTACAGGAGCGACCGCACCCAGGAAATAAACCCGGACACGGATGAGGTCCGGAGGAACGGTTGCATCCTCGCGCGGCACGGGCCCCCGGAGCCAGTCTCGGAGCGCACGGAGCCCCGCCGGCGCGATAGCGTATCGAGTGGCGGGCCGCTTCCCGCGCCTCTCTGCCCGGGCGAGTAGGTAACGGCGCTTCACGAGACGAGCCAGAAGCGGGTAGATCGCGCCTTCCCGGCTGCGGTAGTACGAGGCGGCGGAATGTGCGAACTCTCGAACAACTTCGTAACCGGTAGCTGCGTGGCGCTTCCAGACGATGCCGAGGACCATGTATTCGAGGTCGGTAAGCATGGCGACAAGCAGAACGGCGAAGGGGCAGAGAGACCAATTGTATCGGCTTGCGGATTTATTACGAATCGTAGTATATTGAGCGGGAGAGCTTTTTCTGGACGTTCCCTGCCGGGTAGAGTTCGGCGATGCATCCGAGCGGGTGTGTACCGCGGATGCGGCGATTGGGAGTTCGACCATGAAGAGCTGGACGATTGTGGGCTGTGCGAGCGTGCTGATGGGAACCGCGATGTTTGCGCTTGCAGACGCGGATGTGTTCGTGCTGAGACGAGACGATTCAGGATTCAAGCTCACAAAGGTCCGCATCGCCGAGGGGCAGGATGTAGTCTGGACGCTCGGACAGGCCGGCTTTGTAGATGTGATCCTGCCTCCGGGTCCGGGCGGCTCGGCGGGGATCGTTCAGTCGATCAGCAAGCCGACCACGGTTGCCTCGTGCAGGAACGGCAAGCTCTCGGTGGTCACGAAGGCGATGGGTAAGCAGTTTGACCGCCCCGCACCCGCGCCCGAGGAACTCGCGAACCTTGATATCCACGTGTCAGCCCGCGGCGCAGATGGCAAGACATTTGCCGGTTTTGTGCGGGGCTACCGAACCGTGCAGGAAGACCACGTCGGTGTGATCGAAGATCCCTTCGGAAGTGCTGTCCCGCTGCAGCCGGGTGATTGCGTGTTGTACACATCGACGTTTCCGGCGCGTGCCTCTGGCGCAGCGTCAACGACCGGCTCCTGCCCCGTGCTGTTTACAGGCGGACATCATTTGGCCGCGGCGAGACTTGCGGGCGGTTCTACAGGCGAAATGGTGATCGATCTGGCGGCGGGCACCACCGTTGTCTCCAAGGCGGCGCTGCCCCCCGGTGCCGCGATCCGGCCCTCCGAAATGGTTGAGCACAGCCCTGAAGGCGTAAAGCGCCTGGCGTCCGAAGTGGGCGGCGCAACGGGAGCGGTCATGCCTCTGGGGATCGCGACACTCGACTCGCTCTCGCTGGGCGGAATAACGTTCGAGCGTGTGGAGGTGCTGGTCATGGAAGACCTGCCGCTGGTGGCCAATGGGATCATCGGGATCGTGGGCCTTGATCTCTTAGGCCGCGGCAAGGTGATCTCGATCCCGTATCCCGCGGGTGGCGCAACGGGCGAACTAAAGCTCGCAGAAACCGGCAGCGACAAGCCCGCTGCGACATTGCCGCTCGCGATCCTCGATTCGCGCGCCTACTGCAAAGGTACGGTCAACGGTGCCGAGGTGTGTTTCATCGTGGATTCGGGCTCGCCGATCACGATCGTGGAAGACCGGGTAGTGAAGCTCGCAGGGCTGAAGCCGGTTGCGCAGGAGAAGGACGTGCGCGGTATCGGTTCAGCTCGCAGCAAGCTGGCAAAGGCCGATGGTGCGACGATCGGTCTGGGCGAAGCCACGCTTCATGATCAGGCTGTCAGTGTGGGGCCGCTCCCGCTCTTTGCACGTTTCAAGGGTGCGACACCCATCGGGATTCTGGGAAACGAAACGCTCGCGGGCTTTGGGCGGATAGAGATGGATTTTGAGAAGGGGGAGTTCAGGATGTATGCGAAATAGTGGCCGTCTGATGAAGGCAACTGGCTCAATCGGAGAAAAGCACGTGCAAATGTGCTTCAGAGAAGATGGCACAACTTCGTCGCGTGTGCGGTGGTGTACCGCCGCGGGCGCGGCGGTTAAAGAGCACGCACCGCCGATGATTCGGCGCGCAACGCAAGGAAAGTGATTACACGCGACGGTTGGGGAACTCGCCGCGCCTTATCGAGCAGTGGTCGCGGAGAGTCGCCAGTCCGTGAATGACGGCCGCACTGCGTTCGCCCGTCAAATACATTCCAACGACCGCTGGTTCAGGCCGAAGCCTCTGTCGGTTACGGCTTCACAGTCAGCCCCGCGTTTTTACTCGCGATTTCCGCACCAATATCGGTGACAAACTTCGCCAGAGGCATCGCGCCGAGGTCCTTCTCGACTCCGCGCACGCGGACCGACACCGCTTTGTTCTCCGCGTCGCGCGGGCCGACGATGAGCATGTAAGGGATCTTCTCGTCCGCCGCGACCTTGATCTTGGCCTGCACGCGCTCGTTGCTTTCATCGAGCGTGGCGCGCACGCCGACGGCCTGCAGCGCCGCAAGCACCTCGCGACCGTAGTCGAGCGTCTTGTCCGAGATGGGCAGCACACGCACCTGTTCCGGGCTGAGCCAGGTCGGGAACGCACCGGCGAAGTGCTCGATCAGCACGCCGCAGAAACGCTCCATGCTCCCGAACGGTGCACGGTGAATCACCACCGGACGGTGCGGCTTGTTGTCCGGCCCGATGTACGACAGGTCGAATCGATTGCCCATCTGGTAATCGACCTGCACGGTTCCGAGCTGCCACTCGCGGCCGATCACGTCTTTCACCACAAAGTCGATCTTCGGGCCGTAGAACGCCGCCTCGCCCGGCTCCTTGCTGAACGGGACCCCCAGCGACTGCGCGGCCGCGATGCACGCGGCTTCGGCCTTGTCCCAGCTCTCGGCGCTGCCGGTGTACTTGGACGAATCGGGATCGCGAAGACCGACGCGCACGCGATAGTCCTTCATGCCCAGGACGTTGAAAATGGTCTTCACCAGCGACAAGCAGCCCTGGATTTCCGCGGGGATTTGTTCCTCGGTGCAGAAGAGGTGGGCGTCGTCCTGGGTGAAGCCGCGCACGCGGGTGAGGCCGTTCAGTTCGCCCGACTGCTCCCAGCGGTAGACCGTGCCGAATTCCGCCAGGCGCACCGGCATGTCCCGGTACGAGTGCGGCGAGGAACCGAAGATCTTCGCGTGGTGCGGGCAGTTCATCGGCTTGAGCATGAAGCCCTCGACGAGCTTGTCGTCGGGCATGATGCGGTCCGCGGCGATCGCGTTCGACTTGGTCCGCTCGTTGATGCCCTTCGCGAGCCGCTCGCTCACGCCCTCGACGCGGTTCATCATCTCCGCGCACGAGCAGCCCGCCTTGGAGAGTTCCTCGAGCGCCTGACGCTCCACGATCGGGGCGAACTGGCTGTCCTTGTAATACGGGAAGTGGCCGGAAGTCTTGTACAGCTCCAGCCGCCCGATGTGGGGCGTAAAGACTTCGGTATATCCCTGCTTTTTCAGTTCCGCGGAGATGAAGTTCTGCAGTTCCTTGCGGACGATGCTGCCGCGGGGGGTCCAGAGAATGAGCCCCTGACCGACATCCTCATCGATGTGGAAGAGACGCAGGTGCTTGCCGATGACGCGGTGGTCGCGCTTCGACGCCTCTTCCTTCTGCTTCAGGTATTCATCGAGTTCGGCCTGCGTCGGGAACGCGGTGCCGTAGACACGGATCAGGCGGTCCGAGTTTTCATCGCCATGCCAGTAAGAGGAAGCGAGCGAGGTGACGATCGCCGCGCCGACGCGGCCGGTGGAGGGAACATGCGGGCCGCGGCAGAGGTCTTCCCAGTTTTTGCCGGGAGTGCCATTGGCGTAGAAAGACAGTTTGGCGTTTGCATCGCTCGTCGACTTCTTTTCAGCTTCTGCAAACGCTGATTTCGCACCCTTGTA
>JAFEBN010000189.1 GCA_018242645.1 Planctomycetota bacterium | reverse complement strand
ACCGCGACCAGGCAATCGCCGATGGGCCCCGGACCATCCGGATCACCGACGCCCAGCCCGTACACCGTCGCGTTCGCACCCGGCAACCCCTGCTGATCACCAACCTTCCACTGAGGCTGACACTGCGCCCCCGCGTGCGCCCCGATCGAAACGGCAACGGCAATCATCCCCACCCGCAGACCGCGGCACGACCGGAATAGTGTGTGCATGGCACTCCTCTGCCCAGAGTATCGCTCACGTGTCAAGCCGTGACCATGAAACAAGGCCCCCGCACTGAGAATGCGTGAGATTCACGCTCAGCGCAGGGGCTCGTTCGCGCCGGATCGTCACCCGGCGCAGAGCGGACTCGTTTGTTAAGGACACAGCAGCGCCGAATACGCCGCGAGGAAGATCTGGAAATCACTGTCTTCCACCACGCCATCGTGGTTGAAGTCCGCGGCGCACGATGCGGGCATCGATTCGTCGGCGCAGTCGAGAATGTTGTACATCTCGACGAACACCGAGAAGTCGGCATCGTCCACCATCGCATCGCCGTTCAGGTCTTCGGCGCACGGCGGGACCAGCACGTACAGCGGCGCACCGGGCCCGAAGCTTGTTGTGGCGGCGCTCCGCACCTTGCCCTGGTACACAACGGAAACCGCGGCAGCGCCCACTCCAGTCCCCGCCGGCATCGACGTGAGATAGACCTTCCCGCGCGAAAGTTCGTTCAGCGGCACCGGGCCGCCGCCGCCGAAGCTCGGATCGTTCGCCCAGCCGAAAATCATCGCCGGCGCAAGCAATCCGGTCGATCCGACACACATCGCGGGCGCCTCAAGACGGCGCGGCGCCAGAGGAACAAGCGCAATCGCCGGTTTCGTCGGCGAGATGTACGAATTCCCCGGAACCACAGTGACCCACACCAGCGCCGCCGCGGCATCCGCCGGCGCCGACTTCACCAGCGAGCCCGCCGCCAGCGACAGCGTGCCCCCGATCGCGCCGCCTCCATCCAGCCCCGCGAGATACGCCGTCTGCGGGGAGCCGGCGAAGTACGGACTCGGCCCCATCGGGCCGGGTGATTGGACAATCGTCCCACCGGAAATCAACGACGCCGGCGCGTTCTGATAGTGGCTCGCAAGCGAGAGATATCCCGGCACGGTCCAAGTGCTGCTCGAACTGGAGAAACCCCCATGAACGTCGAACCGCGGATACCTCAGGAAGAGTTCTGCGGCGGATAGCTTGACGGTGCCCCCCGTTCCCCCAGCGCCGCGCCCGCCATATCCGCCCGGCGCGCCGTAACCCCCCTGCCCCCCATCGCCGCCCCGACCTCCCGTCCCACCGTCGCCCGATCCAGAACTTCCGGCGCTACCCGGCGATCCGTACTTTCCCGATTGCGGAATCAATGTTCCGTAGGTTCCGGACGCGCCCGATGTTGCGATCCCGCAGTCGGCGCCCCACGCCCGGGCGTACCCCGCAAACTCAAGCCGTCCCAGCGAAGCAAGCTCGAACGCGCCGCCCCCGCCACCCCCATCGGCCCCCGCTCCTCCCTGACCACCCGCCCCGCCATTCCCCGGTGCACCACCGGCACCGCCCAGTCCACCCCATCCTCCCGAAACACACGACGTCGCGCCGCCACCGCCCCCGCCTCCGCCCGCGCCCCCCGGGCTGCCCGTGCCGCCGCTTCCCCCACCACCCCCTCCCGCGCCGCTGGCCCCACCAGAGCCGGCCCAGAGGTCTGCGTCGGCGCGGGGAATTTCGATCATGGGGTTGGGCGCATCGCCTCCCTGACCGCCGGCATAGCCGTAACCACCGAAGACGCCGGCGTAGCCCCATTCGCCATCACGGCCTCGGTCGCCGGAGGCGTATCCACCAGCACCGCCCGCACCGCCCTTGCCGCCGGGGGCAGAGGACGCGGCGGCACCCCCTGCTCCTGGCGCGCCGCCGTTCGCCGGCGTCAGTCCCACCGGAGATTTCCCAAAGCCGGGCGCGCCGATGGAGCCCGGGACGCCCGCGCCGCCCGACCGACCTTTTTCGGTGGCAACGCCGTATCCGCCGGCAGTGCCGTAGCCACCTGCGTAGCCGTTGGTAAAGATGCACACATTGGGCCTGCCGCCTGCTCCACCGGCTCCCCATGCGTTGTTGGGACCGGTAGAGAACGACGGCAAACCGCCGGGAGCTCCGGGTCCGCCGAGCGCACCATCGCCCCCGCCGGCTGCACCGAGTCGGCCCGTGGCACTCGCGTCGAAAATCGCGAAACTGTCGATCGTGCAATCGCCGCCCACGAGGATTCGCAGAGGGCGTGAACCCTGGATCCGGATTGTCCGATCGCCGGGAACGGCGAGATTGCCCTTGACATAGAGAACCGCGACGGCGCCCGCCGGTGTGCCCTGGATCGATATCGAGAAGGGCGTGCCGAACCAGGTTGAACCGACGACATCGTCGCCGCTTATTTGAAGCAGCGACGTGTTGATCACGGTCTGTGCTGAGGTTCCGGCTGCGAGAAAGAGGCCGATACCGGCAAGGAAGAGTCGCATGGCGAGCTCCTTGTGTGCGGGCGAATCGGCAATGTCAACATACGCGCCTCACACAGGGAATGACAGCGTCTTCTCCGCGATTGCGACAATCAAAAAACAGAGTGCGTACGAGAGAAGAAAAGTCTGCGAATCGCCGGGCGCGAACCGCGCGATCGTTGCGACTGGGTCGCGGCCCGAGGATGCCAACGGACAGCAAACGGATTCGTCACGGGCACAGCAGGGTGTTGTACGCCTCGGCGAAGATGACAAAGTCGGCGTCTTCCACGGTGTCGTCGTTGTTCAGGTCGGCCGGGCAGCCGGGGGGCATGGCCGGGTCGGCGCAGTCGAGCATGTCGTACGCCGCGGCGAAGAGCACGAAGTCCGAATCATCGACAAGGCCGTCGTTGTTGAGGTCGGCCGGGCAGGGTGGCGCGAGCTGGATCACGTTGGCGGGGAAGTCGATCGTGCCGTTGTTGATCAGCGTGTTGTAGTAGATGCGGCAGGAGGGGTTGATGAGCCGGCTGCTGGTATCGATCTGGAGCGTGTCGACATAGATCGCCTCGCACGAGCCCTGGCCCAGGCCGTCGTTGTCGTGGTTGTCCACCAGGCGAACGAGGCTGACGACCTGACCGATGCGGAGCGTGCCGATCGGGTAGTGGCCCGGGATCGTGCGGTCCAGACCCGATGCGCTCGGGCCGATATCCCGGGACATCACTTCCAGCGTCTGCTCCGTCAGTACGGCGAATCCGTTCTCGAACTGCAGCGTCGCCTGGCTCAGGTCGTAA
>JAFEBN010000188.1 GCA_018242645.1 Planctomycetota bacterium | reverse complement strand
CCCGATGAACGGCCGCAGCATCCAGCCCGTCTGCACGCCGACAAAGACGTACGCCCCGACCCACGCAAAGAGCAGCACGGTGTGTTTGGCCGATCGGTCCAGCAGCGGGCGGTAGCGGGACCAGAGCACGCGCTGCGCCATCAGGGTGGCCAGAAAGAACATCAGGCCGTTAAAAAGCACCGCCCATCGGTGATCGACCCCGCTGGCATAAACAAGCAAGGTGAACGGCGCCAGCGAGGAGATCGCCAGCGCAAACGAAGCCTGCGAACACACGATGGCACGCAAGGACTGTCGCAAGTCGTCCCGCAATCCAAGCACCGTGTTCAACACGATAAACCCCGGCAGGCAGATCGCCGCCGTCGCGAGGATCATGACCGGCATCTTGACGGCGGAATACAGGCTGTAGAGAGCACGCTCCCCGCGCACATCGAACGCTCCCATCGCCATGCCGTACAGCGGGCTGGCCAGGATGATGATCCAGAGCGCGGTGCCGATCGAAGGCCCCTCGTACGCCGCGCCGATTCCGCGCAGAAGAGAATCGATTTTCCTGATATTGGCCATGGTGCTGCTCACCGGCGAGGGGCGCCCGGCGCGAATGTTGAATTCCACACCGCTTCCGCGAAACTGCCCGAACGGGGCCGCAGGAAGGTCAACTCTGTTCCCGGGTGCCCGATGAACGGACGGAGCAGCCAGCCCATCTGCGAGCCCACCAGCGCGTATGTGAGAATCCAGATGCAGAACATGGCCTTCAGCGATTCCGGAGAGTTCGCCGGCTCGTTCGATTCGGACCGCTCCGCATCCTGCAGCCGCTGCAGCGTCCGGAGCAGAAAACCCACGCTGACCAGGCCCGCGACCGCCAGCAGCCCCACGTTGAGAAGAACGATGAACGTATAGCTCGTTGTGCTGACGGTGAAAAACGCCAGAATCGGCCCCAGCGAGGCCGCGAGCGCCAGGTTCACCACCACCGTCGCCACCAGCAGCCGCAGCATGGCACGAAACCCCAGCCCACAGCCCATCAGCGAATTGAAAACGTACAGACTGGGAAACGTCACGCCGAGCGTCAGCAGAAACAACGCGGGCAACTTGATCATCACGTACAGCAGATGCAGCCACGCACCGGGCAACCCGCCCGCAATCGCAAACCACGCAATGAAGGAGCCGTGCAGCGCCCCGAGCACAATCGCCCAGGGAAGGAACACCCGTATCGGCGTCGCCCCTGTTCGTACGTGCCGAGCGTCGGTCAATTGACCACGGAGAAGCCTGTCGAGCGCATGGACAGCTCCCGACCCGATAGAGACGTTCTGCATACTTGCTTCCGGGATGAACGCGAGAACCAAGGCAGAGCAGAATCTCTCGCATCCGGCAGGACGCACGCTGCTTGCCGCCTCTTCGCGTACAAGCTTCCGCTCGCACCGGTTCGGTCACTTTCCCGATTTTTTACCGGGTTCTGTGTCCCCGATCCGCCTCCAGCATCGACGCCCGGAACAGGCGACCTGCGCCCTCCGGCGGTTCGACATTACTTGGAGCCAGCGCCCTCACAACATCCCACGCCCACACCATCTCGATCGATGCTCCTTACGTGTTTGCCATTTCGCGTGAATTCCAATTCACAGCGAATTCACCGGCTGGGAAAAGCGCGGCTCGTATGTTGTGTTGAAGCATTGATCGAGTGACTCTTGCACGACAAACGCAACCAACGGAGGTTCCGATGTCATCATCGTGCCGGACATGCGCCCACAAACCAACGACCGTCGCCATGATCGTATTTGCTGCCTGCATGTCGGCAGGATTCACCGGCTGCGCCAGCGAGCCTGTCGGCCGCACCAAAACCACGACCAAGACGACAACCGACACGCCGACAGAAAAGACGACCGTGACCGAAACCCACGAAAAGAACACGACCATTACGCCGCGTTAGGCAGACCGTTGCCCGGCTCCGAGACAAGAACCTCGAACAAGAAAAGGGGAAACCACATGCGTACCAGACAAATCGTTCTCCGCTCCTCGCTCGCCGCCCTGATCGCCGGCACGCCGCTCGCCCTGATCGCTTGCGACAAGACGGTCGAGTCCAGCAAGACCAGCTCGACCAAAACGACCGAGACGCCCGAGGGCACCAAGAAGACCACGGAGACGACGACCAAGACCGTCGAAACCGAGAAGAAGTGACATCGGGCGCCGGATCCGTCTTCATGCGGCGTTTCCGGCGGCACGTTCATTGGAAAATCCGGGTTCGTTTGACCGGGCGGGCGGCATTCAATTGCCGCTCTGCTTTTTTTGGCATCAAACGGGACTGATCCCATGAACGACGCGTCAGTGGACCTTGCCGCTTACTTTCAACGCATCGGCTACGCCGGCCGCGGCACTGCGACGCTCCAAACGCTCCGCGACATCCAGTTCGCCCACGCCTGCTCCATCCCCTTCGAGAACCTCGACGTGCTGCTCAAGAGGGGCATCGCGCTCGATCTGCCTTCGCTCCAGCACAAGCTCGTCACCAGCAGCCGCGGCGGATACTGCTTCGAACAAAACTGGCTCCTCCTGCACGTCCTCCGCCAGCTTGGTTTCGCCGCCACGCCGCTCGCCGCCCGCGTGCGCTTCCGCCAGCCTCGTGATTTCGTGCCCCCGCGCACGCACATCTTCGTCCGTGTCGATCTCGATGGGGAGCAGTGGCTCGCCGATGTCGGCGTCGGCGGCCTCTCCCCAACCGCGCCCATTCGCTTGGTGATCGATGAAGAACAACCTTCGCCCCACGAACCCCGCCGCATCCTGCGCGAGAACAACCGCTTCTACCACCAGGTGAAGCTCGGCCCGGATTGGGAAGACGTGTGCGAATTCACCGGTGAAGAGATGTACGCCATCGACCGCGAAGTCGGCAACTGGTGGACGAGCACA
This sequence comes from Planctomycetota bacterium, assembly GCA_018242645.1. Taxonomy (GTDB): domain Bacteria; phylum Planctomycetota; class Phycisphaerae; order Phycisphaerales; family UBA1924; genus JAFEBO01. Next base: position 387 of record JAFEBN010000188.1, on the reverse strand, counting down.
AACCCCAACTCCAAGTTCGCCCAGAACATCATGGCCGCCGTGGCCAACGCCGACGGCACGCGCCACGTTCTTCAAAATCAGGAATACGCCCACAGGCGCGCCGCCGACGGCCACGTGCTCGAGAACCGGATCATCCGCACGCCGGCCGAGTTGCTCAATCTGCTCGCGGACCGCTTCAAGCTCCGGCTCCCTCCCGAAACCCGCTTCAACATCTTCGACCTGTAATCCTCCGATATCCTGCACGAAGATGACCGAACCGGTTCTCATCGTCGGCGCCGGCCCGACCGGCCTCGTACTGGCGCTCTTCCTGCGCCACCTCGGTATTCCCTTTCGCATCATCGACAAGCTCCCCGGCCCCGGTCTGGCTTCCCGGGCAATGGTCATCCA
>JAFEBN010000187.1 GCA_018242645.1 Planctomycetota bacterium | reverse complement strand
GCCCGCTCCTGTACGGAACCACCCGTCAATTCCTCGATCACTTCGGCCTTTCTTCGACAGCCGATCTGCCGAGCCCGGAAGAACTCAAAGCCGCTCTCTGATTCGCGCTCTTTTCTTGCAACCATTCGGAGGTTGTCCGTGACCACTGCCCCCGCTCGCCGACTCCTGCCCATGGGCCTTCTCGTCACCGCAGGCACCCTCTGGGGTTGCCAGGGCGGGAGCAATCTCACCGGCCACGTGATCACCGGTCCCGGGAACGTCGTCACCGTGATCGACGAAAACGACCCGCGTTTCAAGCAGGAGGGCGTCGGCGGCGCGTCCGTGGTCGTTCGGCGCTTTGTTGGCGAGGGGCAGAGCGGCGCCATCATCGGTTCGGGCGTCTCGGAGCCGTCTGGAGACTTTCGAATTCCGATCACGGACAAGGATGCCGAACGTTACGAGATGGTGGTCACCGCCACGACCACCGACAAACGCATCAGCCGCGGCCGCATCTACTTCCCGGCGACCGGCAAGCAGGTGCTGATCATGGTTCGCGAAGTCCGGTAGCGCGGGGCGGTCCGGTGCGTACGGCGCCGTCTCGTCCGAGAACGTCCCCGTTTTCGTGCCTCCGTGAAGCGTTGCACCGCGCGGGTCGATGCTCCTGTGTTCCCGACACAGGAGATCAAAAGTGCCCGCGAGCCGCTCTAGAACTGAACGTTGGCGTGACTGCCTGCAGCAGATCAAGGATCGCAGCGGCGGTATCGAATTCACCGTGGCGCGTCCGGGCATCGATCCCGAAGGCAATTCGGGCGATCTCATCTGGCGCGTTCGCGTCATCCGCTTTGATGACGCCGAACTCGTCGTCGAGGCGCCGGTCGCCATGGGCAATCCGATCTTCCTGGGCGAGGGCATCGAGGTCGTCGGCATCCTCGCCGTCGGCCAGAACCGGTGGATGTTCCGCTCGCACACCCTGGGCATGACCACCACGCCGGGCCCCCGGGGCATGATGCCCGCGCTGCGCCTGCGCATGCCCGATGAAGTTGAACGCTGCCAGCGTCGCCAGTTCCTTCGCGTCGCGACCGCCGAAGTGAAACTGCCCGATGTCGAGTGCTATCCGCTGCTCGATCCGCAGTCGGCCGTTGTTGCCGAAGTCGCCTGCCGCGAAGCCATCCTCACCGGCAAGCCTTCGAGCGTGATGCCGGAAGTCGGCCCCATGTTCAAGGCCAAGCTGCTCAACATCGGCGGCGGCGGCGTAGGGCTGCTGGTCCCGCGCTCGGATACCAGCGGCGTCAACCGCTCCAAGCTGGTCTGGGCCCGGTTCGACCTGCGACCCGAGATCGCGGCGCCCCTGGGCATCACAGCCCGGATTGTGCACACGCACCTCAACCACGAGCAGGATGTCTACGCGGGCGTGTCGTTCGAATTCGCCTTCCACGCCGGGTACCGCCCCTTTGTCGCCGACCTCCTGGTGAAGTACGTGCAGACCCTCCAGGAAAAGCAGTTGGCAACCCGCAGGGCCGCCTGATCGTCCTGGACAATTTCGACTATGAAAAAGGCCCGTGCGTTCGCACGGGCCTTTGCATTGGCGGGGGGTGGGGGGGGATGCTCTTTAGCTGAAGTACCAGTTCTTGTAGTACTTCACCTGGGGGTTGCCGAAGCGGTACGGGCCGACGCGGAGCCGCACCTCACCCTCCGCGCTCTTCACGCGGATGGGATTCGTGCCCCAGTTGAGAATGCCCGTGTACACGCCGGGGCGGATCGCGCTGTTGTTCACCTGGCCGGTCCAGGCGACGATCGCCGCGAGGGCGTTGTTGCCGGAGATCAGCTCGATGTTGCCCGTGGAACCGGTGGGCAGGATCAGGTCCACATCGCCCTGCGAGGTGGTGATCGAAATGGGTGAGGTCGTCGGCTTGGCCGGCTGCACATACACATACCCGCCGGGCTTGCCCGCTCCGCCGTTCTCGACGGAGATCGCCCCGTTGATATCACGCAGGTCGACCGTCCCGTCCGAGTTCTTCACCCGGATCCCGTCACAGCTGGGCACTTCGATCATCATCTGCACCCAGTGGTCCCCGTCGCTCGGAAGGTTCCGCACGGTCAGCACGGCCCGACCATCGGTCTCTGTGATGGCGGCCGACACCCACTTGTCGCTCTGGTAGTTCTCGACCGGTTCGCCCCGCAGCGTGCCCGCGCTGGCCTGAATAACCGGCACGCGGATCTTGGGGTTGACCCGCAGCAGCACCGCGCCACGCGCGTTCTCCACGTCGACCGCGAGGGTGGGGGAGTGCTCCAGCAGCTCGACGCCGGTGACATTGACCGGAGCCGTGTACGTGCGGCAGCCCGTTCCTACCAAGGTCACGGTGCACGCGATCGCCAGCGACGCGACGGCACGAAGTACGAAGAAGAAACGGCTAGGCATTCGGAGAATCTCCAGTATCGGGCACTGTTAGCAATCGGTCGGGGGATGGGGTCTTCGGCAGTTTCCGCCGCGCGTTGAAGCCCCGATGGAAAGGAATCTCGGGAGAAGCCCCGAAAACAGGAACACGCACCACCAAATCGCGGTAGGATAGTGCCGTGTTCCGGCATGAGCCGGACAAAGACCAACCTAAACACTGAACGACTTGGAATCTCGGGATTCGGCGAGGCAACTGAAAAACGTCTGGGGGTTTGGGCGGGTTCGACAGGTGTGTTTCAACCTCTGCCAAGTCCGGCGGGCCGATGGCCCCGGGCGACAGGCAAGGCGACCGCATGAAGAACCGGGCTCGAACCTTCTGAAGCACACGCGATCGAGGAGAACGACGGCGGCCGACTGACGCTGCAACTGATTCGGACAAGCTCACCGCCGCCGCGCCCGCTCGCCTATCGGGTGCTCGCCCCGACATTTGGGATTCCGGTCGGTCCTCATCCGGAGGATCGTTCGTGACAATTCACACGCTCGCGCTCACACTCGAAGGCGGATCGCTGTACGGCGTCGTAGGAGCAGCCGCTTTCGCCGGGATCATCGCCGGCTTTGTCGTCAACAAGGTTCTCGCCTCCCAGGCCTTGGCCAGCGCCAAGGCAAAGGCCGCCGACACGATCGCCCGTGCCGAGTCCGATGCCCGTGCCGCGGCAGAAAAGGTGCGCGTCGAGGCCGACAAGCAACTCCTGGACCGCAAGGCGACCATCGAGCGGGAGATCGAGACCGAACGCAACAAGCTCCGCGAGGACGAGCGCCGCCTTCAGAAGCGCGAAGACCTCTTCGACCGCAAGGAAGAGGCCCTGACCCTGAAAGAGCAGACTCTGGGAAGGCAGGCCGAGCAGCTCAAGGGCCGCGAGCAGAAC
>JAFEBN010000186.1 GCA_018242645.1 Planctomycetota bacterium | reverse complement strand
CAAGCGGCTTGAGCTCGGGGTGAACGGTCACGTTGAACCGCTCCTCCGGGTTCAGAATATTCGAGGCGAACTCGAGCAGATCGTCGCGCAGAACCTCCGAAAACTCGGGCGAATAAATGCCGTCGAACCGGCGTACCAGCCGCGAGCCCGCATCCTCGAACTTCGTAAAGTCTTTGGCCCGCTGCGCTCGAACCAGTTCGATCTGTATCCACGCAAGATCATCCGAAGCTTCGATCTCCGTACGGGCCTGCGCAAGGTCCCACGTCCCGTCGAGCACGGGGTTGAGCACATCCGTCGTCGAACCGGGCGGGCCGTACCACGCGAGCCGGCCGTTCATATCGATCACGTACACCATCGCCGGCTGCTGATCCCCGGTGGCGGCCAGATACAGACTGCGCGACTTGATGCCGTCGTCCCAGCCACAGGGCACCCGCACCGAAGACTTGTTCTGCTCAAGAAACGATTTCCAGCCGGCCTTGGAGATCTTGGAATCGGCGCCCGTCACCGCCGCCACCCGCACCGGTCGGTCGGCAAAGCGATCCGCGAGATTCGAGATCGCCCCCATGAGCGCCGCGAGCTTGGCGTTTCCGCCCGGTACGAAGACGATCACCGTGGCTTTGCCGGGTTCGATCCCGTTCCAGGTTCCGCTCCATTCCTCGATCGCCAGCGCCGGCGCGGGGTCGCCGATTCGCAGCGTCCGTTCGGGCTGCTTGTCGCGGACGGAGAGCTTCGGCCGCTCGGCGAATGCCGGATCACCCTCAACCCAGACCGCTGACCGATCGGGCGACACCCGGATATCGCCCCGAGCAAGAAGCCCCGCCGCACACGCCGCCAGCACCGCACCCGTTCGGAGGTTCATGCCCCTGCTTTCCGGCACAGCCCCTCCCCGGTTGCAGTGATTCGAAGCCGGTCGGGGCGTCCGTCCGCGCAGAAAAAAGCCCCGGTCTGCCGGGGCTTGAGCGGTCAACGTTTAGAGCTGCTTACTTCTGGAACTTCGCGAGCGATTCTTCCAGTTCCTTCTTCATGTCGCCCTTGGCAAGCTCGATCGCCTTCTTCTCCGTCGCGATCGCCGCGTTCTTATCACCCGACGCGAAGTAGGCCCATGCGAGGGTGTCCAGCGTCCCGGGGTCCTTTCCGCCGCTGGCATCGTTGGCCTTCTTCGCCGCTTCGAGCGCGAGCGCCACGAGCTTGGGATTGCCCGCGAGGTCGAAGCCGCGCGCCGGATCAACGATCGTCCAGGCGATCATGTTGAGCGTGTCGCCGTCCTTCGCATTGGCTTCGAGCACCTTGCGGCCGGCCTCGATCATGCCGCTGATATTTTTCTCGCGCGCCGAAGTGGTGAACTTCATCATCCCCACATTGGCCTGCTGTTTCGGCTCGATCTCGCTCTTTGCCGCGGCCAGATCCCACTTGCCCGCCACGATCTTCGCGAGAGGCTCATCCATCTCGAACGGGCTTCCGATCCAGGCGATCGTGCCGGTCTGATCGACAATGAACGCCGTGGGAATGCCCGGCTGAGCCGCCGCCACCATATAGGCGTTGCTCGTCTGGCGGTCCTGGTCCCACGCAACGGTGTAGCCCATCGTGTCGCCCTTCTCCGCCGTCATCTTCTCGACGGCGCCGAGCGTGTTCCCGCGCGAGTCGATGCTCGTGACGCCGATGATCGTCACGCCCTTGTCCGCGTACTGCTTCTGCAGTTCGGACAAATGCGGCATGCTCTTCTTGCACGGTCCGCACCACGTCGCCCAGAACTCAACCACCGTCACCTTGCCCGGCGTGAACGACGAGACCTCGCTCCCCTTGACCCACTTGTTGATCGTGAGTGCCGGCGCTTTGTCGCCGACGGTCAGTGAACCGATGGCGATCTCCATCTGCGCAGGCTTCGGGGCGGGAATATCAGCCGCGAGGACAGGCGTCACCAGACCGGCAACAAGGGCGATCGTGAGCAGCGGGCGTTTCATCGTGAATCTCCTGGACGGGGCGTTCCCATCGTCCCTCATCATATGAGACTTCCTCGGCAGAACTCCCGGGACTGCCGCAACCGCGAACCGTGCTTCCCCAAAGAAGATCACCATGAAGTTGCATTCACTTGCTCTCCTCGGCTTGGCCGTTGCCGGATCCTCGCTCGTTCTGCCCGCTCCGGCCCCCGCGGCAGTCCTTGCGGCAGGGCTTGCCGCGACCGCGCCCGGTCTGACCGGTCGATGGACGGGTTCCATCACCCTTCCCACCGGCAAACTCGATTTCTCGCTGCATTTCACCGCCGAGGACGCGGGCACCATCACGATCCCCGCTCAAGGCGCGAAAGACCTTCCCCTTGAATCGGTCGCGCTCTCAGGGTCGGATGCGACCTTCAAGATCAAGGACATCCCCGGTGACCCGACCTTTACCGGCAAACTCGAAGGCGACGCGGTCAAAGGCTCGTTCAAGCAGGGCGGCGGGTCCTTTGTCTTCGAGATCCGCCGCGAAGAAGACGCCAAAAAACAGGCGGCCGACGTGCTCGCCGGGTTCGATGAGTTCGTCGAGCAGGCCCGTCTCGGCTGGAACGCACCCGGCGTGGCGGTCGCGATCGTCAAGCGGGGCGACGTGATCTACTCCAAGGGCTTCGGCTACCGCGATGTCGAGCAGAAACTCCCAGTCACCGAGAACACGCTGTTCCCCATCGGTTCTTCGACCAAGGCGTTCACCACCTTCGTGCTGGGCCAGCTCGCCGACGAAGGCAAGATCGACTGGGACAAGCCCGTGACCACCTACCTGCCCGAGTTCCGGCTCGCCGATCAGGAGATCGGCGCGAGGCTGACTCCGCGCGATCTGGTGACCCACCGCTCCGGTTTGCCCCGCCACGACCTGGTCTGGTACGGCAACACGCCCCACACCCGCGAAGAACTCGTGAAGCGTCTCGCATTTCTCCCCGCAAACAAAGACCTGCGCGAGACCTGGCAGTACAACAACCTGATGTTCCTCACCGCCGGGTTTCTCGAAGAACGTCTCACCGGCAGATCGTGGGAAGAAAACGTGCGCGAGCGGATCTTCGTCCCCCTCAACATGAAGCGCAGCACGTTCACCATCCGCGATATGGAAAAGGACAGCGACTTTGCGCTCGGCTACCGGCTCGACGACGATACCGACAAGGTCGAGCGCATGGACTTCCGCGAGATCGCCTCGATGGGCCCCGCCGGCTCGATCAACTCCTCCGTGAACGAAATGGTCGGGTGGGTCAAGCTGCAGCTCTCCGACGGATTCGTGGAAGGCAAGCCGCTCATCAAGACCACCACGCTCCGCGACATGCAGACACCGTACATGTTCATGGGTGCGGGCTCGCCGGACGCGCCCGAGATCATCCCCGTCGGTTACGGCATGGGCTGGTTCGTCGA
>JAFEBN010000185.1 GCA_018242645.1 Planctomycetota bacterium | reverse complement strand
ATCGCGCCGCGCCCCCGCGTCAGGCCCCGCAGGCCGAACCCGCCCGCACCCGCCCAGTCGTCGTCACCGCCCCCGCGGCACAATCGCGCCATCGCCTCGAGGATTTCGTCGTCGGCGCTTCCAACCGCCTCGCCCACGCCGCGGCACAGCGCCTTGCGCAGGACCCGCACGTCACATCGCTCAGCCCGCTCTTCATCCATTCCGCCTGCGGCATGGGCAAGACCCACCTGCTCCACGGCATCGCCGCACGCTTCCAGGAACTCAACCCCGGCGCCAAGGTCCGCTGCGTCAGCGCCGAAGCCTTCACCAACGAGTTCATCGCTTCGATCCGTGCCGGCAGCGTCGAAGGTTTCCGGCGCACGCACCGCCGCCTCGCGCTGCTCTGCATCGACGACGTGCACTTCCTCGCGAGCAAGGAAGCGACCCAGACCGAGTTGCTCCACACGCTCGACGCCGTGGGACTCGATCGCGCCCGCATCGTGCTCGCATCCGACGAGCACCCGCGCGAAATCCGCAAGCTCTCCACCGCGCTCGCTTCCCGGTTCATGTCCGGCGCTGTCCTCCGCATCGAGGAGCCCGATCGCGAACTCCGCATCGAACTCGCCAAGCGCCTCGGGCAGAAGCGGGGAGTCGTGCTCGATGAATCCGGCGCTCTCGCGCTCGGAAGCGCCGCGTGGAAGTCGGTGCGCGAACTCGAAGGTCTGTTGATGCAGCTCCTCGCCGTGTCGCGCCTGCTGCCCGAACTCAATTCCACCCAGGCGATGGACGGCGCCACGGTCCGCCGCGCGCTCGATCTCGCCGGCTCCAAGCCCGAGTCTTCCGCCCGCTCGTCCTCGTCTCCCCGCCCGCGGCGTCCAGTCCCCATGTCGCTCATCCAGGCCGAGATTGCTCGTCGTCTTCGTGTCGAGCTCGCCGACATGGCCGGCCGTGGCCGTCACCCCCGCGTCGTGCTGGCCCGCTCGATCGTCGTCCACATTGCGCGCCGGCTCACGACGCTCAGCTTCCCCGAGATCGCCCGCGCGATGAACCGCCCGAATCACTCGTCGGTCATCACCGCGCACAACCGCCTCCTCGGCCAACTCAAAGACCGCGTCGGAATTTCCGAAGCATCCTCGAACGCCTTGGTTGCCAATACGTCCAGCAGCCACCCCGGCCGCTCGCCTCTCCTCGCAGAAATGAAAGTCGAGATCGGTCCCGACCTCGCCGGCCTGACTCTCCCCGAACTCTGCGAAAGCATCGAGCAGGAAATCATCCGCCTCTCCGACGGCAACTGAGTCTTTGGTGAATGCGAAGTCTCGTTCGGAGTTTCAGTGGCCGGAGCCGGAGGGCGATTTACACTTTGCGTACATGCACACGAACTTTTTATACCCTTTGGTCGTTGTCGGAATCGGCTTTGGTGCTCAGGCCTCTGCATCTGTTCAGGTCATCAACAGATACGGGATCGACTTCTGCGTCATCGGCGATCCGGGCAATCGCGCGACCAACAGCACCGAAACTCCCTTCAACGGATCGCGCGGCAGCGTGAACTACACCTACGCCCTGAGCAAGACCGAGGTCAGCATCGGACAGTGGTACGAATTCGTCGATGCCTACGGCAAGTACATCTCGCCCACGCTCGCCGGCCCGACGTTCATCGGTCGCCGCGGCATTCAGGAAGACACGTCGCGTCCTTCGGGCTGGGGGTTGATCCCGACCGCCAGAAATCTGCCGGCCGAAGTGGGTTGGCGCTACGCCGCGATGTACTGCAACTGGCTGACGAACGACCGACGAACCGACAAGGCGGCGTTCGAAACCGGCGCGTACGACATTTCGACGTTTGGAAAAGTGGGCGGCGTCTACACGGATCAAGTCACCCACTCTGCCAGCGCAAAGTTCTGGATTCCAAGTCTCGATGAGTGGATCAAGGCGGCGTACTGGGATCCCAATCGTATTGGGCAGGGTCAAGGCGGTTACTGGCTACGCCCCGGCGGGCGAGATTCTTTTCTCAAACCCGGCCTTCCCCAGAACGGCGGCGAGACGAGCGCAGATACAGGCAACGCCGAACATCTACTTGTGGGCTCCTATCCATCTATATCTGGCCCTTGGGGGTTGCTGGATGTATCGGGAAGCGTGAGTGAATGGACTGAACACCTTGATCCAGACGGCGGACGCAGCGTCTTGGGGACTTACGCGGGGCAGAGCAGGCTGCTCGTCGATTCACTGCGGTGGGACGGAGCGGGCGGCGATCCAAGTTTCAACCTGTTCGGCATCCGATTAGCGACCTCGATCCCGTCGCCGGGCTCAGCAACGTGCGTCGCTCTTTACATGTTCGTGGGCAATTCGAGGAAACGTCGATGAGAACCTCGGTGTGTTCTGTTGATTTTGGCAGCAATGACGATGTTCACCTCGCTCGCGTTGGGAGACGAGGCCAATCCGCCGCAGGTTCTTTTGATGAAGACGACATTGACCAAGTCGGCAGTCATGAAATGTTTACGGCAACTAAGGCATGGGACATATCCGGCACAACGAATGGACGGTGGGACGTTGAATGCAGCGGATGGGCAGTAACCAACGCAGGCAGGACGCCGACTTTGTGATCTTCGCGGCCCAGTACGTCAGCGTCTATGCCCCTGAGCAGGGCGCATTCCGTGAACTATTGGAGCGTTCCGGCTTTAAACTTGCCGATAATTCTGCATGTCGCACGCCCACGCCGAGATCCCCCTCTCCCGCCCCGACATCACGATGATGGAGGAGGAACTCGTTCTCAAAGCGCTCCGGTCCGGGAGGCTCTCCATCGGGCCCATGGTCGAGGAGTTTGAAAAGGAACTCGCCGCCAGGGTGGGCACCCGCCACGCCGTCGCCGTCAACAGCGGCACCAGCGGCCTGCACCTGGTGATGAAGTCGCTCAACATCGGCCCCGGTGACGAGGTTATCACGACCCCGTTCAGCTTCGTCGCTTCGTCCAACGCCATCCTCTTCGTCGGCGCCACGCCGGTCTTCGTCGACATCTGCCCCAAGACGCTCAACATGGACCCGTCCCAGATCGAAAAGAAGATCGGGCCGCGGACCAAGGCCATCCTCGCCGTCGAGACCTTCGGCAACCCCGCGTACATGGACCAGTACGCGCAGATCGCCGCGCGCTACGAGATCCCGCTCATCGAAGATTCGTGCGAAGCCCTCGGCGCTGTCCACAAGGGTCGCAACGCGGGCACGTTCGGCCGCGTCGGCGTCTTCGGCTTCTATCCCAACAAACAGATCACCACCGGCGAAGGCGGCATGATCGTCACCGACGATGCCCGCGTCGCCGAACTCTGCCGCTCCATGCGCAACCAGGGCCGTCCGCTCGGTCACGCGCTCGGCGGCGGCACCGCTTCCGGCTCCTGGCTCAAGCACGAGCGCCTCGGTTACAACTACCGCATGAGCGAGATCAACGCCGCCCTCGGCCTTGCTCAAATCCGCCGCCTCGACGAAATCCTCGCCAAGCGCACCCAGGTCGCCGAGTTCTACATCGAGCGCCTCGCCGGCAACAAGCACCTCATCATGCCCACCGTCGATGCCGCCA
>JAFEBN010000184.1 GCA_018242645.1 Planctomycetota bacterium | reverse complement strand
CAGCAGAGAACGGTTCAGCATGTCCGAGCACCCCGGGGCATCCGTCGGCGGCCACCCAGGCAGCGCGGCGTCTCCCGATGAGCGATATCGGGCAAGAAGATCGGACGTTTTGTGTGGAGTTGAATGAACTTCCCGAGTGGGTTTTTTGCTGAAACTTTGTGCGGCAAGGAATGCGCGAAAATCGGCGTCTTCCGCTGGGAAAACGCGCAGAAACGATCGAAGCCCACCACTCGAACGAGGCTCCCCCATAATGAAAAACGCCCCGTTGCGGGGCGTTGGGAATGAGCACCGATTCATACCACGGTTTACTTCTTGCCGGGATCTTGCGGCGAGGCGGGCGGCTGCTTGTCGCCGGGCTTTTTATTCGCCGGCTTGGACGCCCTGGCGGCCTTGATCGCGGCTTCAAGCTTCTTTTCCATCGTTTCGTCGAGCGGGTTGCCGATCCACGCGATCTTGCCGTTGCCGCCGACGATGAACGCCGCGGGAATTCCCTCCTGCTCGGCCGCTTCCCACCAGAGCTTGCTGACCTGGCCGTCGGCTTCGAAAGCGACGGTGTAGTTCATCTTGTCGCCTTGATCCTTGACGAAGCTCGCGACCTTCTGCTGCCGGTCGTCGGTGCCGCTCTTGCCTTTGCGCTCGTGGCTGGCCATCCCGATGATCGTCACATCGTCCTTGTGCTTGTTCTGGAGCTGGGTGAGATGCGGAATGCTCTCGCGGCAGGGCGGGCACCAGGTCGCCCAGAACTCCACGACGTAAACCTTGCCCGGCTCGAAAGACTCGACGGGCGCGCCCTTTATCCAGGTATCGGGCTTGAACTCGGGCGCTTGAGCACCGACCACGAGCTTGGTCTGCTTCGCGCCGGGCTTGACGCCCGACTTCTCACCGGCGAGCGCCGACGGACTGAGCGCCGGCGCCAGGAGGACACCCGCCATGACGGCGCTGCAACCAAGTGCAAGAAGCGTGGATTTCGACGAGCGAGCCATGGCGACCTCCGATGTGATTGTGAGGAAAGGAACGCTTTCTACGATACCAGTTCGGGGGGAGTTTGCCGTCATTTCAGGCGGAAAAACGCTCGAAGCACCGTCTGATTCGGGTGAGAGAGGCTGCTTTTCCGAGTACGGCGAGCGATTCGCCCAAGGGCGGGCTGACCGCGGCACCCGCGATCGCGATGCGGACGGCCTGTGAAACCGGGCCCATGCCCGTACCGGCTTGCTGGCCCACCTGCTCGATCAGTGAATGGAGGATCGGCGCGGTCCATTCCAGCTCCCCCACCGTCTCGAACCGGTCGCGGACGGTGCGGAGCAGCGAGAGGCCCTGGCGGTCGGACGCGAGCAGGTTCTTCTCGCAGGCGGCAGCGTCAAAATCGGTCGCGTCGTCCGAGCGGAGCAAGAACGCGGAGGCACGGACGCCGTCGCGCAGTGTCTTGGCCCGGGGCTTGACCGCGCGGGCAAGCAGGAGCCAGCGCTCATCGGCGGAGCCGACGACTCGGGCGAATTCGGGCTCGAACTCTTCACACCAGGTGCGCCAGCGCGACGCGAAGACCTCATCGGGAAGAGCGTTGATCGCGTCGGCGTTGAAACTCAGGAGCTTGGCACGGTCGAACTTGGAACTTTGCTTGCCGATGCGTTCGATGCCGAAGTGCGAGGCAAGGAACTGCATGTCGAACTTCTCGAGGTCTTTGCCGTCGGGAGTCTTGAGACCGGGGTTCCAGCCGAGGAGCGAGACGAAGTTGGTGATCGCCTCGGGCAGGTAGCCGTTCTGACGGAAATCCCACACTTCGATCTCGGGGAGGGGAACCTTGAAGTGCTTCGCGAGCGCCTGGGCGATTTCGAGGCTGTCGTTGTCGGCACTCAAGAACTGCGCAATCAGTTTCTCGTCCTGCCCGGTCGAGGCAGAGAGCGAGGCTGCGGTAATCGCTTTGTCCTTCGCCATCGCGTCCTTCGCCGCCTTGCGGGCGAACTTCGCCTTGTCGCGTTTGCTCATCTTGCTGTTGTCCATGTTGACAATCAGCGGCATGTGCGCGTAAATGGGCGTGCGAAACCCGAGCGCTCTCTGGAGGGCGACGTGGCGGGGCGTGTTGTTCAGGTGCTCCTGGGCACGCATCACGTGGGTGACGCCCATCGTCTCGTCGTCAATCACGACCGCGAAGTGATAGATCGGGAACCCGTCCGCCTTGCGGATGACGAAATCGTCCATCTCGCCCGCGGCGTACTTCACATCGCCGAGCACCTGATCGTGAACAACGATTTCCTCATTCGGTGCAGCGAATCGCACCACGTGACGCTCGCCCGACTGCGCTCGCTTCCAGCGGGCCTCGAGGGCGGCATTGAAGTTTCCATACTCGATTTCGGCCGGGCGCGGGTAGCGGTAGGTCTGCTTCGCGGCGACCGCGACCTTGCGCTGCGCTTCGATCTCTTCATTACTCTCGAACGCCGGGTACGCGCGACCGGCTCTCACCAACTGCTCGAGATACTTGTTGTAGATCGGCACGCGCTTGGCTTGGAAGTACTCGCCGACGGGCGGGTGACCGCTGCCTGCTTCCCAGTCGTGCTGCCCGATCGATCCGTTCTGCGCGATGTAGGGGCCGAGATCGTTGACGATGCCGAGCCAGTGCAGATCTTCGATGATGCCGCGGGCGGATTCGAGGCTGCTGCGTGCGGCATCGGTGTCTTCGATGCGGAGCATGAAGCGGCCACCGTTCTTCTTGGCAAAGGCCCAGCAGAAGAGCGCGGAGCGTGCGCCGCCGATGTGGAGGTGGCCGGTGGGCGAGGGGGCAAAGCGGGTGACGATGGGATTCATGGGGAGGCAAGGGTAGCGGCGTGTCGTCGAGGCACGCGTTACGCAGCGGCCGTGCGCAGGTCGTATCCGCACACGAGGCACTCACCTTTTCGCGCCCTCCGAGACTCCTGTCGCCAGGCTCGCAGCACACGGAACACCATGATTCCGAGGGGAATGGCCAGGAGCGTCGAAAACTCGATCGCGAGGCGCGAGATCCAGAATGAATAGATCACCGAGCCTGATGAGGTCGGATAAGCCAAGCACATATTTTCGAAGCGATCCGCCGTGATCGCCCATCGCGCGTTTGCCGCAATCGATGGACTGTCGTATTGCGTCCGGTGGATCGTGGGCAAGTTCCAGGACATCCGCGATTCTTTCGCCGCGGGAACGGGCGGCCGAGTGTTGTGGAACAGGAGAACAGGAATCGCGTCTGCCGGTAGATCCGCCGCAGCGAGTTCGCTTGTCACCACCCCCCGGTAGCGTGGCCGGGGTGCGGCCGCGGAGACTTGCGTCAAGGGGCCGGGTTCATACCGAAACCCGGTCCTTGCCAATTGGAGAATTCGCGTCGCCAGTTCGCGCCGCCCGTCGGATGAGGCCGCCAGTCTCCCGAAATCGCGAACCGACAATTCGGTATTGAGCGTTTGATCCAATGCGAAGCCGACCGGGCCCGAAGAAGTCGAGTACCAGGTCGGCCACGCCGCGGCGCCAACAGCCACTGCCAAACCCACCATGGCCGCGGCGGAACGATGCCAGCGTCGGCGCTTGAACAAAG
>JAFEBN010000183.1 GCA_018242645.1 Planctomycetota bacterium | reverse complement strand
AGCGGCGGCCGAGATTCAAACGGCTGCCAGACCACTGCGCACCACCCGCCCGCAATCGAATTTCCTCCGCCCCACCCGATGTCAACCGCCCCGCGCACGGCCCCCGCCGTCACGCTCCGAACGCCGACATACACATCGCGCGTCGCGCTCGCAATCCACAGAGCGATCAGCGCGGCCGCGATCGTTGTCCACGCCCATTTGCACCCGTGTTTTCGAAGGTGTCGGAGCACGTAGAAGGCTAGCGAGTTCCATCGCGCGAAATCGTCTTGACCCTCCGTCAAAGTCGAGTGTCGCAGGCCCGATGCCCAGCGTCTCCCGGGCCGGAAGGTGCAAAGGACAACATCCGTTCGAGAAGATGGATTTCGCGAGCGGGTCGCTTGAGTTCGTCGGAATGGACCTCAGTGATGATCTTCGCTCTGATTCCCCACCGGTCTGGAGACCGGTGCCACCCAAAAGTGATCCATCAGACAAAACCTAGCGCAGTGCCAACGGATCGTGTCATGGGTCACTTCCCATTTATTGTGGCCACCCTCGCAAACGCGATCCGCAAGACTTCTCGAAGGTCTGCGTCCGTGTGCTTCTCCGGCTCGCACAATGCTGCGATCGAATTATCCCAGTATTCCTTTGCTTTGCCCGTCATCGCGACACAGAGCCAGCGGCATGCACGTCCCAATGCCTCGCCTTGCAAATCGTTCTTGGCCAAGCGCTCAAACAGCAGTTGCCGTAATCCCGGCTCATATTTCAGTATGGGCGAAATCGAGTGACCGATTCCGTCATCAAGACCGCCGCCTGCGACTTCTCCGGCACCACGATCAAGCCACACCTCCAGTATTCTGGAAAAAATATCCGGCGGCAGACTCGATAGGAGCTGCACTGCCACGAGGCTTGCCCTCGCCAGTTCCGTTCGATCGGATGTTGATTCAATAAACGTGGCAAGATACTCGCTGTCCACATAGGCCCTGTTTAGCCGAAAGCTCGCAGATGAACTTGTGCGCTTAACCTCTCTCACAAAGGAACGCATTGAATAAACGGTAATAAATAGTACTATGCCGATAGCCGATAGGGCGGTCAAAACCTTGATCGTTTTCATCTGAAGAGACCTGTGGGAACAGGACCGGACGGTTCTCGAAGCGCCGATGATACACCATCTCGGTCTTGGACCTGCGACTGGTCGCTGACTTCAGGCCGCTTGACGACCGAACCACATAACCCTGCGAGCTGGGGATTTGAAACGCGCGGCCTTTTCTGTATGTGGACGAGGAGGGCAATAGGCGGGGCGCGAACGTCGGTTGAAAGAAGAGGGGGTGGAAGGGCTTTCCTGCTGCCGCGCGTCGCATCTACGCAGCGACGTATGTCCATAGAGTCTGCTGGGGCGGAGAACAGGCACACTGACCTGGAGGAACCGGGTCAGTGACGCGGGACGCGAGGTGGGTTTTTCGAGGTCGATGCCACCCGCCGGAATTGATGGCCACGCAGCCAGGCAGCGAATCGACGTCATGTACGCGAGGGCTGTGGCGATCATTGCGGCTTCTCACGGGAGAAGCGTGGAGAACTGGTACGCCACATACGATCCAGAGAAAGCGTGCGTCATTTCGTGTGATTCGGGCACCAGCCTCGACAATAAACAGAAGATCGCAGAAGTCGAAATGTTAACTTCGACACCGCAGCCCGATATGCCCTTTCACTCCTCAAAGTCCCAAGTTATCCCTGCGGCCGTGAAGGATGCTCACGGCCGCGGATTCTCGACGACGGCGAGATTGTTCTCATTGCTCGGCTCAGTCGTCTTGCTCGTCCTATACGTGAGACCGCCGATGGGCTCCCCCCTTTTGGCCCGTTGGGCTCTGATCGCTGGAATTGCGTGGCTGGTCTTCGACGTGGTGTCGTTTGCTTGGTTTATTCACCGCCGGCGCAAACTCATGCTTGAGGTGAAAGCGCGCAAGGGGCGGGTTTGCACCCGATGCCTCTATCCGCTGGCAGAAGCGGCTGCCGATGTGGTTTGTCCTGAATGCGGAACCGCGCAGAATGCCAACAGTTCGCAGGCAGCTTGGGGAAAAGTCGAAGAGATTTAGTTCCGGTCGGTTCGAGGAGAATGCGGAGACGAAACCTGCCCGGAGGCGTGGGAGTGGTACGGCTTGAGCGAATCGATGCGTGCTTTCACACGATGCGCGATCTGGGGGGCCTTCATCTGGGGACGGACGGACACGGGATGGAAAGCCGGTGCCACGGTGGAAGTTCTGCCCACCCCCTGCCCCCTCCCTCGGGGAGGGGGTTTCGGAGCGGACACGGATTCTTCAGCCCGGAGTCCGAGATCGCGACGAAGCGCCCGATCGAGCGGGATTTGAAGTTGGCGGGTGGCATCGACCTGCTTCCCCACGCCGCCAGAGGTACCCCACGTCGCGGACGTCTGGTCTTGACCTTTGCCCCTTTGTCGCTGTGCCACTTCGGCCCTTTGGAGCACGGCCCGCAACGTTGTCAGCGTGCCAGCTTCTTGTATGTCACCATGGCGCCGACGACTGCGAAGGGGGCGACGAGTACGACGATGAGCAGGCGCCAGAAGGCGTAGTTGACGAGTTCGCGGCCGGAGAGCTGGACTTCGTTGACGACGTTCTGGAGCGAGCCGGATTTGCTGTTGAGGGCGGGAGAGGCGAGGAGCTGGTCGATGCTCTTGGTGAGCTGGGTGAGGCGATCGGCGGCGGTGGCGGTTTTTTCGATGGCCTGCTTGATGTCTTCGATGGAGTCGCCATCTTTGGGGGGCTGGGCGGGTGTGCCGCCGACGGGGGCGAAGCGGGAGGCGAGCTTGTCGGCGGCTTCGATGGTGGCGGTGAGTTTTTCGGCGAGGGTGTTGGCGCCGGCGGCGGTGTCGCGGAAGTCTTTGAGGGTTGACTGGAACTGGCCCTGGGCGCCCTCGAGGTCTTTGAGGGCGGATTGGCGCTGCAGGGAGAGCGCATCGTTGATCTGGGCGATGGTGGCGCTGCGTTCCTTGGAGAGCTCGGCGAAGAAGGAGTGGAGGAGTTCTTCGCGCTCTTTGGTGATCTGCTCGGGGAGCTTGGCGGCGACATCGGCGAGCTGGTCGGCGGCTTCGCTGGCGGTGCGGGCGGTCTTCATGACGTCGGCGACTTCGGGCGACTGCATGAGGCCCTGGTAGAGGCTTTCGACCTGCCACTTGAGGACGTTGGGGACGCGGCTGGCGTAAAAGAAGATGCGCTCGGCGAGCATGCGCGACTTGGTGACTTCCTTCTGTGCGGGGTCGAGGCCGGCGAGTGGGTCGAGCGAGAGGATGGAGAGCAGGCTGGGGTCGCGCTTGTCCTCCTGCATGATGGTGACCTGGCGGGCGGCGGCGAAGTCGTCCATGCGGATGCTGGAGACGTAGGTCGCGTCGGGGTGATCGGCGCGCCAGCTGCTGATCATGGCGCGGAGTTCGTCGCGCTGCTTCTCGGTCATCGCCTGGTCGGCGATGTCCCACACGTTGATTTCCTGTTCCTTGTAGACCTCGAGGAGCTGGCCCTGGATTTCTTCGCCGAAGGTTTTGCGGGTGCTGGGGGCCTCGATGACCATGCGCTG
>JAFEBN010000182.1 GCA_018242645.1 Planctomycetota bacterium | reverse complement strand
GCTGGTGACGCGCGCGATGTACGCGGCGTCGATGCCGCCGGCCTGGCTGAAATCACCGGCGATGATGGCTTCACCGCCGGGCATGGCGAGGACCGCACGGGTGAGGTTGTCAGTGCCCGAGCCCATCGCGGACCAAACTCCGTTGTGGCGCCGAGCGATCCCGTTGGCGAGGCCAGGCCCGGCGGTGATGAAGTAGCCGGAGGCGATCACATCGCCGTCGGTCATTTCAGCGATGGCGAGGATGCTGCTGTTGAAGCCGCTCCAAGGGAGCCACGAGGATCCGTTCCAGAGAGCGACACCTTTGGACGGAAGGTTGCTGACGTTCTGGAAGTAGCCGCCCGCCGCGATGTTGCCGCTGGGTAGCCGCGTGATTGTCCAAACCGAGCTGTCGACGCCGGAACCGAGCGCGGACCATGCACCGCCCCCGGCGGGATTCCAACGCGCGATGTTCAGGACGGGGACGCCTCCGGCATTGAAGAAAGAACCGCCGACATAGAGGTCGCCGGAGGGTGCGAGGTTCAATCCGATGACACCTCCCCCGGGGATACCTGTACCGAAGCCGGTCCAGGTGCCGCCGCCGGCGGGGGAAAAGCGAGCGACGCCGGAGAGGGTTGTGCCATTGATGCTGGCGAATGCACCGCCGGCGATGAAGCCATTGGACGGCGCCGGCTCGAGCGCAACGACTTGCCCGCTGGCGCCTGTGCCGAAGGCGGACCAGGTGCTGGTGGCGGGGTTCCAGCGCGCGAGGTTTTTCGCGGGAACGCCGCCGGCGGCATCGAAGAGGCCGCCGGCGATGATGTCGCCACCGGTGAGCGTGGTGAGGGCCCAGACCTGCTTGCTGGAATCGGCGGTGATGCCCGAACCCATCGCGAGCCAGGTCGAACCGTTCCAGCGGGCGATGTTGTTGACAGGGGTGGAGCCGGCGGTGAGGAAGTTGCCGCCGACGATGAGATCGCCGTTGAGCGCGACCGTCGCGGCGGTGGCGAAGCCGCTGGTGATGCCGTTGCCGAGCGGCTGCCAGGACGTGCCGTTCCAGCGGGCGACGTTGTTGGCTGGATTGAAGTCGGCGGAGTCGAATCCGCCGACGGCGACGAGATCGTTGTTGGGGAGGATGACCAGGTCGTAGATGAGCGAGTTGAAGTCGCCGACGCCGAAGTTCAGACCGGACCATTCGCCGGTGAGCGGGTTGTAGGAGGCGATGTTGTTGGCGAGCGCGGAGCCCGCGACGGAGAAGTTGCCGGCGATGACGAGCAGGGGCGCCATGGGGCCGGCGCCGTCAGGGTCCCACATGGTGGAGGCGTAGACGATGCCGTTGGTGCCGCGGGCGCCGTCGGAGACTGACCAGTTGGGCAGGCAGGATGCGTGTGCGGCCGGGGCGAGAACACACGCGATGAGGGGCGCGCAGGCCGAGGACAGCGAGCGCGACGATGGCGCGGTGAGTTTGAATGGACGCATTGTTCTTTTTTCCCTCTGCTCGCGTGGCGAAGTGCCGCAGAAATCAGTGTACTTGTCCGGGAGCGGAAGTACAGAAAAAAGACAGGGGCCCATAATCACACGGTTTCCGGGGGGCGGGTGAAGGGGGTTTCACAACGGACGAACACGCGGAAACCAAAACGGGCGAGAGGTCGCTCGGCCTGTGGCTCGGACGAAAGAGGAACTTCCCGCTCTTACGGACATACAAGTTCGTTGTACGCGACGACGAAGATCGTGAAGTCGGTGTCGTCGACAACGCCGTCGGAATTGAGATCCGAGAGGCATCCGACCGCCATGCCCGCGTCCCTGCAATCGAGCGTGTTGTACGCGGGCACAAAGAGCACGAAGTCGGAATCATCGACCTGGCCGTCGTTGTTCAGGTCGGCGGGGCAGCTCTGAAATGTAACGCCCGCGAGGAAGGCGGCTCCGTTGCCGCCGGCCGATCCACCGTTGCCGCTGAAGCGGAATTCGACAATCGACTGCGTGAGGAATGCCGCGGGCAGCGAGAGCACCTGCCGATCGAGCACGTCGTTGCCAAAGCGCGTGGTGGCAACGGTGGGGTTCGTGAGCAGATTCTGGAAGACGCCCTGATAATGATCGCGGATCGTCGAGCCCTGGATGAGATCGAGCTTGGCGTAGGCGCCGGCGCTGCCGAAGACTTCGATCTTTCCGTTGTTGGCGCCGAGCGCGCCCCAGGCGCTGTTGATGACTGTGAAAACGCGTGAGGCCCCCGAGATGTTCACGGCAAACGAGTGCGTGGTGAGCGTGTTGTTGGCGGGCAGCTGAATCGCACCGAGCGTGCCGGGCGCGCTGTTGTACAGGGCGAGGGTGAACGGCACGCCACCCAGCTGGCGAGTCTGGCCTCCAACTGGGTACGAAGCTCCGCCCGTGTACGACTGCAGGTTCGCGTTGACTTTGGGCGTGAGGTCGAGATTGATGAATCCCGCGCGGGCGGAGAAGGGCAAGAGCAGGAGGAGGAAACAGGCCGGGGCGGTGCGCATAAGACTCTCCCGAAGTTGACGACGTGTCAACGTCCACGATATTGACAGAGCGCAGGCGGAAGCAAGCCTCGTCTTTCATTGCCTCGAAAGGGGAGCTCTTTTCGGACGCTCGGCCCGGGAAATCCCTCGAACAGGCGTTGGTCTTCCCGGACTTTGGGGCCACGATCACGGGCACATCAACTGGTTGTACGCGGCAGCAAACAGCGCGAAATCCGCGTCGTCGACGAATTCGTCTGAATTGAGATCGGCGACACATCCGGCCGGCATCGCCGGGTCGGCGCAATCGAGCAGGTTGTAGGCGGAAGAGAAGACCACAAAGTCGGCGTCATCCACGAACGTGTCGAGATTGAAGTCGGCCCGGGAGAGCAGCGTGAATGAAGCGAACTGCGTGCCGCTCAGCACGGCAAAGTTGGGATCGATACCGATCGCGCCCGATCCCGCGGCAAGCGGCGGAAGGACCTGGTTGCCGAAGGAGCCGTCGGTCTGAACGATGGCGGCCAGCAGGCGGATCTTCGCGCAGCTCGGGGTGGGGCTTGAGAGCCCGAGTTGCGAGAAGGGGATGTAGAACTCAAATCCCCTGGTCGCGGTTGCGGCATTGGCGGCGGACGAGCCGGTGACCCCCGCTGTATTGGAGCGATTGAGAGCCACCTGCACGCCTGCGGGATTGCTTCCACCGGTCAGGATGCCGTTGTCGGCGTCGGCGGTGCTGCGGCCCAGATAGGTCTTGGTTCCCGCCCCGCCGCTCGGAAGCGAGACGTAATCCACGTACACGGATCCGGCGGCGTTGATCCAGAACAACGAGGACGGCGCGAAGCCGGCATCGAAACGGGTGCCGCTGATTGCTTCGAGACCGGCGGGCGGATTACCCGCTCCGGCGGTGTTGAGGATGTTCTGTCCCGGTGCGCCGGTGTCGACGAACAAGGCCAGCGCGGTGCCGTCGGTGGGCAGGTTGCCGGTGAGGCCGATGTAGACGCCGCTGCGGGTGGCGCGGGCGTACATCTGATCGAGTTCGGCGACGTTGTCTCCGAACGATGTCGCGCACGACTGGGTCGCGATCGAGATCCCATCCGGATCGCCGGACACGCCGAGTTCCGTCGGAATCGCGACGCCGTCGGTGAGCGGCGAGGG
>JAFEBN010000181.1 GCA_018242645.1 Planctomycetota bacterium | reverse complement strand
GGGGCTGATGAACACCGCGTTTGCGCGGGTGGGGAATGAACCGGTCAACCTGACCTTTGTCACCGGCACGCTCAACAAGATCGGCGCTCACCTGGCGATGGCGAGCAGAGGTCGTCCGCTCGATGCCGCCGCGGGCGCGCGCGACACGCACCTGGCGAGGGCGCTGCTGCTGACCTCGATCTGGGCGGCGTTCCTGAGCGGTGCGGTGGTCGCGGGAATGGCGACCGCGAAGCTTGGGGGCTGGACGCTTCTGCCGCCCGGGGCCGGGCTCGGACTTCTGGCGGTGTTTGCGGCGCTGGGTCGATCGAGATCGCAGATGGGTTGATGTCGCCGGGACCTTGGGGCTTCCGCCCGCGACGCGCTCACACGCGGTCGCCGGCGGCGATGGCGCGGTCGATCCGCAGGGCTTTGTTGCCGCGGCATTTACCGACGCGGGCGAGGAATTTCTTTTCTTCCTCCACGCAGACGACCACCGGCTGATCGGCCCGTTTTTCGGTCATGAGCAGGTCGCCCGGGGCCATCAGCAGCAGGTCCTTGAGGCTGATGGTGGTTTCCGCCAGCAGAGCGGTGACCTGCATGCTGGCGCGACCGAGGGCGCCGGAGACGGCCTGCTCGATCTCGGTCGACTTGGTGTTCTTCGAAGCGCTGAACCAGCTCTGGGCGCTGAGTTCTTCCATCACCGGCTCGATCACGTTGTACGGGATGCACAGGTTCATCGTGCCCGCGCGGTTGCTCATCTTGAGCTCGAAGCCGATGACCACGACCACCTCGTTGGGGGGCACGATCTGCACGAGCTGGGGGTTGCTCTCGGTCGCGGCGATCGAGAACGTCATCTTCTTGACCGAGCTCCAGGCTTCCGAGAGGGTCGCCAGGCCACGCGTCGTCACGTTGCTGATGAGCCGGGTCTCGATGAGCGTCAGCGGTCGCTGCGGGATGAACAGGTCCTGGCTGGTGCCGCCGAGGAGCCGGTCGATGATCGGATAGATGATGAGCGGGCTGATCTCGAGACAGATCTGTCCCTCGAGCGCGTCGGCCTTGATGAGGTTGAAGCTCGTCGGGTTGGGGAGGCCGGCGATGAACTCCGAATAAGTCATCTGCTCGCAGGTCGCGACCTTGACTTCCACGATGGTGCGGAGGAAGCCCGACAGCGATGCGCCGAAGTTTCGGGCGAAGCTCTCGTGCAGCGTCTGCAGCGAGCGCATCTGGTCTTTGCTGACGCGCTCGGGACGCTTGAAGTCGTACGCCTTGACCTCCAGCCCGTCGGTCGTGGCGCGATGGCGGCTAAAGATCGTGACGGAGCGCTGCTCCTGCTCCACCGTGCCTGTATCCACGGCGGCGAGAAGAGCATCCACCTCGCTCTGGTTCAGAACATCCGCCATCGGCACTCCGTAGGGGAACGGGTCACGAACAAAGGCATCCAATCATCGACCGGCGTCTCCTGCGGCCTTGAACCGCCGGGAGCCGATTCTCTCGCTGTGGGCCCCGCCGGCCCCGGAAGGGCTTTGTCCATGCGATTCCTTGCCATCCTGGCCACCCTGATTGCTTCCGCCCTGTGGGCGAGCCCGGCGATGGGGCAGTTCGGTTCATCCACCAAGGTTCGAGTCAGCGCCACCGCTCAACGCAGCGAGGTCTCCCCGGGCGACCAGGCGGTGATTGCGGTGGTGCTCGACCATGCGAAGGGATGGCACACCCAGACGAACGACCCAAAGCTCCCCGACGCCTTCAAGGACCTCGACCTCATCGCCACGCAGATCCGCGTGGACGCGCCCAAGACCGTGGTGGTGGGCCCGATCCAGTGGCCAAAGATCTCTCGCGAAAAGGTCGCGTTTCTGGGCGATCCCGTGGAGCTTGATTTCTTCGCGGGCAAAGCGGTGGCGTTTGTGCCCTTGCAATTCAAGAACGATGCGGTTCCTGGTGCCGAGGCCGTGAAGCTGGAGGTGACGATCCAGGCGTGCGACGATCGCCAGTGCCTCATGCCGGAGACGTTGCCGTTCGAGGTCGCTTTTCAGGTGGTCGCGGTCGGCAAAGCGAGCCCGGCGCCGGCGGAGAACCAGTCGGTTTTTTCCGCCTTTGATCCGAGCGTCTTTTCGCGCATGAACGCGGGCGCGGTGGAAGTGAGCCCCGCGAAAGCGACCAGCAACTTCGATTTTCTGGGGTACAAGTTCTCGCTCGGGCGGGATCAGATCGTGCTGATCATGCTGATCGCGCTCGCCGCGGGCTTCCTGCTCAACCTGACGCCGTGCGTGCTGCCGGTGATCCCGATCAAGGTGCTCTCGCTGCAGCAGCAGGCGGGAAATCCGGCGAAGCTGGCGTTGTTCGGGATCGTGTACTGCATCGGCATCGTCGCGACGTTCCTCGTGCTGGGACTCCTGATCTTCGGGCTTCTCACCGGCGGGCAGAAGCAGGACTGGGGGCAGGTGTTCACCAGCCGCTGGTTCACGATCGCGATGGCGGCGATCGTGGGGGTGATGGGCCTGGGCATGATCGGGCTGTTCACGATCCGCCTGCCCCAATCGGTGTACATGCTCAACCCGAGCCACGACACCGTGCTGGGCAACCTGCTGCTCGGTGTTCTGACGGCGGTGCTCTCGACCCCGTGCACGGGCCCGCTGCTCGGAGCGACGATCGCCTGGGCGGCGACGCAGCCTCCCTGGCTGGGCCTGGTCACGTTTGTGGTGATGGGCGTGGGCATGGCTCTTCCCTACGCGGTCTTGATCGCGTTTCCCAAGCTGATCGATCGCCTGCCCAAAGCCGGGCCGGGCGGGGAACTGATGAAGCAGGTTCTCGGCGTGCTGATGATCGCGGTGGCGATCTTCCTTCTGTCGAACCTGACGGCCGAGAAGTGGCCGTGGTACGCGGTCGGCGGGGCGGCGATTGCCGCGGCAGGCTGGGCGATCGTCGGCGCGTGGCGCATGCTCCGCAGCCAATCGGCCAAGGTGGTGGTGACGCTGTGCGCGCTGGCGTGGATCGGGGGAACGGCGTGGACGACGCGTGCGCTGACTTCGGAAGGACCGGTCGCGTGGCGTCGATTTGTGAACGCGCCGGATGCGGACATCCGTCGCCTGATCGATGACTCGCTGAAGTCGGGCAAGACCGTCGTGATCGATTTCACGGCGAAGTGGTGCACCAACTGCCATGTGCTCGAACGCACGGTGCTGCTGAGCGACGTGGGGGTTCGGATTCTCAATTCGCCGGATGTGGTGCCGGTCAAGATCGATCTGACCAGTGCCGCGAACAACCAGGGCTGGGACCTGGTGAAGCAGATCTCCGGTGGCGGAGGGATTCCGCTGGTGGCGATCTTCCGTCCTGGGCAGACGGACCCGACCTACTTCAACAGTTTCTTCCTGCCGGCCGATCTGGAGGCCGCGGTGCGGGGGCCGAAGTCCGGGGCCTGACCCGGCCCGAGAATCGCATGGACCGTTGAGAACGGCCATCTGCGGAAGGCATTCGAGCAGGTGTGGAACAACCCCGGAAGCGGCGTCATCGAGGGTTGGGAGGGGCGGGAGAGGTGGGGGGTTGACCTTTGAGCGCTTTCGGACTAACTTTCTGGCCGCTTCCCGGGGAGTTTCTTGATCCGGGAGCCGACAAGTGAAGATCGTCGCGGGCGTAGCTCAGTGGTAGAGCGTC
>JAFEBN010000180.1 GCA_018242645.1 Planctomycetota bacterium | reverse complement strand
ATCCGAGGTATTCGGGATTCGTGCTTTGGCATGATTCCATTGGCGATCCGTGCGTTCGTCACGCATATTTGAAACGGAGTGAGCCGGAGATCACAGCGACCGACGCGGGCAAGGTGCTCGCGGGCGGTTGTGTGGGTTCAACGGAGACTTCGCATGATGCGCGGCTTGGCGGTGGTGGCGGGGCTGGCCGGGTTCCTCGCGGCAGATTCGAACGCGGCGCTGCAGATTCGACTGAAGGGCGACTCATCGCCCGCGGCCAACAGCCTCAGTCATGTCTATCTGCTCGCGTGGTTCCAGGAATCAGGCGAGGGTGTGCGCCATGAAGCCCTGGGCGCGTGGTCGGTCGCGAACGCCCTGAAGAACGACACCAACACGCTGGATGTGACAACGTCCATCGACCAGAACGTCTCGCTGGGGGTGTTCGACGATCCCATCGGGGATGCGCGATTCAGCGTGATCGGCATCTACGAAGACGGGGGCGTATCGATCTCGATGCTGGACTCGGCGTTCATTCCGGGTTTCAGCGACTGGAGTTCGATCTTCGAAACTCCCGAGGACTCAGTCCAGTCGTGGCTGCAGAGCGGCGATACCGAGTCGCTGGCGAACTGGTTCCGAAACGAGCTGGTCGCGCCCGGGTACGCCCCGCAGATGGGCTATCGCGCGTCGCAGGTTGACTTCTCCATCGCCGATGTCAACGGCTCGGCGATGGTTGAGATGACCGATGTCCCGGCGCCGGGAGCGCTTGTGCTTGGCGCGCTTGGAGTGGCGGTGGGGGCCCGTCGCCGTCGGCGTTAACGCGTGGGCGCGAGTTCCGGGCGGGCCTTCACCTGCACCTGCAGCGCCACTTTCTTTTCGCGGGGCGCTTCCTGGTGCATCTTGCGGGCCCGGTGCGTGGACCAATCGGTGACCTGCAGGTCCGGTGAATTGTCGCCCGAGTGCACCTTGAGGATGTCGTAGACGTTGTCACGCTGCGCCGGCACAAAGCCCGCGCCACGGATCAGGCGGCAGAGCACCGCCTCGTCGAGGCAGTACGTGGTGCCCGCGCTGCTGACCACGTTTTCCTCCATCATCACGCTGCCCATGTCGTTGGCGCCGAAGGCCAGCCCGACCTGGCCGATGTGGGGTCCCATCGTGACCCAGGAACTGCCGATGCTGTAGATGTTGTCCAGGAAAAGGCGGCTGAGCGCCTGCGTGCGGAGGTAGTCGGTGCTCCCGCTCATGCGGACGCGCCGGCCGAACTCTTCGGTCACGGTCTTGTAGTCAAGCTCGCTGTTGCGACCCCAATCGAACGCGCGGGCCACGGCGTCGCCCGGAAATTCGGATTCCAGTTCCGCGGCGGTCAGCCCCCAGTCTTTCACGCGCCCCAGCGGCGTGTTCTCGCGCTGGAAGGGCCAGGAAATAAAGGCCTTGTAGTGGCCGCCGCCGGTCCGCGTGATGCGGCGCTCGCTGCGGCGCCAGGCGCCGGGGTACCTGCTCGCGATGTTGGGCGCGGGCGCGTGGATCGACGGGTCTTCGGGAATCGAGACACCACCGAAATCGCGCAGCGCGCGGTCCTGCCATTCGCGCACCAGCATCATGTGATGGATGCGATCGGCGTAGCCCTCGATGTGTCCGAACATCATGGTGGCGCTGGTGAACATCCCCAGCGAGTGGGCGACGTACATCACCGTCAACCAGCTTTCGGCGTCGCACTTTCCCAGCCCGATCTTGCGCCGGACGGGCGTCGCGAAGATCTCGCCGCCGCCGCCGGGGACGCTGTCGAGGCCCGCGTCGCGTAGACGCACCATTACCCAGCGGATCTTCTCTTCGAGATTCCGGCCCGGGGGGTCGAAGAAGTGCACGAACTCGATGAACTCGGGCGGGCTGAAACCGTGCACGTGGATGTGCGGGTAGCGTGACTTGATCTCGTGGAGCAGGTCGAGATACCAGTCGAGCTCGAGTTCGGGGTTCATCCCGCCTTGCATCAGGATCTGCGTGCCGCCGATCGCGGAGAGCTCGCCCACCTTGTCGAGCAGCGCGTGATAGTCGAGCGTGTAGGCGTCGCTCTCGTGACCATCGCGGCGGAAGGCGCAGAAGGTGCACTTGGCGTTGCAGACATTGGTGTAGTTGATGTTGCGATCGATGATGTAGGTGCGGAAGGAATCACCGTGGATCGAACGGCAGCGGGTATCGGCGTGCCGGCCGAGTTCGGCCAGGGGGAGTCGGCGATACATGTCGAGCGCCTGCTCGGGGGTCAGCCGCGCTTCACCCCGGGCGACCGACGTCAGGAAGCCCGCGTCGAGCGGGTCGGAATGAGGGCTGGTCGGGGGCGGGGTAAAGAAATTGCTCATGGAATCGACCCAAATTCGGAACTTTCAGGATTCTTTGAAAGCATAGCCGGAATCGGCCTTGCCGGGGTGAAAAAACAGTCCGAGAAGATCGGAGCGGGCGGCCCTTCGCGCACCGATCCAGGGCCGAGCGCAAGAGCCAGAAAAGTCTGTTTTTTCCGCCCGGAATGCCGCTGGAAGGGCTGGAGTGGCGGTTGCCGTCAGTCGATGTTTTTCAAGGGTATCGGACGGGAAACTGGGAGCGATTGTCATGCCGCGACCTGCCATCGGGGCGTACACCAATGCATCGCCGGCGCTGCTCGCGTTGCGACGCGGCGCGATCTTCTTTTCGGTGGTGATTGCGTTGGCTATGGCCGCGCAAGCGATGACGTTCGCGTTCGTGCACTTTACGAGTGTTCGTTACGAGACTGTTTCGGAGGAGACGGCGGTTCAGCAGCCGTTGACGGTCGTGGGCGCGGCGCCGCGCAAGCCGCTGACTTCGCTCGGTGACCAGGCGCCGGAACCTCCCAGGGCATTGGGTGCGGGCGATCGCGTTCTGGCCACGATGTCGAATATTGCTTCGGGGCTTGGACTCATTTCGCTCGCTGTGGTGATGGCGCAGTGCTGGATGGCGTCGATGATCGTGGCGTCGACTGGCGTGGTGGGCATGCAGCGCGCGATTCGCGCGGCAACCATCATGACGGCGCTCTTTGCCGCGGCTGTCCCGTGGACGAGCGCGATCCCGGAGGCACCCGTCTGGGGCGTTTTCTGCGGCTATCAGCCGCTGGTTGCGGCGAGCGCCTCGACGCAGAGCGGCGCGCGGGGCGACCTGACGGTGATCACGTTGCACGGGATTCTGCCGCTGGTGCTGCTGTCGTTGCTGGTGTATGCGATGTTCAACCTTGCGGTTGGGGTGTCGGCGGGGATTGTGCGGCACACACTCGATCCGGTGGTCGAAGCGGAGATCGCGGCCGTGCAGCAGAACGGGGCGGGCAGCCTGTTTGCCGGGCGTGCGACGGGCGATGTGAGCAGAATGATGGCGCCGGTGACGCCCATTCGTATGGCGGGAGATAACGAAGCAGACCGCGCGATTGCGGATCTTGAGAAACTGGCCGGTCGCAGGCGGCCCCAGGACGGCGAGCCGTCACTTCGTCCGACCGGCACCGATCCGCTGCGGCGGCCGATCTGAAACTCAGAAAACGACTCGCGCGATCAGCAGGCCGCTCACCACAGCGCCGACGGTGGCCACCAGCCCCGGCCGCATGAACGAGTGGTTGAGCACGAAGCTGCCGATGGTCGTCGTACCGGTGCGGTCGAACGCGACGGCGGCGACGATTGTTCCGTA
>JAFEBN010000017.1 GCA_018242645.1 Planctomycetota bacterium | reverse complement strand
GTCAGGAAGATGCCGAAGGTCGGGAATGTCTGCGCCAAGGGTGAAACAAACCCTTTGGAGGGTCCCGCCCAAGGCGGTGCCACGGCGCCAAAGTCGATCCCCAACCAGCGGGTGTCCGGCGGCACGATGTACCAGAGCAGGTAAAAACCTGCGAAGAGCACAGCCACCACGAGCTCGACAATTGGATACTCGGGTGAAATTTTGGAGCGGCAGAACCGGCATCGGCCGCCTAGAAAGAGCCATCCCAGAATCGGGATGTTCTCGCGCCAGGTGAGCCTGGTGGAACACGACGGGCAGCGGCTCGGGGGCGTCACCACGCTCAGGCCCAGCGGCAGCCGATACACGAGCACATTGATCAGCGATCCCGCGCTGGCCCCGAGCGCAAAGAACCAGAGCACCTGCGCCACGGTGAAAGACGCGATCATCATGTCCGGGACGCTCGGCAGCGGAAATCTCCTCCCGCGTTGTATCGGGTGGAGGGGGCGGGTGGGGTTACTCCGAGTCGGCCTTGGACCCCGGCTTGAGGTCTCTGGTCAGCGTCTGAATCCGCTCTTCGGCGTGCGACAGCACTTCGCGGCAGCGTTTGATCAGGCGGACCCCCCGCTCGTACTCGGTGAGCGACTTTTCCAAGCCGATCTCGCCTCCCTCGATCGACTCGATGATGGATTCAACCTGCGCGAGCGCATCCTCGAAAGACAGCTCGTCGTCCTTGGCGTGTTGGTCGGGCCTCTTGGCCATGGGTTCAGATTAGGCCCCGTCCGGCGGGAAAAGTCCGGGCTGGGCCGGCTTGGTTCGACGGGGGCCGGAGGCAAGACCCGGGCTGCCGCCGACGGTGCTGTCGAACGTGCCGTCGGCCAGCCGGGTGCGGAGCGACTCACCCGGCTTGACCTCTTGAATGGATCGCAGCAGGCGACCATCCTTGCGGGCCGTCATCGAAAACCCGCGCTCGAGCACTTTTTGAGGCCCGACCGCGTTCAGGTGCCTGTCGAGTGCGGAAAGCCTGGATGCCTGCTCGCGCGCCCCCGCCGCGGCGGCGTCGGCGAGCCGGGATTGCAGAGATGCGAGATCGATGTCGAGCCCCTGCTCTATGGCCAGCGTCAAGCGGCGGGAGACATCGTCGAGCCGAGCGATCATGCGGGCGTGGACGCTCTGGGGTTTGACCTGTTCGAGGTTCAACTCGACCGAAGCCAGACGACGGTGGGCCTCGCGGCAGCGCGTGGTCATCCCTCCGGCGAGCCGATGCTCGGCGATCTGGCAGTTGCGATCGGCGGAGAGCGCGCCGCGGCTGAGAGCAGCACCCAGGCGACGCGTGGTTGAATCGAGCTGACGTTCGAGTTCGCGTCGGTCGGGGATGAGGCGCATCGCGGCCTGCGTTGGCGTGGCGCAGCGTTCATCGGCCACGAGTTCAGCGATGGTGGTGTCGATTTCGTGCCCGATGGCGGCCACAAGCGGCAAGCGACAGGACAGGATCGCCTCGGCGACCTGCGGATCGTTGAAGCACCACAGATCCTCCTTGCTGCCGCCGCCGCGGGTGAGCAGGATCGCGTCGAAACCCAGCTTGGCGCCGTGGATCGAGACAGCCCGGATGGCGTGGGCGATCAGCGGGGCCGCGTTGTCGCCCTGCACGGGTACGTCGATACACGCGAGCCCCACCGCCGGGCAGCGGCGATCGCGGGTGTTGATCACGTCCTGGAGCGCCGCGGCGGAACGGCTGGTGATGACCGCGATCCGGCGGGGGAATCGGGGGAGTGGTTTTTTACGATCCGGGTCGAAGGCTCCATCGGCCTTGAGCTTGGCGCACAGCTCGCGGAACGCGCGGTCGCGTGGTCCTTCGCCCGCTCGCTCGAGCGATTCGAGGATGAACGAGACTTTGCCACCCTTGGCGTAATACTCGACTCGACCCTTAACGACAACCAGTTCGCCGTCGCGTGGTGGCTGGTTGATGCGGCGTGCCGCGGAGGCGAACATGACGCAGTTCACGACGGCGTCCTGGTCCTTCAGGTCGAAATACCAGTGCGTGCGGTCTCTGAAGCCGCTGATCTCGCCCACCACACGCAAAGTTCCGGCGATCCCACGGCGCAAAGAGACATCGATCTGCTCGGCGAGGCGGGAGACACTCCAAGGGGCTTCGGCCCCGGCGGACGCATCGGTCCGACGTGGAACGGCCATCTGCGAAGGATCGAATGGAGGCCGCTCGGTCAACGGGGCGAGTGTATTCGCCGGCGATGACGCGGGTTGCTCCCCGCTTCGCGCCCGGGCAAGGCGGCGCGGAGCGAGCGGAAGTGCCGGCGCGAATTAGCGAGTTGCGACTTTCTTCGCCTGGTCATCTTCGCGCTCCTTGCGCTGCTCGGTGAACCGCTGCGCCGCCTGGGCGATGCGGGCGTTGTCGGCCTTGGCACGCTCGCTCGCCCTGGCAATCGCCTGCTTATCGGCGATCGGGGGGAGGGAGATACGGGCGTTGCCCTTCACGATTTCCCTGGCGATGGCGGACAGCTCCGCGTCGTGCGGATTCTGCTGCGGCGCACGCACCTGCATCTTCTGCTTGAACTTGGGCTGATCGGTCGGGCGCTCCATGACGGTCACGGGCTTCACCGGAGCGCTGTTGGCCTGATCTTCCGGGTAACCGTAACCGCTGAAGGTGCGGACGCTGTACGTGAATCCGCGTTCGCGCAGCCAGTTCTGACGGCCTTCCTCGAGTTCGGCCCAGATGTACTGGTTGGTCATGCCGTATTCGCGGATCCAGTCGCGTGTCGCGGCGTCGAGCGAGTCCATCGGCATCTCGGCCGGGTCGATGCGCTGCCAGGGCGAGATCGCGGCGATAAAGCCGGAGGAAAGACGCACGTAGACAACGCTGTCGTCGCCTTCGGATGCGCCGTAGGCGTTCTGCCCGGGCTCAAACGCCGAACGCGTGGCCCACGGGAGCTGACCGCCCACGAAGCCGTCCTGCACCCATTCCTTGCCACCGAAGCCGGGGCGGCGGCAATCGTCCACGCCCATGTTGAACGGGATCGGCGACGCGAGAAGGGGGCTGCTCGTCGGCGGACAGATCGCCGTCGGGCTGGGGTTGATGTCGAGCGTGGGCTGGTACGGAACCGGCTGAGCGCCCATTCCGGCGGAGAGTGCGATAGCGGCGGCAGAGGGGAACATTGTCGAGTCTCCAGTTTGTCGGGCTTGCGCGGCCTGCGCTTACCCACCCCTCAAGCATGGCCCAGATTGAGCGTGCGGCCACAGAACCGGCGCGGGCGTCACAGCTTCACGTGCCCTGGCCGGAATAAACGGCGCAGGCGGAACGTGCTATCGGACGGAAGGCGAATTAGGGGACGAAGGTCCGCGCCGGATGTTCCTGGCGCAGCCAGGAATACGCATCGAGCACGGCCTTGACGTGGTCGCTGGCGCGGCGCTGCGTCGCCACAAATTCGCGCGCCGATTCACCGATGCGCCGGGCCGATGGAACGTCGCTCAGCAGCGACCCGAGCGCCTCCGACCAGCCCTCGGCGGTTGCCGGGCGGACGATGCGGGCCGACACGCCATCGCGGAGATAATCGCTGTACTTGTCCTCGACGCTCAGGGTGATCATGCCGTGGGTCATGGCATCGAGCACGATCGTGCGCTGCTCGCCGTGGCCCTCGCAGAGCAGCAGCACATCGCCTTGAACGAGCAGATCACGGCGAGCTTCGATCTCTTCGATCAGCGTGAGATTCGGGAGCACGCCGCGATGGGCCGCGAGCGAGTAGAGGTCGGCCCGGCGCGCCGCGAGCGCATCGGCGAAGATCAGCATGTCCGGGTGCGTCCGCACGCAGCGGGAGACGCCTTCGAGCGCGGCACGCATCGCCCGCGGATCGTTGCCCGCGCCGATGAGCATGATTGTGGGTGCGCGGCCGGGCTGGAGCTTGGGCGCAGGTGGATCGCCCGCGTGGACGCCCCAGAGCGCCGCACGCGACGCCAGGCCCCGATGCCGCAGCTGGCGCTCGATCGTGGGGTCCGGGGCGATGAAGAGCTGGTCCTTGGGTGCCGAGGGCGCGATGGCGGAGGCGCGGTCGATCAAGCCCGCTCGCCAGACTTCAAAGGCGAGCCCCGCCCCGCACGCTTCCGCGAGAGCGATCGCAAACGGCCAGAGGGAACCGCCGAAAACGTGAACGATGTCGACGGGCGTGTCCTCGGCGCCTGCGTCGATCGACTCGAGCCGCTCGGCAAGCCGTCGCGCCCGCAGGCCGGTGGTGAAGGGCAATCCGCGTGAGGGAAAAGTCAATCGCGCCGTGCACGCGCCGCTCGCCTGGCCGTCGGGTGCTGCCGCGAGTCCTTCATCGGGCAACGCCTGCAGCACGCGCACGCCCTCATCGGCCAGGCCGATTTCGAGGCGGCTGAGCAGTTCGCGCTCGCGCGAAGCAAAGAGCCGGTCTGCAAGGACGACGACACGCACGAGCCCATTGTATGAACAGGAGCCGGTCAGGCCGCCGGTTCGCGGCGGAAGTCGAGCGCCGGCGGGCGCGACGTGTCCTGGGGTTCTCTCGCACCGATCCAATGTCCCGCGCGCACCTCCGTGAGCGCGTACGCGGCGGCGCCGGGAAACCAGGGCGTGACCGGTCGGGCCGCGGCGTCGATTTCGACGGGCACCGGGGCAAAGGCGTCCGAGCTCTCGATCACGTCGCGGACGGTGGTAAGCCGCTCTCGGGGCGAGCCGAGCCTCGGAATGCTCGCGAGCAGCCCGCGCGTGTACGGGTGCAGGGGACGATCGAAGAGCTCGAACACGTTGGCGTATTCCACGATGCGGCCCGCGTACATCACGCACACGACATCCGCGTTTTCAGCCACGACGCCCATATCGTGCGTGATCAGCAGAACGCCCATGTTCCGCGACTGCTTCAGGCCACGCAGCAGTTCCAGGATCTGGGCCTGGATGGTCACGTCGAGCGCCGTTGTGGGTTCGTCCGCGATGAGCAGGGCGGGATGGCAGGCGAGCGCCATGGCGATCATGACGCGTTGACGCATGCCACCCGAGAAATGATGCGGATACTGCGAGAGCCGTGACTCTGGCTCGCGGATGCCGACGCTGGCCATGGCCTCGATCGCGATGCGGCGCGCTTCGCGCGCCCCTGCCGGCTGATGGAGCCGCACCGCCTCGATGATCTGCTCCCCAACTGTGAAGACGGGGTTCAGGCTGCTCATCGGCTCCTGAAAGATCATCGCGATCTCGGCGCCCCGGATCCGGCGCAGCCCCGAATCGTGGAGCGAGAAGAGATCGGTCGGCCCCTGGCGGGCCGCGAAGACCGCGCTGCCTGATTCGCGGCGCGAAGGAGGTGACGGCACCAGCCCGAGCAGCGACATCGCCGAAACGGATTTTCCGCTCCCGGATTCTCCGACGATCGCGAGTGTCTGTCGGGGGTAGATCGTGAACGAGGCGCGGTCGACGGCGCGGAATCGCTCCGTTCCGCCGTTTCGAGGGGAAAACGTCACGGTCAGATCGCGAAGGGTCAGAAGCGGCTCGCTCATGGCCGCTCCCTTTTCGGATCCATGGCTTCACGCAGGCTCTCGCCCACGAAGTTGAGCGCCAGGAGGGTCAACCCCAGCAGCAGGCAGGGAAAGAGAAGCAGCCACCAATTCGACTGGTACGGATTGAGCTCCGGTAATCCTTCTGACGCCAGATTGCCCCAGCTCGGAAGAGGCGGCTTCACGCCGATTCCGAGGAAGCTCAGGAAACTCTCCTGCAGAATCGCTTGAGGGACCGTAAGGGTTGCGTAAACGATAATCGGTCCCAGCACGTTGGGCAGCAGGTGCATCCACAAAATCCGTCGACGGGAAGCGCCCACGGCGCGGGCGGCCTCGACAAACGGCTGGTTCTTAAGGCTCATGACCTGCCCGCGGATCACGCGTGCCATTGTCAGCCAGCTGAAACCGCCGATCGCGACGAGGAGGACCACGAGGTCAAGAACGGTCCGTCCGGTCTGCGAAATCTCGCGGGGCGGCACCGCCTTGAGCGCCTGCTGCTCCAACCGCTTGAGAGCCTTGGGATCGCTGTCCAGAAACACGCGGACCTCGCGAGCCCCGTCCGGCTTTGCCGCGGCACGGAGCTCGCCAGCAGCGGCGGCGCGTATCCAGGCTGCTCGAGCGCCCTCCCGACTTACGTACTCCCCCACGACCGAATCAGCGGCGACGGCCAACAGAACCACCAACAACACATAGGGCAACCCGTACAGCACGTCGACGATGCGCATGAGTAGCGCATCGACCCGCCCGCCCGCATATCCGCTGATCGCGCCGTAGAGCGTGCCGATCACGACCGACAGCAGCGCCGCGGCGATCCCGATCGTGAGCGAAACGCCGCCCCCTGCGAGCAGTCGAACGAAGAGACTCCGCCCGAGCGCATCGGACCCGAGGAGGAATCTCGATGCGTCATCCGTGCTGCCGGCTTTGGTGGCCCCTCCCCCGGCCCAGAAGGGGGGCAGGCGGGCCTCATTCATGCTGCCGGCGTTGTACCTCGGCACGTTCACGCCATTTTCGAGCGTAGAACCCAGCGTCCACGGAAGAGACAACACGCAGGCGAGCACCATCGCGACAAGGAATGCCGCGCCGAGCTTGCCGGCGAGCGATCGGAAGATGGGGTCTCGTCTCCGGCTCGTTGCCGGAGCGGGCGTGGTCATGGCCAGCACGATAGCGAACGCGGGGCGGCCGCGGGGGCGGGAAAAGCGTTGAACCTACGCTCGATCCGTGAGCGATGCGAGTTGGGTCATGCCGACTGTGCTTGATTGCCCCGGGATTGTCCGGGCTATCCGGCTTGTGCCGCTGGAGATTGCGCACGCCGCCGACGTGTTCCCGCTTGCCGACCCGGAACTCTTCCGGCACTCGATGCAGGCACCCGCGGAGTGGTCGGTGCGCGGCTTTGAGCAGGAATTCGGCAAGGTTCTCGCCCTGCCGGGTTCGGTCGCGTTTGCGATCGTGCTCGCACAACCATTCGGACCGATCGAGGCCGGAAAAGCAGTCGGGCGCACCACGTATATGGATATCCGCCCGGAGCACCGCGGGCTTGAGATCGGCCGAACGTGGATCGCCCGGCAGTTTCACGGCACTCGCATCAACCCGGAAGCCAAGTACCTGATGCTCAGGCACGCGTTCGAGCGGCTGGCCCCCAGCGCGATCCGCGTGCAGCTCACGACCAGTGGCACCAATCTGCATAGTCAGGCGGCGATCGCCAAGCTCGGCGCGGTCCGAGAGGGTGTGCTCCGCGCCGCACGAATCATGCCTCCGGGACCCGGCCGCTCCGAGCCCGCGATCCGCGACTGGGTCTACTTCAGCATTCTTGCAAACGAGTGGCCCGCGGCGAAGGCCCGGCTGGAAAACCGGCTCGCGAACGCGTGACCGGTTTCAGTCGCGGTAGCCGGCGTGACAGTCTTTACACGACGCCGCGACCAGCTTGAACGTGGCGGAGAGCTTGGCGTTGTCTCGATCGGCAGAGGCGAGCATGTCCTCGAGCGCCTGAGCGTGCCTGTTCGACTCCTGCATCATCGCGTCAAAATCCGGCGGACGGCGTTTGGCGGCGTCGAGCGCGCGGAGCTGGCGGAATAGATCGGCCAGCCGCCCGGCTTCGGCAACCGGCACCAGGTCGGGGTGGTCCGGGGGAGGCTGCCAGCCGCTTTTCTCAATGGCTTTCAGGTGCTCGGTGACCTCATCGATCTCGATCATGCCCTGCACGAAGCCGGTGGGCTTGCTCACTTCGGGGAAATGCGCCGGCAATCGCTCCAATGCCGTGGCGTCGATCATGGTGGCGCTGCTCGCCGCGGCGTAGAGCCCGGTGTAATTCGGCGCCGTGCCCGAAACCTTCATCCGCTCCACGGCTTCGGGCGCTGTCTCCCAGCCAAGGCTCGCGGCGATGCATGCCGCGGCACCGGCGCTGCGGTGTTTTCCGTGATGGCAGTGGATATAGACCGGGCCCTGGGTCATGGCATCACTGGTGGCCCGAACGAGTTCGAGCTTGCGCTGCTCATCAAAGCCGTTGTAGCCGATGGGCAGATGGATGTAGCGCATGCCACGGGCTTTGGCCTTGTCTACTTCGGGTACAGCGCCGTCGACGCTGATGATGGTCTTCACGCCCATGTGCTGGAGCGTGTCGAAGCCCGTGTCGCCGTCGGGCGCGCTGCCGGAGACGAAATTCTCGTGATAGGCAACGGCGTTGTGAATTCCGGGGTAGTCGCGCGGTTTGGTTTCGGATGGCGCGGGGAGCGGAATCGGCGGCGCAACGGGCGGCGCTGCGGTGGTCGAATCTCTAGGTGAAGACTGGCATGACGCGGTAAGAACACCCGCCGCGAGCACCGTGAGCCAGATCGACTTCCGCCATGTGGTCATACCAGACTCCCGGGCGTCCGTGTTCCGGAAGAGGATACCGTGGAACGCACCTGGTTGTTCCGAAAACGTGTTTGAAGATTTAGGTGACGTGATTGCGTGCGATCGCGGCGCGGGGTCTTCTGATCGAGTATTTGGCGTTCAACGGTCCATATTAGAATCAACCGCCACCGATCGCTGTCGTCGTAGCCACCGAAACATCGGGGACTTTCCAGCATGGGTCAACTGAAGCAAAGGTCGGTTTCTGCCACGGAAGCGAGGCTGCGCTCGCTGGTCCGAAAGGTCGCGTCGGAGGATGCGCGGCTTGTGGCTGCCGCGCGCCGAGCTGTTCGCGAGCGTCTGCCGACCGCTTGCGAAATTGTGTACGAATACCGCAACTGGGTTGTCATCAGCTTCTCGCCGAGCGAAAAGGGGTATGAGGGGATATTCGCGATTCGCGCCGACGCCCGAGGAGTGAAGCTGTACTTCAATCAGGGCAAGAACCTTGCCGACCCCGAACGAGTGCTGGAGGGCTCGGGCAGGCAAGCCCGATTTATCGTGCTGGAGAGTGTCGCTACGCTGGCGCGTCCGGCAATCGTGCGCCTGCTTGATCAAGCCTCGGCGAGCAGCGCGGCATTGTTCCGCCAAAGGGAGAAAGGCCGAATCGTTCTCCGCGCCTCCGGGGCGAAAAGGAAGGCTCGGAGCCCTTCCGCGCCACGCGGTCAAGCAAGGCAATCAGGGTGACTGGATTCGAACCAGCGACCTTGTGGACCCAAACCACACGCTCTACCAAGCTGAGCTACACCCTGGTCGGAAAGAACGGTAGGTTGGCGGGCCCGACCGCGCTCTTTGAGAGTCTGTCGAGACCAACGGGAGCCAACCAATAAAAACGCCGGCCCGAAAGCCGGCGTGAGGAGAGGGCAAAGGGTCTTTACAGCGGCACCTCGACAAACGCCAGGATGCGAGGCTTCTGTCCCACCTTCGTGACGTTCGAGCGATCGATAATCATGAGGAACCGGCGCTCGATGCTCGGCACCATCGGCTGATTCGCCGGCAATCCCTCCACATCCGACCGCTGATACCCCCGGACAATGAACCATGCGGCGTACATATCGCTCCGCACCGAGATGCTGCCCAGCATGCCGGAGAGGACCTTGAGTTTGTCCTGGTACGCCCCGGTAAACTGCAAGGGCTTCACATCCGTGATCTTGGGACTCGAAGCACTCGACGTGTCGACCGTCTGCTCGACGACATTATCCAGACCCAGAAAATTAGGGGCGGAATTCAGGTTTGCAAACACATCGATGTTGCTGCGGAAATCCGTGCCGCCGATGACGCTTCCGTTGTTATCCACTTGCACGGCACGCAAGGCCAGCAATTCCCCGAGCGAGTGCAGTCCTGCACCTTCGCGGATGCCTTTGATGCCGCTGGTCCAATACCGACCACCGGCAACGGTCGACTGCGTCGGATCGCCAATCTTCGAATCCGTGGGTTTGATGCGGGTTCCCGCGGCAAAGTCGGCCTGCGACCGATCAAAGAATGGCGCGTACCAGGCCTTGGCGTTGGCCGCCGGATCGCGTGCCCCCGCGCGCAGCAACACCGGTATCTTGTCGCGATAGGACTCGATCATCGCGGCGATGTCCGTCTGCTGAGCATTTTGATAGCGGGTCGCGTCGTCCGTTCCGACCCAGATGGTCTTGCCTGACAGCGGATCGACCGCGGGGAACGCCATCGGCAGCACGCGCAGCACAGCCTGTGGCGCCGTGTTGATATTCACCAGTCCGAATGTCGGACCCGCCAGCCCAGCAAACGAATCCGACTGGGTCTTGAGCGAAGCAAAGAGCCCGCCCGCGATCGGAGCCCCCATGGAACTCGGGAAGAACTTGGTGTCGTCCGAGGGGTCGTATCGCCCGGCAACAAAGCTGTCGATCCGAAGGTACCCGCCGTCGAACAACTGCTTCGGCGGCGAATTGACCTGGTCAAAGAGGTAGAAGTCAAGCGGGCCGAATTTACTGCCGCCATTTGCCCAGTCGTCGAACTTTGCTTTGTCCGAATATCCGAACGCGATCGCCATCGCCTCGGCGGTTGTTGTCCAGCGCTTCATCGGGTCTGTGAGTTCCGAGCCGGTCTTGTCAAACGGCACTTCCATCGACCCAACCGCCATCACACTCGCGAGGTCGCCTAATCGAAGCTGGCTGACACCGTCGGGCGCGGTGCCGTTCGTGTCGACACCCTGGTACTTCAGGTTGTTGAAGGCGATCTCGTGCCGCAGCTGCTTGAACTGCACGCCGTTTTTGTTGCTCGCGGCGAGCACATTTTCGGTCAGGTCCTGCGCTCGCTTGGGAAGCGAGGGGTAAATGGGCTCAACAGTCGAGCCTTGAACATCCGTAACCCAGTCGCGGCTCGTAAAATTCGCGAAGGTCTTCTTCGTGCCCGCATCGGTATCTGAACCCCCGTCCATCGAGATCGGGCCCTTCTCGGGCGCCTGCTTCACAGCAGGGTGAAACTGAGCGTCGTACCACGCAACCGGCTCTTCCTTGGGATCGATGGCCCACGCGGGAAATTGACCGGGCTTGAGCGTGGCGCCGTCCGGATCCGCTTTCCGACGCGCAAGCGCGGAAAGCGTCACCATGTATCGGGAGTTGTAGTTCCAGCCGGTCGGTCCGGACTTCGGCGCCGGGTAGTCCTGCTTCGATGGGTCTGGGTCATTGAGGACGGGCAATCCCATCAACGAGAGCGCCTTCGAATAAGTAGGGTTCTGAAGATCGCCCCCCGTATTTGTGAGCTGCCGATCAAGATTGACTTCGACGCCCAGGCGCATGCGATCGCACAAACGATCGTTGGCGATGACGTTCGGGCCGCTGGTGTCATCGGGCAGCGCCGTTCCGTTCTTTGCACGTACGGCGCGATAAAGCGAAACCGTCTGGTCCTTTCCCGCGTTCGGAACAAGCTGGTCGAACATGAAACTTGCGCCGCTGAGCTGGGCCGCATCATTCTCAAACTTATCGTCCGCGCGGATCATCTCCACCCGCCGCGTTTTGTCCGGTGCCCCGGTTGCGGTCTTTCCGAGCTGTTTGTCAAGCCAAGCGTCCAGCAGAATGCCCGAGAGATCCGAGATACTGGTTGGCTTCCTGACCCGGTAATTAATCCGTTGCTGCGAGATTTCCTTTGAATCCTGGGACATCGCGTAGAAGACGATTGTCTCGCCGGGCAGGATCGTGAGCGGTTTGAGTTTGAATGTGCCTTGATACTCCTTGTCCGTCGTGCTGGACTGGTCCTCCACGGTCTCTGCGAGCACGTAATATCGGGCACCGTTCGTTTTCGATTCTCCCACGCGGATGTAGAAAAAATCCTCCATCGAGTTCACCGCCACCGAACCCGCCGATCCGGTTGCCGCGCTGGCTTCGGTGAACTTGGAAAGCGTGATTGCCTGGGCATAAGGATTGTGCAGCTTGATGGCCAGGACCCGGAACATGAAATCGTCGTTCTTCGCATCCAGATTCCCCCGGATGGTCACGTAGGGCTGCTGATTCGAGTCAATCTCGATATCACCCCAGACGTCACGAAACCCGTTCGTTCCCGCCCTGGGAAACGCATCGATATACGTCGTGAACGACGCAACTTCCACCAGGAACGGATGCGCATCGCCCATCCCGTAGAGCTTCACCGCAGGAGCCGGAACCGGGTCCGCCGCGATGGTTTCCGAAAGCTTCTGCGTCCCCGAGCGCGGCGTATTCGCCGGTGAACGCGCCAGATTCAACTGATACTGCTTGCCCACCCACCACGACGGAAACCACTTCTGCCAACCCGTGTATCCGCTCCCGGGCGCCGCCTGGTAGTTGATGTCTTCCGGCAACCGGTTGTTGGCGTTCTGGAATACCTCTTCCGTGAGCACCAGCGTGTAGGGCAGATGACCCGTGTTCCCGCTCGAGGCGACATTCGCCGCCATCTGGCCCGCTGCGAGCAGCGCCGTCACCGGACCCTGATGCCCGTAGAAGAGGCCGCGGAGTGAACGCGCATCCGAACCCAGATCGGGCTTTTTCCACACCCCGGTCAAGCCGAGTCCCGGCGCCAAGGCCGCAGCGTATCCCTTGAACAGCGATGCGCCGTTGGGTGCCGAACTCGCGTTGTTGTCCCCGATGTAGATCGCCACGTCGGCTGACGCGGTCAGATCGGGCGGAAGCTCAGGGTTTGCACCCGTGTACGACGACAGATTGAACGCCCCGATGATCGGGCGGGCCCCGCTGTGCGTGGTCAGGTACTGGCGCACATCGATGTAGCTCTTCAACAGGGCCGCGTCGGTCGGTTTTCCATTCGCATCCGCCAGCCCTTCGCGTTCCAGTTCGGTCGAACGATTCTCGCGCAGAGGGCTGAATGGGTTCAGCGGGTCGTTGATGGTGGGCGCATTGGCCATCGAAGCCTCGAAATGCCCGCCAGCCGCCAGTTCCAGGCTTGATGTCACCCGCGAGTCGTTGTTGCCGCGGAAGGTCAGAAGTTCGACAAGATTGTCGATTGCAAAGCCGGTGTTGAAGGCGAACCGCTGGGATGCCGAGTCATAAATCGCCCGGTTGGTGGGCGCTGCTATCTCGGTGAAAAACGTGCTCCGCTCCCGGATCGTCTGGAAGGGCAGCGCCTGCGTCTTCAGCGGGTCGCTCGTGAAGTTGCTAAACCGGCCGGTGGGCCCGCCCGCCGCGACACTCCCCCGGAGCGACCGGTACGAACCCCGGCCGAGTTCCGACATCGGCTTGGTAACGGCCGGGAATCCGGTGATCGGCTGCAGCCCCGCGGAGGACAGATCCGCGACATGTTTCGTGTAGTCCTGCGACGCGGGGAAACCGTTTGCGGGCTGACGGATCGCGCCATAACCGCCATGGAACTGGCGATTGACGGGCGCGCCATTGGCGAGCACATCGGTGATGGCCACGACCGAAGAAGGAGGCGCGAGAGGATTCATCTTCTGCTCGCAGACAGACTCGTATGAATCGGCCATCGTGAGCAGTTTGCGCAGGTCGATGTCCGTCGGCGCTGTGCCGATCACGTCGAGCTTGCGGGGCATTTTGCCCGCGTTCACGTTGCTGTCGTTTGGGTCGGCGAACAGGTCCCCCGCCGCGTTGATGTTGACCAGCGACGACAGGTCAATGATGCGAGCGGCGAAAAACCACCGGTAGTTTGGATCGGTCGGGAGCAAGTTCCGAACGTTGATGGGGGCGAGCGATGGCTCGCCCCGGGCGTCGGTCATTTCGAACCAGCGAGAATCGAACCAGCCGTCGCCGTCGGCGTCGGCCCATTGGTACGGCGGGTAGTTCGGCTGATCGGGCGGCTCGGAAACGGGATTGAAAGGACCTTTGGCCGGGCGAAAGGCGTTGAGCTGCCAGGAGTCAAAGAAGGCCGGAAAGTCGGCATTTGCAGAGTCACCCCATACGGACTGAGCCGATGCGCCCATGTTCGTGTCAAGAAGAGTCAGACTGGAATTGAGGCGGCGGTCATTGGCGGCGGTCGAGGTGCCGGACTTGGCGTCGAAATTGTCGCGCAGGTTGAACAGATTGACGAAACGCCCGTCTGGCGCGATGTTGGAAATGTGCAGCCAGTCGCGCCGCTTTGCCCAGGCCCGGCCGCTGCCATCCGACGGATAGTTTGCTGCGGCGTAAACGCTGGTGGGCTGATAATTGAGCCAAGTCGGGGTGGTGCTTGCAAGCCACGGGTCATCGCCGATCCCCGCCGGCCGGAAAATAGAAGGGTCGGGAAGCGTGTTTGCGCCCTTCGCGCTCAGGCTTTTCGTGCTATTGGCGAACCAGTTGGTGACGGGCGCATCCCAAGCCTCGCGCACGAACAGGTTGCCGCCCCGCACCGGATAGGTCGTGGAACCATCGGCACTGCCGTTGCTGGCATCGGGCGCCATCATCACAGCGTCATCGGCCACGATCTGCGACACATAATCCGCGAACTGCTTGACGACTTCTTCCGAGCGCGCGCGGCGAGCGATCGAGACACTCGTCCTCTTGTCCGAGTTGCCGATCGCGACGTAAACGATCATGATGATCGAGAGCATCGCCAGCGTTCCCACCACCAGCACGAGAAACGAGCCGCGCCGGGTCAGGGGACGACGACCGATGACTGGCGCCGGCATCAGCGCCGGGGCACTGGGGAGTTTCTCATGGGGATTCACACAGACCTCCTGGTCTTTCCGACCGCGCGATCACTGCTGCGGCGCATCGGGGATGTTGTACACGTACTGGAACGTCTGCTCGATCGACGGGTCGTTCGGGTCGGCGAGCGTGAACGTGACGCGGATCATCTTGGGCCAGGGCCACGGCATGGCAGACGGGTCACCCAGCGTCGGATCAGGAATGAATGACGGGTCGTAGTAACCGAAGTAGGAAACGAGCGAGCTCTGATCCCGACCGAACAACGTCCGCTTCTGAACGCCGTGCACCAGCCAATCCTTCACCTGGTACTGACGCATATTCGCCGACTTGGCCGTATCGTCCTTGAATGGCTGATACAAGGGAGACGCTGTTGGCGCCTGCAGGTTCAGCGTGCCGGTCGAGTTCTTTTTGTTCACGATCCCGGCGTACGTCGCGCCCGGCTCATACCGGTAAACATCGGGATTGGGTGCGTTCGTTGACGCGTTGGGCGTGACCGGAAAGCCCTTCGCCGAGTTATTGTCGTGTCCCATCAGGCTGCGGCCGTACCAGACCACCTTCCCGCCCACGTCATTGCCAAATTCGTCCTTCGCGTTGGCGTTCAATGGATAGGTTTGCCCCCAAGACCACTCCACGACGAACTCGCTGCAATGCGTCGCGATCCCGCTCAGGCCGACAGTCATGACATCGCCGCGCCGGATCGAGGCGTCGCGCCCGGACGTCCCCATCGCGGTGTTCGAAAAATCCAGAACTCCGCGGACGTCGGGCGGCGTGGGTTCGAAACGGATGCGCGCACCCTGTCGCCCGAGCTGACCGTCGCTTGTGCTGTTGCCCAAGCTCGCGGCGTCGAGCGCCCCCGACGTTGTGGTGAAAGAGCTGACGGTCGGGAACCCGTTCACCATCCACGCCTGCATGCAGCCGACGCGTTCATCGATTTGGCCGACACCGACCACCGAGGTCTGTTTCTCAAAGAAGCGGCGAAAACCCGCGACGGAATCGTTGTACACATGGCCTTCCACCTTCGGAAGCACCGGTTCAAGCAGGCCGATGACGTTCTGAGGCCGCAGCGTAAACAGCTTGGCGCCGTTCGAGAGCTTCCCCGGCTCTTCCTTGATCCCGTTCACCACCATCGCGATCTCGCCCAGATCGGTCGCCGCGATATCAACCACGCCGGAATTGA
This sequence comes from Planctomycetota bacterium, assembly GCA_018242645.1. GTDB lineage: Bacteria > Planctomycetota > Phycisphaerae > Phycisphaerales > UBA1924 > JAFEBO01. Next base: position 12,859 of record JAFEBN010000017.1, on the reverse strand, counting down.
ACCGGGGCACAATGCCCGCCTTCAGTCCATTCTTATTGGACGGCCAGAACATCGAAAACTGGCGGGGGCGGGTGTCAAGCCCGGAATCGATTGTCATGGGCAGACATTCGGTGATCCCGCGGAAAATACTGGGGGCCGCGGGTTGCCCGGCAATCTGGAAATAGCTGTCGCTGGTGACCTGGTTGACCTTGGTCTGCGAATTGGCGTACGGATCAGTTGCGAACGAAGTCGGCACAGGTCGATCGCTGGGCCAACCCGCGCCAGAAGCCACAGCCCGCTGAAGCACCGTCGCGTGACGCACGAGATTCCAGTCGGACGCGTAGTAGTTGACACCAGGATTGACGTAACCGCCCGAGCTGGCGCCAAGGTTTGGCGGGATCTTTCCTCCGAGTCGGTGCTGTGCGGTCTGCGGACGGTTCTGGTCGAAGCCGGCGCCACCTCCGTTGAAGTAGTACCAGAAGCGGTCGTCGAACTCGGGGAGGTAATAGCTGTAAGTCTGATCGGGGCTGTTCAGGTTTGTCACAGCGCCCTTCTGACCGTGACCGTAATACACACGAGCCGCACGCGACTGGGCTGTACGACCAGGGATCAATTCCTCGCGCGCGGTGCGATACTGCCCGGTCGCGAAAAACATGAGCTCGTCGATCCGCCGCGGCCGTGCACCCACCGTGTCGCCTTTGAAACGTTCCGCCGACACAACCAGCGGGCGAGTGATGTCGGTCGGCGTGCAGTCGATCGTGAACTGATGGCGTATCACCAGGTACCCATCGCGGGTCATCCGCGCGATGTCCTCGCGCAGCTGCGATTCCAGGATCGCCGCCTGCTGCGTCAGCAGGCTCACGCGCTTGCCCACCGTAACGGTCTTGCCGACGGTCTGAAAAATCGCTGCCAGCCCGACGGAAACCAGCGCGACAGCGCCCACTGCGACGAGCATCTCGACCAGTGTAAAGCCCGCGGGCGCTGCGTGAACTTTTTTTTGCGTGCGCTTCATGCTTGTCTCTCACCGACGAACAACAAACGACGTCACCGCCGCGGGAATCTGGGGTGTGCACAACAACCGCATCTGCCAACGCAGGGGGCTGCCGGTGGAGCCCGGGCTCTGGAGGTATTCCGCGGGCAGGCCCGGCGCGATCACGACGCACCGGCGCAGCACAGTTTGGGCGCTGTAATCCTGATCCGTCTCGTCCGGTAGCGCCACCACCGTATAAACGTTGCCGTCCACATCCACCAGTTGCTGCGAAACTTGGCGCGCCGCGCCTAGTTCTGCTTCGGTCGTAGATCCACCGAGTTCGATGACCGTGAACGCACCACCGCTGGCGCCGAATCGGCGATAGGCACGGGTGACTTCGGGCTTCAGGAATCCGGCATACACGCCCCGTCCGTCGAGAGAAGGCGTTCCGTCGGAATTCGCACCCACCGGGTACACCGGACGTCCCTGGCCGTCGCGGCCATCCGCCAGCACCTGTCCAAGAGACTTATTCGACGGAACGCGGATCCCCGGATCAATCCGGCGCACAAACACTGTGACGCGCAGGGGCTGAAAAACCGGCTGCGCCGGCAACTGTGTGGCGGTGACTGGCGCGGCCAGGGAGGGCGCAATATCCCACACGAACTGCGGCGTTGCGCCCGACCCAGTCGAAGGAATAACCCGATCCGAGGGCTTGATCAGAACGTCGTTAAGCAGCCCAAGGTCGCTATTCACTCGAAACTCGCCGGTATCGTTGTAAATTGCACCCAGCGTGCCGAGTTGCTGAAACGCTTCGTCCCACTGGACTCGACCCGAGTTCTTGTTGTTAAACGCGCGCTTGTAAAGCTCCCAGGAAACTTTGCCCCATCCGCCGCTCATCAGTGGAGAATTCAGCGCCGTGTTACCGGCAACAACCGCTTCTGCACCTTTGCCCGTTGCCACGCCGACCACCGTGTCCTGCGACTCACGCTGCTGTCTCACGACCAGCGGGAATACGGCCGCCAACCCGAGCAATCCGAGCGCGAGGATGATGATGCCCAGGAGAACTTCCACGAGCGTGAAACCGGTTGTCGATCGGGCGCTCTGACGCATTACTTCGCCTCCGAAACCGAGCCGATGTACGTATCCACCGTAAAAATCCGCGCGTCCGAATCCACCGCGTTTGTCCCGCTCCCCGGGGTGATGTTCTGGGCACGCAGAGCGTTCAGCAGATAGTTATTGATCAGCATCTGCACACGCTCAGCTTTTTCAGCCTGCGAACCGCCCGAAGCTACAAAGGTGCTGGCAGGCCAGAGCCCCACGTCGATGTTCGGCGCCTTGGGCGCCTCGTTCGACGTGCTGATCGCACCCACGGCGCCACCGTAAATACCGCCCGTCACCCGGTTAAGCCCGCGCGCCCCGAGAGCCGATGCCATTCGGCTTTCGTCATACAACGCGATGATGTTCACGCTCGCGACGAGCACCGCATCCGTGCTGCGGCAACCCACCAGGGAGGCCGCATCGGCCGCCGGGACCAGGCTGCACACGCTCCGAGCCCAGGACACCAGGTTGTCGGTGTGGTCGATCCGGCGCCAATCGCTCGAACCCGCCCATACCGGCGACTTGACGTCCGCCAGTGCCGCAGCACTGTTCGTATCGATACGGTTTCGGGGCAGCAAAACCACGATCGGGTTGGGGCTTACCGCGACGATGCGCCCCGTACCAGACTGGAAACGCACCATGAACGTGTTGCGGCTGTTCGGCCGCGGTCCCGATCCGCGATCGGTTATTGATGCGTCGAAAAAGCCCGTCTCTGGAAACACCCAATTCCCCCGGCTCGGGAGACCGGAAATCAGGTCCGTTCCGAGATTCAGTCGCCGATTACCGACCGGACTCACCTCGTAGTACCAGCCGTTGGATGGCACCTGCACGGGTGGCGAATCGTTGTTGTTGCCGGGGGCAAAGACCGACCCGGCTGGTGCAAAGCCCCGCACCATCCATCCCGCGGGAAGTTGCACAGGTTCGGCGAGAGCTGAAGGCGCAAAAACCTCGCGATAACCCTGGATCGTTGTCGAATCCGTTACGGGCTTTTCCGGGTCCTTGGTGTCCAAAATGGTGCCCACATAGATCACCGGGACGATCGTCAGACGACCGCCGGGCTCGTAGGTAAACACAGCCGCTGTGTCGCCGCTCGCATTGCGGATGGCCAGGTCGCGAGCCGCCCCGAGTGCGAAGCGCAGCTGACTCTCGGCCATCGAACCCGAGGACGAGTAAATCATGCTCCGGATCGCCGGGACACCCGACGCCGCAAGCAGCGCGATGATCCCGATCACGACCAGCAACTCAACGAGCGTGAACGCGACCCGATGCCGGATGGTGCGGCTCATCATCGCCCCACCTCCACAATGTTGTCGGCGCGGGCGGCCTTGCGAACCTTGACACACGATGCGCTCGGATTCGACGGATCGATGCCCACCTTTAGATTGGCCACCATCGCGTCATATTTGTCCTGTGTCGAGGCTTCGAGATTCATGTCGCCGAAGTAGCCGTCCGGACCCGCAGAGACAATCGCGTACTCCGCGCCGCGCAGATTCGCATCGGTCCGAGGATCCCCAAGCACCGATGGCACGTTCAGCAAGTCCACACCGTCCTCGACGCGGTCGAACTTGTTGGTGGTTTCGCTGAAATACGGGGTCGATTTGAACGGCCCGTTCTTCCGCGCGGTCCACCGGTAATACCGATACGGCTGACCGCTCGGAGACAAAAGACGGTACCGAGTTCGCTGCGAAACCTGCTGTCCAGTCGCCGGATCCGTGGTCGTCAGATTCCCGTCGTTCGCGGTCGTGTCAAGATCGAGCTTGGGAAATGAACGTGAAGTATCCACCAGGGAGGGAAACGTCTGCCCTGTCACCTTGTTCACGCGGGTGCTGTTTGACCCCTTTCCGAAGTCGAATGTTCCGTCCGAATTCGGGCGGTACATTCCCGGGCCATCGACGCCATCGATGCCTCGGGCCAGCGCTCCCACAAGGAAGTACGCCAGCGAGTACTCGCTGAAGCGAAAATCCGGTGAAGTTGAAGCAAATCCGTCGGTCCCGTATGCCCAGTCGCCGCTCATCGGGCGAACGCCAGAGGTCCGTGCATCTGCGCCGTTGAATCCTTCCAGAAACACGGTGTTGCTGTTGAAGCTGTTTGTGCTGTCGCCCAACCCTCCATAGGCGTTGACGACCACTCCGCTCGGGCTCAGAATCACAGGCTGCACCTTCATGGTCGCATCATCCGAACTCGGAACTAGCGGCGGCAGAAATCCGAACGTCTGCTTGAAGGACTGAACCGCCTGATTCATGCCCGCCACCGTCTGCCGCTCCGCGGCCCCCTTGGCGGACTTGTGTACGCGACCGATTCCCACCACCACCATGGTGATCAGCAGAGCGATGATCGCGATCGAGACCAGCAACTCGATCAGCGTGAATGCCCGGCGCATCTGTGTCTCGCGTGTGTCCAATCGTTTCACTCCGCTCGGCCGGCCCTTCGCCGGTCTCGCATTTAAAAGCGCCGCGCCCGCTTCACCGGTCGCGACGCGAGACTTTGCTTAGCCGCCGCCGCCCTGCAGCGACTGGATCATGCTCACCAGGGGCAGGAACATGGCGACAACGATCGTGCCGACGATGCCGCCCAGCACCACGACCATCAGCGGCTCCAGAAGCGAGACCAGCGAAGCAACCGCGACGTCGACCTCTTCGTCGTAGTTGTCCGCGATCTTCAGGAGCATCTTGTCCATCTCACCCGTCTCTTCGCCAACGTCGATCATGTTCACCACGATCGCGTCGCAGGTCTTGCTCTCCCGCAGCGGGGTCGCGAAGCTTTCGCCCTCGCGGATCGAATCGTGCACCTTCGTGAGCGCCTTCTCATACACGTAGTTGCCGCTGGTCTCGGCGGTGATCTTGATCGCCTCGAGGATCGGCACGCCGGCGCCGATGAGAGTGCCCAGCGTGCGCGTGAAACGCGCGATCGCCGTCTTCCGCAGCATGCTGCCGAAGACCGGAAGCCGCAGCAGCAGCCAGTCGGTGATCGCCTTGCCCGGGCCGCTCGCGCGGATGAGCTTCCAACCGAAGAAGATGAAGATCGGCGAGGGCAGCACGATCAGTGCGCCCGGGACCGATTGACCGGGATTGGTCCCCGCGATCCACCGGCTGCTCTCCATCAGCAGCGTCGTGAGCATGGGCAGCTTCACACCGAAGTCTTTGAAGATTTCCTCGAACTTCGGGATGATGAACCACATGATGAACGTCAGGATCAGCACCGCGATGATGATGACCGCGATCGGGTACACCATCGCGCCCTTGATCTTGCGCTTCAGCTTCTCGGCCTTTTCCATGAATTCGGCGAGACGCTGCAGGATCAGGTCGAGCACGCCGCCGATCTCGCCGGCGTTCACCATCTTGGTGTAGAGCTTGTCGAAGGCCTTGGGGAACTTGCTCATCGCCTCCGACAGCGAAGAACCGCCCTCGACTTCTTCGCACACGCCGATCATCACGTTCTTCATCGCGCCCGGCTTCTGCTGCTGCTCCAGGATCTGGAGCGATCGGAGCAGGGGCAGACCGGCGTCCTGCAGCGTTGAGAGCTGGCGCGTGAACAGCGTCAACTGCTTCTGCTTCACGCGTCCGAACGAGAATCCGCCGGCCTTCTTCTTGGGCTTGGCTTTCGCCTTCCCCGCCGCCTTCGCCTCTTTCTTCGAGGCTTTCTGCTCGGCGACGTTGGTCGGGAAGAGCCGCTGGCTCTTGATCCGCGCAATCGCCTCTTCTTTGTTCGCGGCCTCCACCGTCCCCTTGGTCGGTTTGCCCGCGTCGTTCATCGCTTCGTACGCAAAGGTCGCCATGGTCGCCTCCGGCCCCCGAACCCCGCCAGGAACATACGTTCTTTACTCGTCCGCGAGTGTCTCGCGGACAACTTCGTCGATCGTGGTCACACCGTCGTAAATGGAGAGCAGCCCCGCCTCGCGCAGCACGCGCATCCCGCGCTTGCGGGCGTGATGCCGGAGCAGCGAGGTGCTCGCGTTCTTCATGATCATCTCGCGCGCCTCGTCGTCCACCGTCATGATCTCGTACAACGCGAGACGTCCCTTGTAGCCAGACCCGTTGCAGCGGTCGCAGCCTTTGCCCCGCGCGAAGCGGCGGCCGCGCACCGCGTCGGGCGTCAGAGCCAGTTCCATCAGCTCCTCTTCGGTGGGCTGGTAGAACTCCTTGCAGTTGGTGCAGACCTTTCGCACCAGGCGCTGCGCCACGACGCCCTCGAGCGTCGCGGTCAGAAGGAAGGCTTCCATTCCCAGGTCGAGCAGACGCACCACCGAGCTCGGGGCGTCGTTGGTGTGCAGCGTGCTCAGCACCAAGTGGCCCGTCAGCGACGCCTGCACCGCGATCTGCGCCGTTTCAAGATCGCGGATTTCGCCCACCAGGATCACGTCCGGGTCCTGACGCAGGAACGAACGCAGCAGCTTCGCGAAAGTCGTGCCCGCCTCGGTGTTCACCTGGCACTGGCACAACCCGTCGATGTCGTACTCGACCGGATCCTCGGCCGTCAGGATCTTGGTCTGGATGTCGTTGAGTTCCGCCAGCGCCGCGTACAGCGTCGTTGTCTTGCCCGAGCCCGTGGGACCCGTGACCACCACAATGCCGTTGGGCTTGTTGATCATGCGCCGGAACGTCGTCATGTCGTCGTCGCGCAGACCGAGGCGGTCCAGCGACAGCTCGACGTTGCTCCGGTCCAGCACGCGCATGACCACGCTCTCGCCCCACATCGTGGGCAGCACGGCCACGCGCAGGTCGACCGGGTTGCCGCCGATCGTGAGTTCGATGCGCCCGTCCTGAGGCAGTCGCCGCTCGGCGATGTCCAGGTTCGCCATGACCTTGACGCGGCTGGTGATCGCCGGCCCCAGTTGCTTCGGGGGCGGGACCATTTCGTACAGCACGCCGTCGATGCGATACCGCATCTTGAACTCGTTCTCGAACGGTTCGAAATGGATGTCCGACGCCCGGTCCTTGATGGCCTGCAGAAGCACCAGGTTGAGCAGCTTGATCACCTGGTTGTCGCCCGCCATTTCCACCAGCGAGTCGATGTCGATCGATTCCCCGCCGCGGCCCCCGAGGCTCTTCACCCGCTCGTCGCTGGCCAACTCGCTCACAACATCGGTGATGGATTCCTGCTTCGAGAAGTGCTTCTTAATCTGAGCATCGATCGCCGCCGGGTCGCCCACCACCGCGTCCACGTTGCCGCCGAGAAGCAGGCGGAGATCGTCCACCGCCCGGAAGTTGTCGGGCGACTTCATGGCGATCTTCAGACGCCGGCTGGTCTTGTTGTATTCGAGGGGGATGACTTCGTAGCTGCGGACGCTCTCGGCCGGGATGACTTCTTTCAGGTCATCGGGCACCTCGTAGTCGGCCAGGTCCATGAAGGCCATGCCGGCCTGTCCTGCCAAAGCCTCAAGCACGTCTCGCTGGGTGCAATAGTTCAGTTCGACCAGGAGCTGCCCGATCGGCGCCTTGCGGGTCTGCTGAATAGCTAACGCTTCGTGAACCTGATCACGAGTCACCTTCCCGAGCTTGGTCAGCACCCGCCCGAGTTTCCGGCCCTTCATTTCCGCTGGATCGATTGCAGGCATTGTTGCTCCGACCCCCCGCCCGAAACCCCCCACCCGAACGCCCCGCCCGGTCTCCCCCACCACAAATCTCCCGAGCCCGCGGCTTGCTCATCCGGTGCCCGCCCGAGCTCACCCGGGCGGAAACCCGAAGGAAAACGGGCGGTCGGTTTTCCCCTCCGAACCGCCCTTTGGGATCCACGAGACCCGACATCGCGGCGGCAACAGCCACCGTGCGAGAGATTCGCAGGTTTTTCGCGCCAACGGGCGAAATTTCCACGAAAAGCGGAGAATTTCGCGATGCGACACTTGGTTTTTTGACTATCTCAGCAGCCCCGAACCATCGCCATCGCCAGCTCACGACTTGCCGATATCGTCATCTTCATCGAGGTCCGTGCGTCCGATAGTCCGACCCAGCTTATGGACCTTGTCTCGAAGGTCGCCCGGGTTCTTGGACTTATCGATCATTTCCTCGGCCGAGATCTTGCCGCCCATGTAGAGCGACCAGAGGTGGTCGTCCAGGAGCTGCATGCCGAACTTCTTGCCGGTCTGGATAGCCGAGTCGATTCGGAAGGTCTTGCCTTCGCGGATCAGGTTGGCGATGGCCGGGGTGACCACCAGGAACTCGTACGCCGCCACCATGCCCGGCTGGTCGACGCGGCTGAGGAGCTGCTGACTGAGGACGCAGATCAGGGCGGTCGAGAGCTGCACTCTGATCTGGTTCTGTTGGGTGACCGGGAAGGCGTCGACCAGACGGTCGATGGTCTTTGCGGCACCCGTGGTGTGGAGGGTACCGAACACCAAGTGGCCCGTTTCGGCGGCGCGGACGGCGGCCTCGATGGTCTCGAGGTCGCGCATTTCGCCGACCAGGATCACGTCGGGGTCCTGACGCAGCACGCGGCGGAGAGCTTCGGCGAAGCTGGGGACGTCGTTGCCCACTTCGCGCTGGTTGACGATCGACTTTTTGTGCTTGTGGTAGTACTCGATCGGGTCTTCCATCGTCACCAGGTGGCGGTCCATGGTCTGGTTGATGAAGTCGATCATCGTCGCCAGCGAGGTAGTCTTACCCGAGCCTGTAGGACCCGTAACAAGGAACATGCCGCGGGGCCGTCGGATCAGCTCCTGGCAGATCGCGGGCAGGCCGATCTGTTCGAAGGTGAGCAGGCGGTTGGGAATCTGGCGCAGGACGATGGCCAGGTCGCCGCGCTGGCGGAAGACCGAGACGCGGAAGCGGGCCGCCTCGCCGTAGGCGAAGCCGAAGTCGGTGCCGCCTTCTTCCTGGAGCTCCTGCTGGTTGCGCTCGGGCGTGATGGCCTTCATGAGCGAGACCATGTCGTCGGAGTCGAGGACCTTGGTCGCGAGGTTGCGGAGGTGGCCGTGAAGGCGGATGGTCGGCGGGCGACCGATTGTCAGGTGCAGGTCGCTGGCGCCCTGCTTGACCACGGTGTCGAGGAGACGGTCAATTTGCATCGTGGACATAAGAACCTCGGGCACTGGGACTAAGCGCTGGGCGCTCGGGGAAGACAGCTCGGACGCGACTCGCTTGGCTCGGACTCAAACTACCGGACTCGAGTGCCAAGAGGCTTGTGTCCGGCGCCTGTTCTTACTGATTGTCGAGATCCACCTGGGCGACGCTGGCGACTTCGTCGGGGGTGGTCATGCCGTTCAGGCACTTGATCTTGCCGTCTTCGACCAGCGGGCGCATGCCGTTGGCGAGGGCGGCCTTGCGAAGTTCGGACACCGGGGCGAGGTTGAAGGCCAGTTCACGGATGGCGGAGTTCATCTGCATCATTTCGTAGATGCCGCGACGGCCGCGGTAGCCGGTGTTGACGCAGTTGTCGCACCCGGCGCCCTTCATGAGCTTGCCGCTCTTTGCCTCTTCCTCGGAGATGTTGGTGAGGCGGAGGTACTTGGGGTCCATTTTCTCGAAGGGGTAGGGCGCGTTGCAGTTCTTGCAGTTGATGCGGATAAGGCGCTGGCCCATCACCGCCTGGATCGAACTTGCCACCAGGAAGGGCTTGACGCCCATGTCGATCAGACGCGTGATGGCGCTGGGGGCGTCGTTGGTGTGCAGGGTGCTGAAGACCAAGTGTCCGGTCAGCGCTGCCTGGATGGCGATTTCGGCGACTTCTTTATCGCGGATTTCGCCGACAAGGATGATGTTGGGCGCCTGACGCAGCATCGAACGCAGGATGGCGGTGAATGTGAGCCCGATGTGCTCCTTCACCTGGCACTGATTGATGCCCTCGAAGTTGTATTCGACGGGGTCTTCGGCCGTGATGATCTTCTTGTCGGGACGGTTGAGGATGTCGAGCGCGGTGTAGAGCGTGGTGGTCTTACCCGAGCCGGTGGGACCGGTCACAAGGAAGATCCCGTTGGGGCGACGGATGATCTTGTTGAAGCTGGTGAGGTTGTCGGCCTCGAAGCCCAGGTTGGCCAGGCCGATGCGCACGCTGTCGGGGCGCAGAATACGAAGCACGACCGACTCGCCGTGGTAAGCCGGGCAGGCCGACACGCGGAAGTCGACAAAGACATCGTCAACCGGGATTTTGATGCGGCCGTCCTGCGGGACGCGCTTCTCGGCGATGTTCATCGCCGACATCAGTTTGAAGCGGCTGAGCAGCGCATTCTGCATGCGTTTGGGCAGATTGTCGCGCTCGATGCACACGCCGTCGATGCGGTAGCGGAGGCGGACGCGATCCCCCATCGGCTCGATATGGATATCGCTGGCCCGCATCTTCACCGCTTCGACGAGGATGCGGTTGCAGAGCTTGACGATCGGGGCGTCTTCGCTGGCCACGTCGATCGACTTGTCGACGGACTTGTCGACCGACTTATCGATCGAGTTGGTTACCAGTGACTTGCCGGGATCGGGCTTGGCAGCCGCGGCGGCGCCGGAGCTACCACCGCCTTCAAGGAATCGCTTGATGGCCGAACGGGGCGCGAGCAGCGGCTCGATCTCGCAATTGAGTCGGAAGCGGAGCATGTCCACCAGCTCGAGGTCGAGCGGGTCGTGCACAACGAGCTTGAGCCGGCCGGAGACCTTGCTGAGAGGCAGGATCTGGTGCTTTTTGACAAGGTCTTCGGGGATGAGCTTGAGATCGACCTTGGTGGCGTTGCCCGAAGCGGCCGGGTCGAAGAACTCGTAGCCGAACTGGGTGGCCAATGCCTTGGCGACCTGCTCCTCCTTGGCGATGCCCTGTTCGATCAGCACGTCGCCGATGCGCTTGCCGGAGCCCTTGGCCGTCAGAACGGCCTTCTCGATCTGCTCGCGGGGCGCGACGCCCCATTCCACCAGAATTTCGCCGAGTTTCTTGCGGGATCTCGCCATGGTTCTCTGTCGCCGGACCGAGGAAAGCCGAAGTTGATTCCCTCGGCGCAGGAGCACCGAAGGCAGGAATGCGAAGAGTAGCATTGCGGGAGCCGTCGCCGCAGCCGGCAGACGGAGACCACGCGAATGAACCCTCCCACGACACCCAAGCCGATCCGCGCGACACTGAAGGTGTTGATCACCGCGGGACCGACGCAGGAACCGATCGACGCGGTGCGGTTCATCGGGAACCGATCGTCGGGCCGATTGGGCTTGGCGCTCGCCCAGGAGGCGTGCGACCGAGGGCACAGCGTGAAACTGCTTCTCGGGCCTGTTCCCGCGACAGAGACCGACAACGTTGGAGCGGCTTTGACAGGGATCCGTACGCATGGGGCGGTGGAACGGTTCCGCACCACGGAGGACCTGCAGGGCCTGCTTCTTCGCGAGGGGCCATGGGCGGATGTGGTGGTCATGAGTGCCGCGGTCGCGGACTATCGACCCCGAAAGCAGGCTCTGGATCAGAAGCTGCGGCGCTCGCAGTCGGGGCTCACGATTGAACTGGAGTCAACGCCGGACTTGCTTGCCGGACTCGCGATGTCGCGCCGTCCGGGTCAGGTGCTGGTGGGATTCGCGCTCGAGCCTCGGGAGCGGCTGGAAGACTCCGCGCGGGACAAGCTCGCTCGCAAGGGTGTGGACATGGTGGTCGCAAACCCTTTGGAAACGATGGATTCAGGCGAGATCGAGGCGCACGTCTTTGAACGGGACGGTAGCCGCCGATCGACCCCGGGCCGGATCTCCAAGGCGTCCTTTGCGGGTTGGCTGTTCCATGAAATCGAGCGAGTGCACGGCGCGGCCCGCTGAGAGCGAACAATCAGCCAATGCGCGACCGCTCCAACCGCCCTCCACGTCCGCCCCGCCGCCACGATGATCCGCACAAGGGTTCCGGCGATTCGCCGCGGGGCTTGTCGCGCGGGGCGCGGATTGTCCTTGAGGATGATGATCTTCTCGTCGCGGACAAGCCTTGTGGGATGCTGTCGGCGTATGTGGGCGGGCCTCGAGGCGAAGGCTATGAGGGCGATGATCTTTTCTCGCTCGTGAAAAAGCACGTCCGCGGAAAAACGCGCACGCGAGGGCGCCAGCCGGTTTTCGTGGTACACAGGCTTGATCGCGAGGTGTCCGGATTGATGATCTTCGCGAAGTCCGAGCGGGCGCTGCACTGGCTGAAGGAGGACCTCCGTTCGCGCCGACTCACCCGGCTGTACTACGCCGTGGTCGAAGGCGAACTGCCGACCTCGGGACCTGGATCTTCAGGAACGGTTCAATCCTTCCTGAGAGAGAACGCCAAAGGAATCGTTGAGAGCAGCAGCAAGCCGCTCGGAGCCGGCACGGACCCTGGCGACTCAAAGCTCGCGGTGACACACTGGCGGTGCGTGAACGCCGGAAGGGGAAAGTCGCTGCTGCAGATTCGGCTGGAGACCGGTAGGAAGAACCAGATCCGGGTGCACATGCTGGAAATGGGGCACCCCATCGTGGGCGATCGCCGGTACGGCTCGTCGGAGGACCCGGTCGACCGCGTGTGCCTGCACGCGGGCGAACTGGGCTTTGTCCACGCGTTCAACGGCCGGGCGGTCAAACTCAAGAGCCCGATTCCTCGCGAATTCTTCAAGTTGGTTGGTGCCGGACGCGATGAGGCTGCGGCGATCGAAAAGGGAGCGCCTGAGGAGTCGCGGCCTGCTTCTCAGCCCGCTTCCGCGCCTGCTTCCAAGGATGCCGGCTGGGACCACGTCGCCGGTTGGTACGACCGGATGATCGAGGAAGGGCGCAGCGACCACTTCGAAAAGGTCATCATTCCCGGCACCCTGCGGATGCTCGGCGCCAAGCCGGGAGAAAAGTGCCTCGATGTGGCCTGCGGGCAGGGCGCATTCGCCCGCACACTTTCGAAGCTGCGGATCGAGACGACAGGTGTGGATGC
>JAFEBN010000179.1 GCA_018242645.1 Planctomycetota bacterium | reverse complement strand
GTACACCGCGCTGTCGCCCAGTTCCTCCGCGATGCGCAGAAGCTGGTTGTACTTCGCGTTGCGGTCGCTGCGGCAGGGCGCTCCGGTCTTGATCTGGCCGCAGTTGGTCGCGACGGCAAGATCGGCGATGGTCGAGTCTTCCGTTTCGCCCGAGCGGTGGCTCATCACCGCAGCGTACCGGTTCCGCATCGCCAGGCCCACGGCGTCGAGCGTCTCGCTCAGGCTCCCGATCTGGTTGACCTTGACGAGGATCGCGTTGGCGCACTTCTCGTCGAGGCCACGCTGCAGGAACTTGCGGTTGGTGACAAACAGGTCGTCGCCCACGAGCTGCACCTTCGCCCCGAGCTTCTCCGTGAGCTTCTTCCACCCCGACCAGTCGTTTTCGGCCAGCCCGTCCTCGATCGAGCGGATGGGGTACTTGCTGCACCAGTCGGTCCAGAGCTGGATCATGTGATCGCTGCTGACGATTTCCTTCGTGCTCTTGAAGAACTTGTAACCCTGCTTGCCATCTTCCTTGGCTTCGTTCCAGCACTCGCTGGTGGCCGGATCGAGCGCGACGAAGATCTGCTCGCCCCACTTGTACCCGGCCTTGCCGGTCGCCTCTTCCAGCAGCTTGAGTGCCTCTTCGTTGTTCTTCAGGTTGGGCGCGAAGCCGCCTTCATCGCCGACCGCCGTCGAGAGGTGTTTGGCGTGCAGCACCTTCTTCAGGCTGTGATAGATCTCGACGCCCGCCCGCAGACCTTCCTCGAACGAGTCGAAACCCCACGGCTGGATCATGAATTCCTGGAAATCCACCGTGCTGTCGGCGTGCTTGCCGCCGTTGAGCACGTTGAGCATGGGCACGGGCAGGGTGCGGGCGGCGCTGCCACCGATGTACCGGTAGAGGGGCAGGCTGGCGGCCGCGGCAGCGGCTTTGGCGACCGCCAGGGATACGCCGAGGATGGCGTTGGCGCCCATCCGTCCCTTATTCGGAGTGCCATCGATCTGGTTCATGAGCTTGTCGATGGCCTCTTGGTGCGTCGCATCAATACCCAGGAGTTCCGGCGCGAGGAAGCCGTTGACGTTGTTCACGGCCTTGCTGACGCCCTTGCCCAGGTAGCGGCCCTTGTCGTCGTCGCGAAGCTCGACCGCCTCGTTCTCGCCCGTCGATGCACCCGAAGGCACGGCGGCCCGGCCGATGAAACCGGAATCCAGCGTGACATCCACTTCGAGCGTGGGGTTGCCGCGGGAATCGAGAACCTGACGGGCCTTGACGGACTGGATTTCGAACGACATGGGGTGCTCCGGAAGAACGCAGGCGGCGTGGCGGATGGGCCGGACGCCTTTGCGAAAACGAGCGTAAGCGAGTCCCGGCACGGGTTCAATCGGCGTGGTATGGTTGTGGCACGAACCATGCCGCAGGACTTTTCCAAACGCATCGCCCAATTGACCTCGGACCTGGAGGCGCAGGGCCGCCGGGTCCAGGCGCTGCTGGAACTGGCGTTCGACGCGTTCTTTACCCGTGACGCGGCGAAGGCGGCGCGGGTCAACAGCGACGACGATGCGATCGACGCTGCCGACGTGGCGATCGAGAAGGCCTGCGTCGCCCTTCTGAACGACGCCACCAACGAGGGCGCGAGCCTGGGCGAGAGCGACCTGCGGCGCGTGCTGACGATTGTCAAGGTGAACAACGAGTTCGAGCGCGTGGCCGATGTGGCGGTCGACCTTTCGGAACTCATCAAGCCGGGTGCACAGACCCCGGCCTTCCCCGCGACGTTTCGCATGATGGCCAACAGCGTCATCGGGATTCTTCGCGACACCACCACCGCCTTTGCACGAACCGACGCGCCGCTGGCCAAGGTCGTGCTGCAGAGCCAGCACTGCGTCACCGCGTTCAAGGACGCGATCGTCCGCGACGGGGAACAGCAGATCGCCAAGGGGCAGATGACCGTCGAGTTCGCGTTCCTTCTGCTGGAAGTGGCCAGCGAATGCGAGCTCGTCGCCGACCACTGCACCAACGTTGCCGAACAGATCATCTATTCGAGCACCGGCGCGATCGTGCGGCACACGCCGACGCAGTGGATCGAGATCCCGCGACAGAACGGCTGATCGCCGATGGCCGACCCGCAGAAGAAAAAGAAGCCAAACTGGCCCGCGTACCCGCAGCTTTCGCGGAACGAAGCGCACGCCCGGCGTGTGAGTGCCGCGGTTCCAATCGTGCTTGTCGCAACGGCCGCGACCGTCATCATCGCGTCCTACTCCTGCCAATCGACTCCGGGATCGGGGTCGGGCTCGGGGTCGCACGGCTTCTGGTTCTTCCCGCACGGTTCCGGCGTCGGTCGGTCTTTTTCCTCGGGCTCGAGTTCTTCCGGCACGATCAGAGGCGGCTTCGGCTCGCACACGGGCTCGTTCAGCGGGTGAACGCATGAAGCGCATCGCCATCCAGCCCCGCCCGGATTGGCGAACCAAGGTGGAGAGCCAGGGACTGGTCTTCCTGGAGTGTGAAGGCTGGGAACTGTGGGACGAGTCGGCGTACTACGAGCTGTCGGAGTTTGACGTCTCTTCGATCGAGCATTGCACGCGCGAGCTGGTTTCGATGTGCCGTGAGGCGGTCGACATGCTTGTGCGTGAGAACAAGCTGCACCTTGTCGGTATTCCCGAGCAGTTCCACGCGTACGTGCGCCGGTCCTGGCTGGAGGGGCACCCCTCGCTCTACGGGCGGTTCGACCTGGCGTACGACGGTCGCAACCCGCCCAAGCTTCTGGAGTTCAACGCCGACACGCCGACTGCGCTGCTCGAGTCTGCGGTTGTTCAGTGGTACTGGCTGCAGGACAAGTTCCCGGGAAGCGATCAGTACAACAGCATTCACGAACGCCTGATCGATGCGTGGAAGTCGGCCGTGTCCACGGGGCCCGTGCACTTTGCCTGCGCAACGGAATCACCCGAAGACGTGATGACAATCGAGTATCTGCGCGACACGGCCGGGCAGGCCGGGCTCGCGACGCACGCCCTGCCCGTGAGCGCGATCGGCTGGAATGCCGCGGCGGGCGAGTTCCGCGACGAGAGCGAGCGTGCGATACGACATCTGTTCAAGCTCTATCCCTGGGAATGGCTGATGGACGAGGAATTCGGCCGGTTCATACCCCTGGCGTCCACACGCTGGATCGAGCCCGCGTGGAAACTGATTCTGAGCAGCAAAGCGATCTTGTGCGTGTTGCACTCGCTGTTTCCCCGCAGTCCCTATCTCCTGCCCGCGACGCTCGACCCGCCCAAATGGTCGCACGTGCGCAAACCGTTTTTCTCGCGTGAGGGCGCCAACATCACTGTGGTCGACCACGGCCGTGTCATCACGGAAACGCCGGGCCCGTACGCCGGGCCCTACGTGTACCAGGCAAAGGCCACGCTTCCGCGATTCGGCGACCGCTACGCGCTTGTCGGAAGCTGGGTTGTGGGCGGCAAGGACTGCGGTGTCGGCATGCGTGAAGACACTGTTGCGGTACTCTCCAACGTGAGCCCGTTCGTGCCGCACGTGTTCAACCCTGGCGAATCCGCACGTCCAACATTGACCCTTGCTCAGTCTGACATCCCTCCCCCACTCCCCGGAGCCTGATCGCATGTGGTTGCCCGACACGTTTTTCAAGGCCTTGGTTTCTGCCGCGGCATTCGGTCTGTGCGGCATCGTGCTGA
>JAFEBN010000178.1 GCA_018242645.1 Planctomycetota bacterium | reverse complement strand
CCGTTGTAGCCAAAGGTGCCGGGAAGGCCGACGGTACCGGGGATCCGTGTGCCGACGGCGCTTTGTCCCGAGGCATCGAGGGTTCCGCCGCTGACGGTCAACTTGCCGAGTGCGGTGAACTCGATCGCGCCGCCGCCCGCCCCGCCCGGCTGTCCGTTTCCGCCGGCGCCGCTGTTGCCGCCCGGTCGACCGCCGCCGCCGGTGCCGCCTTGGCCGCCGTTACCACCTTTATCGCAGAACGTCGAGCCACCTCCGCCACCCGCGCTGCCCGAAGTGCCGCCGTTGCCCCCATTTCCTGGCCCGCCGCCTCCCCCTCCGCCTCCCGCGCCTCCACCGTTTCCGGCGACGAGGATTGGCGAGAGGGAAGTCTTGAAGGGATTCGATGGGTTGGTTGCGTCGCCGCCCGTTGAGCCGGGGTTCGAGTTAAGTTGATTGTCGCCCTGATATCCGTTGTATCCCATCCCTCCATTGGAACCACTCGAGAATCCGTATGCACCGCCCACGCCACCAGGTGGATACCTTGTTTCGGTGCTGCGCGGTTGGATGAGTGCGCCGGCGCCCGCCGGTCCGCCGAGGCCGAAGGCGGGCAACTGCGGGTTTTGGTTGAGACCCGGTGAGCCGTTGCCACCCGCGGTGCCCGGCATGCCTGGCTGGGCGTCTTCGGCGCCGAAGTTGAGACGGCCGGAATCGCCGTCATCGCCTCTGGTCTGGTATCCGAAGCAGTTCGCAGAACCACCCCATCCGCCGTAGGTCACCGCGCCGATTCCATCGCCTTGTCGTCCGATCGATACAGCGCCACCCTGACCCGGTGTGGTTCCGGCGGCTCCGCCGCCGGCGGTGCCGCTGGCGAGGATGGTGAGGCCGCCCTTGAAATCGGCGTCGTTGCCGACGATGAAGCGGACGGGGTAGGAGGCGTTGGAGACGGTGAAGGTGACGGGGTTCGCGGGGCCGAACTTGAGATCGCCCTTGAAGTAGAACGTGATGGTCTTGGCGGCGTCGTCGCGGATGGCGCGGAAGGGGACGCCGTTGAAGGTGGCGGCGTTGCCGTTGATGGTGAGGGCGTTGCCGTTCACGTCGGCGTTGATGGCTTGGGCGTTGCAGGGCAGGGCGAGGCCGGCGACGAGCGTGAAGGCCAGTGTGCGAGTGAGGGTGCGAGCCATTGGTCATCCCCTTGGTCGGGCCGCCGGGAGGTGGGGGCGGGCCTGGAACATCGGAAGTGCCCGCCGCTCGATGCGGCGAATGGGCACGACCTCATGAACATCCACGCAACCACTCTGTCGCGATCACATCAATATCAAGAAATACAGAAAAAACCACTTTGCCTTGAAATCGGACCGTTCACCAGAACGGCGACACGGGCCGGCGCTCACGCACCGACCCGGTTCGGACTTGTGATCCATCCGCGTCTGGCCACGCTCACCCATCGCGCCGGGTTACGGGCACAACAGCGCGTCGTACGCAACCACGAACTTCTGGAAGTCCGCATCATCCACAAATCCATCGCGGGTGATGTCCGTCGGACATCCCGCGGGCATCGACGCGTCGGCGCAGTCCAGGATGTCGTATCCGACGACGAAGATCTGGAAGTCGGCGTCGTCGACGAGGCCGTCGCTGTTGAAGTCGCCGGTGCAGACCTTGCGTTGCACGGTCAGCATCTT
The DNA here is from genome assembly GCA_018242645.1 of Planctomycetota bacterium. Lineage (GTDB taxonomy): Bacteria > Planctomycetota > Phycisphaerae > Phycisphaerales > UBA1924 > JAFEBO01. The sequence goes on along the minus strand of JAFEBN010000178.1, from coordinate 2,046 downwards.
GCTGATTCCCACGCCGAAGGTGGTGCTGTCGGTGATGACTAACTCGGTGCCCGTGTTGGCCGCGTTGCGGAAGTAGCCGCCGATCCCAGCCAGATTCTGATTGAGTTGAGCGATCGGTACGAGCGTGACATACACCGCATCGCCCAACACCTGGATGAACTCCGGTCCGAGGGTTCCGCCGAAACGCGGGTCGTTGGCCCACCCAAATGTATAGAGAAAGTTGTGGAACGGAAGGCCGCCCAAGCCAATGAAGAAGGCCTGGGGGTCGGGGCTGGGGCTGTAGTTCAAGAAGAGCAGCGCCCGGTACTTGGTCTTGTCGTAGGTCATGCCGGGGACGTCGGTGTTCAGCATCAGGAGAGCGGCCACCGTGTTGGGAGGCAGCGTCGCCGGATTCACCATCGTCGTCGCCTTCAAGCCGGGAATCACGCCCGCGACCGCAGCCCCGCCCACCAACCCCGCGATGTACGGAACCACCGGTCCACCGTTGATGTAGGGCGAAGCCTGCGATGCTTCCGGAACCATTCCCGGCAGCGTGAGCAATGGCCCGTTGTCTTCACTCGGGCTGGCGGTGAGCGCGCCCGCAAACTTGTGGTTGTACGACACGATCGCGCGGCCCGAATCCGCTCGCGGCAACCCCGCCCCGTTCGTTCCGCCACGCACATCGAATGTCCCGGTGAAGTTCAACTCGGTCGCGGACACAAAGACCGTCCCGCCGGAGCCACCGGTTCCCAGGCCACCAGACCCGCCATCCCCGCCTTTTCCGCTGTCCCCCCCTTTTCCACCGTTTCCGCCATTTCCGCCGTTACCTGCCGGCGTATTGACGACCTGCCCGGGCATTCCGGGTCCGCCGTTGTAACCGAAGGTGCCCGGAAGCCCTGCGCTGCCTGCGATCCGCGTGCCGTTGGCGCTCTGGCCGCTCGCATCGAGTAATCCGCCGCTGATGGTCAACTTCCCCAGCGCACTGAACTCGATCGCGCCGCCACCCGCACCGCCCGGCTGGCCATTCCCGCCCGCGCCGCTATTGCCCCCCGGACGCCCGCCTCCCCCTGTGCCCCCGTTGCCGCCGTCTCCACCGCGGTCGCAAAACGTCGATCCGCCGCCCCCTCCTGCTGACCCAGAAGTGCCGCCGTCTCCCCCGTTTCCTGGTCCACCCCCTCCCCCTCCTGCTCCGGAACCGCCGCCGTTGCCGGCAACGAGAAGAGGCGAGAGTGAAGCTTTGTGTGGGTTCGACGGGTTGGTTGCGTCGCCGCCGGTCGAACCCGGAAGGGAAGCGAACTGCGGGTCGCCCGACAGTCCATTCACGCCGTGCCCTCCGTTCGAGCCACTCGCGAATCCATACTCACCGCCGGCGCCTCCACTTGGTTCATAGCTTTGCCGCTGGCGTGGCTGAATGGCTGCGCCCGCGCCGGCACTGCCGCCGAGGCCGAAGCCCGGGGAGAGTGGGTTCTGGTTGACGCCCGGTGAGCCGTTTGATCCTGCGGTGCCCGGCTTGCCGGGCTGCGCGTTTTCGGCACCAAAGTTGAGAAAACCACGAGCGCCGCCGCCGGCGGCGTAGTGCAATCCGGAGCAGTTCGAGACGCCTCCGAATCCGCCGTTGGGCACGTAGCCGATTCCATCGCCTTGAAGCCCGACCGACACGGCGCCACCCTCACCTGCGGCACCTGGGGCGCCGCCGCCGGCAGTTCCGGCGACGAGTTGCAGGCCACCGGGGAACTCGGCGTCGTTGCCGACGATCAATCGGACGGGGTAGTCCGCGTTCTGAACCACAAACCTCATGGGGAATGGAAGATCAACCTTCAGGTTTCCCTTGAAGTAGAACGTGATGGTCTTGGCGGCATCATCGCGCACGGAACGAAATCCAACGCCGTTGAAGATTGAACTGTCGCCGTTGATGGTGCGGGCGTTGCCGTCGACGATGATGGTCGCGGTCTGAGCCGCAGAGGGCAGCGCCAAGCCGGCGACGAGCGTGCAGGCGAGCGTGCGGGCCAGTGTGCCTGTGAGAGTGCGCGTGCGATGCATGGACAATCCCCTTGGTCGGGCCGCCGG
>JAFEBN010000177.1 GCA_018242645.1 Planctomycetota bacterium | reverse complement strand
GCAACGTGCGGATGCTCCACGCCGACGCGGTGGAGTTTCTTCGCTGGCGATGCCCCGACGCGATTGTCAACACCGTGCACCTGTATTACTCCGATCCATGGCCCAAGGCCAAGCACCACAAGAACCGGGTCGTGCAGGACCGGTTCCTCGAACAAGCGCGGCGCGTGCTGGTTCCGGGGGGCGAGCTGCGAATCGTGACCGACCACGATGACTACTGGCTGTGGATGGAAGAGCATTTCGAGCGCTGGAGCGATCCGGCGCGTGTGCCGGGCGGACGGGCGTTTGAACGCCGGTCGTTCGCGCCTCCTGCGTGGGTGGGCGAGGGCCAGTTTGTCGCGACAAATTACGAGAAAAAGATGTGCGGCAGCGTGAAAACGCCGCACGCCGCGGTGCTGCGGAAGCCGGCCTGAACGGCGGCGCGGGCCCGCACCTGCGGCGGGTTGCTTTATTGAATAATCTGCGTATAATTCAATGATGAGCCGGACGAGCACCTCCCATCGCATCACCCGAACCGAAGCACGGGCGCTCGCCTCCGCGACGCGCCAGGAGATCGTCGATGCCCTGATGAGCGCGGGGCCGTGCACGGTGGCGCGGCTTGCGGAACTGCTGGGCCGCCGCCCGGACGCTCTTTACTTTCACATCCGCGCTTTGGAGCGGGTGGGTTTGATCAAGTCGGATTCACAAGCGGGAACGGGGCGTGAAACCGCGGCGGTTTACCGGCTGCCGGGCCCGACGGTCAAGCTCGATTACGACACGACTCCCAGGAAAGACATCTGCCGCGTGGTGCGGAACGCGGTGAAGCTCTCGCTGCGCGAGTTCGAGCGAGCGTGCTTGAACGAGCGCCACGCGGGCGAGGGCGCCGACAGGCGAGTCTGGGGCGGGCGCATCACGGGATGGGTGAGCGCCGATCAGCTCGCGCACATCAACAGACTGCTGGCGGAGCTGCACGAAACGCTCCGATCGGGCGGCCCGGGCGCCGGCCGAACCGCCGTGTCGCTCGGGTTTCTGCTGGCACCTTCCGGCTTTGGCGAACGGGTTCGCAAGCCGGGCAATCGCTCACGGGTTCGCACCAAGGAAAGGGGACATTGATGAAGCTTCCTGTCTGTCTGATCGCGTCTGCCGGACTCCTGCTCGGGCTGATCGCGCCCGGGGCGCTGGGCGCGGATGACATCCAGCGCGATGCGCAAGGCGTCCCCGTGCAGGGGCCGGTGACATTCGACGCGGGAGCCGCCCCTGCGCTCGAAGTGAAACGCATCAAGTCGGGGCACATCCTCGTCAAGCCCCGCGTGAACGGGCATGACGCCGGCTGGTTCATCTTCGATACGGGCGCGGGCATCTGCTGCATCTCGACGCCGCAAGTTGCCGGGCTCGATCTCGCTTCGGCGGGGTCCATCCAGGCAACAGGCGTTGGCGGCTCCAAGGAAGCCAAGCTGTACACCGCCAAGTCGCTCCAGCTCGGTCCGGCAACCTTCCGGGATCACCCGCTCATGGAGGTTGATCTCGCGTTTCTGGAACCGCTTGTCGGGGAGAAAATCTGCGGGATCATCGGGTACGGCGTGCTCTCCAAGTGCGTGGGCGAGATCGACCTGGCCGCCCCCGCCGTCTCGCTGTCCGATCCGGCCAGCTACAAACTCCAATCGGGCAACTGGACCAGCGCGGACCTTGGCGATCGCGTGCCGGTGGTGGCAGGCCAGTTCGAAGGGCATGACGGCCGGTTCCGGCTGGACCTGGGCGCCAACGGGTCGGTCACCTTCCACAAAGCCGCCGTCGACAAGTACAAGATGCTCGAGGGACGCGATGTCAGGGACTGCAAGATGGGCGGCGTCGGCGGTTTCGTGGCCGGGAAGCGGGGCAAGATTTCGTCGCTCCAACTGGGCGGAACGACCTTCGACAATGTCGATGCCGATTTCGCGCTCGAAGCCAAGGGCAGCTTCGGCGACGATCAGAAGGACGCCAACATCGGAACCGACATCTTGAAGCGATTTGTGATCATCACCGACTACCCCAACAACCGACTCGCGTTGATCCCCAAACAACCGTCCTCGACCCCCACGTCCCCCACCTCCCCCACCTCCCCCACCCCCCCCACCACATCTCCGAGCATTGGGCGATAGTCGTACGCTTGAGCGTGTCGTCTTCGGCCAGCCAAAACACAGCGGTGATCCTTCTTTCCGGCGGACTCGACAGCGCCACGGCGCTCGCGGTGGCCCGGTCGGAAGGGCACCGCTGTGTGACTTTGGCGGTCGATTACGGGCAGCGCCACCGGGTGGAGTTGCAAGCGTCGGAATTGGTGGCGAGGCAACTCGGTGCCGCGGATCACCGGCTTGTGCGAATCGACCTGCGGGCCTTTGGCGGGAGCGCCTTGACGGCGGATATCCCGGTTCCGAAGGACAGGGATGAACGAGCGATCGGCACGGGGGTTCCGGTGACCTATGTGCCGGCGCGAAACCTGATTTTCCTGTCCATCGCGACGGCGCTGGCGGAGACGCTGGGGGCGCGGCATCTCTTTGTGGGCGTGAACGCGATTGATTACTCGGGGTATCCGGATTGCCGCGGCGAGTTCATCGAGGCATTTGCCCGCTGCGCGAACCTGGGAACCAAGCTCGGCACCGACGCGATTGAACAGGGCCGCCCCGGTTTTGAGATCCACGCGCCGCTGAGCACGCTCGCGAAGGCCGACATCATCCGGCTCGGAACGCGCCTGGGCGTAGATTACGCGTTGACGACCAGTTGCTACGACCCGCGTGTTGATGCGCAGGGGCACCCCATCGCGTGCGGTCACTGCGATTCGTGCCAGATCCGGCGGAAAGGTTTCCACGACGCCGGCATCCCCGACCCCACCCGCTACAGCTGAGTCACGATCCACCCGATGGCCGACGGCCTGCCCATCTCCGAGACGTTCACCAGCATCCAGGGCGAGGGAAAACTCGCGGGCGTTGCTTCGTGGTTCGTACGGTTCAGCGGCTGCAACCTCCGGTGCGCGTGGTGCGACACGCCGTACGCGAGCTGGAACCCTGAGTTCACGGCTCGGTCGATCGAGTCGCTGCTTGAAGAAGCGGGCGCGAATCGGGGGCGCGGGATCGCGCACGCCGTGGTGACCGGGGGCGAACCGATGATGTTCCCCGCGGTTTCCACGCTCACGCGCGAGCTCCGCGCGCTGGGGATGCACATCACCATCGAGACCGCGGGCACGATCACTCGCGAGGTGACCTGCGACCTGATGAGCATCAGTCCCAAGCTCTCCAACTCGACGCCCGGGGTTTCGGATCCACGCGATCCCGGGGGCGTCTGGCGCATCCGTCACGAGGAGCGGCGGCTCGATGTCGCCGTGCTTCAGCGGTTGCTGGAAGCCGCTCCGGAACGCCAGCTCAAATTTGTCGTCAGCGAGCCGGCCCAACTCACCGAGATTGAGGGGGTCCTGAAGAGGCTTGCGGGCTGGAGGCCCGACGACGTGCTGCTCATGCCCGAGGGCGTGACCGTTCAGACGCTCCAGAGCCGGCGCTGGATCGTGGACGAGTGCATTCGGCGCGGCTGGCGGTATTGCCCGAGGCTGCACATCGAGATCTTCGGGAATAAGCGGGGTACCTGACCGCGTGTGTCCGCTCGGTTCGGACGGGTGACGGAAAACCCCTTGCGGCGCATCCTGACTGGAGGGAGCGGTATCGGTGCGCCCACGTGCAGGCAATCAACGCGCGGCGGCGAAACCGCGCCCCGGC
>JAFEBN010000176.1 GCA_018242645.1 Planctomycetota bacterium | reverse complement strand
CAACTGCTGCAGCGTGGCCGAGTATTCCTCGAACGTGCGGCGATCCACGACCCGCGGCGAGATGAACACCTCGCTGATCGTCTTTTCCGGGCCCGCAAGCGGCCCAGGAAGTGGCTTGGTCGAGTTGGGAAGCTGCTGCGTCGCCATGTGACTGCCAACGTACCGGGCGGAACGACCTCTGATCGGCAAACCGTGCGCGTTTTCTGGTGTTTTTCGGACCTGCGCGCTTTGCTCCGGCCCCGCTCTCTACACTGCTCCCTGATGAGTTCCTCGGGGTCCACATCTTCAAGGCGGGTCCGGCTCCAGCGGGTGCTGGCCGAAGCCGGGGTCGCGGCACGCAAGCAGTGCGAGCGGCTCATCGAAACCGGCCATGTCGAGGTCAACGGCGAGCGGGTCGAGAAACTCCCCGTCTTTGTCGACCCGGAGGCCGACGAGATCCGGGTCGATGGCCGTCTCATCAAGCCGGTGACGCGTCATATCTACCTGATGTGGCACAAACCCTCCCGCGTCCTGGCGACCCCCCCTGCGGACGACCTCGATACCCGCCCCAGCGTCTCTGACTATGTGGATCACCCCACAGCGCCCCGCCTGTTCCCGGTGGGCACGCTGGGGTTTGAGGCCTCGGGTCTGATGCTGCTGACCAGCAACACCAAGGCCGCGACGCTGCTTTCCCATCCGCGCTCCCGCGTCGAGCGTCTCTACCATGCCCGGGTCAAAGGCACGCCCACGGGCACCGTCCGGAGCAAGCTGAACAAGGGCGTCCAGGTGCTGGTGCCCGAACGGGGGAAAGAACCGCCAGGAGCGGAGAAGCCCCCGGTCCGCACGATGGAACGCGGCGCCAAGCGGCCCCACCAGAACAAGCCGACCATGCGGCGAGTCCGGATGGAAATTCGGGCCTTGGACCCGTCCAAACGCAACGCGGATGGTCAGGGCTTCCTGTCCGAATCCGACCCTCGGCGCGCCGGTGAGGGGGGGGGTGGTGGGGGTGCGGGTGGGGGTGGGGGTGCCGGAAATTCATCGATCGAGATACTGACCAGCGAGCCGCGGGATGAGTACGTTGCCCAAGCGTTGCACCTGGTTGGTCACCCGGTTCGCAAGATGCTGCGACTGGGCATCGGCCCGCTTCGCCTGCGTGAGGTCGGCCCGGGCGCCTGGCGCGAGCTTTCGCGCGACGAGATGCGGGCGCTGCGGACGTTTCTCGACGAATTGTCGGGCGAGGGCAAAAAGAGCGGATCGGTCATGGGCGCGTCCCGAGGTCCCGGGAAGCGCCGCCCGCGGGTCGTTGGCGGCAGCAAAGCGCCCGATTCGGCCCCGGCGAAGAAAGCACCGGGGCGGTCCGACCAACAATCAGAGGAGTCCGAGGAGCCGGGGGTGGATCCGGAAGATTTCCAGGAGTGAGCGGCCCTGAGTCAGGCGAACGGAAAAAACGGGAACGCGTGGCAGAAGCCTCGTCGGCACTGGGCGGTGGATTACGTCTTCAGCACGATCGGCTGGCCGACCGACGAGGATGACCGCCCCGACCTCACCGCGATCCAGGCGCTGAACCTGCCCCCGGGCACCAAGCCGAGCACGCTGCACCTGCTGGGCGTGTCGGTTTCGGGGTTCTACAAGGCCCAGATGCCGCTGATGGCCGCGGCACTCGCCTATCGCACGATCTTCGGGTTGGTGCCGGTGCTGATCATCGGGCTGTCGATGCTGGGCGCGTTCGCCAAGGAACAGGACATCAAGTGGGCGGTTGACAACGCCCTGAAGTACACCGGGCTGACCGAGGTCTTCCAGATCCACGAGTCCGACGCGCCGCCCGATGGCGCGCCGGTGGTGCCCGAGATCAAGCCGCCCCCGGAACCGCAGCAGTCCTTGAAGGTGGATGCCGTGCACGAGGCGGCGTCTGGTAAGCCGGTCGTCCCGCGTGAGTGGCTGGATGACTGGATTCGTTCGCTCACCACGGGCGTGAAATCCATCAGTTTCACGGGCATCGGCATCGCGGCATTGCTGCTGTTGGTGTACGCCGCCGTGTCCATGGTGGTGGAGGTGGAGTACGCGTTCAACCGGATCTACGAGGCGCAGGCCGGCAAGAGCTGGGCCCGCCGGATCATGCAGTACTGGACGCTGATGACGCTGGGCGCCGTGTTTCTGCTGGGCACGTTCTACCTGGGGAACGCCATTAGCTCCAAAATGCAGGTGTTCATCACGAACAACGTGCAGGGGCAGGTGGCGAGTTTCCTGCTGCTCATGCTGGGCAACCTGATCCAGATCTGCATCACAGGGATCATCCTGCTGGTTGTGTACTTCACGGTACCCAACGCCCGTGTGCGGATGATTCCCGCGGCGGCCGGCGCTTTCTTCGCCGCCGTGTGCTGGGAACTGCTCAAGTACGCGTTCCGGGAGTACGTCCGGTTTGCGATGCAGCCGACGAGTTCATACTCGCGGTTTTATGGATCGCTGGCGCTGCTGCCGCTGTTTCTTTTCTGGATTTACTGCACATGGCTGATCGTGCTGTTCGGCCTGCAGATCGCCCGTTCGATCCAGCTCTTCTCGCGGCTGCGTTCGATGGGTCCAAACCTGTTTGCGCTCGCCGCCGCACGGGGACCTTCGGAACCCGCGATCATCGACTCGGGCGTGATCGTGCCCATCATGATCGCGGTGGCGAAGAACTTCGACATCGGCAAGCCCTCGTCGGCTTCGGCGCTCAAAAACGAAGTCCACCTGAATGAACAGGTGCTGGCCGAGGTTCTGCGGCAGCTGGCGCGCGTGGGGTTGCTGCTTCCGGTCCAGGTCCAATCGGCCGAGCGGCGGGGGACGATTTTGCTCCCCGGCGCGCTGCCCCACGAGGAAGAGCAGTTCACCCTTGCACGATCTCCCACGCAGATTCCCGTTGAGCAGCTGTTAACGCTCGGCTATTCGCTGAGTGATGGCGTGAGCGCGCTGGGCTCCGACGCGGAAAAGTCTCTGCCCCCGGCGCTGGCGAGGTTGCGAGCGGCCCAAAAGGAAGCGGCCAAGGGCATGACGCTGGCGGATTTGCTCGTGTCCGGCACGCCGGCGCCGGTGCAGACACCTGCAGCACCGCAGGAAATTCCGGGAGTGGCTCCGGCATGAAGAAGCGTGTTGTTCTCTCGATTGTGGGCCTGGCGGCGACCGCCATGGCGGGGGGTTGCTACCAGCGGGTTGTTCGGGCCGAGGGGCTGGGAGCCCAGGGCGTCACCGTGCAGAAGCCCTATCGCAGCGAGACGGCGCTGGACAAGGCCGTGTTCCCGGAGGGCAAGAAAGAGGATTCTTTTGGCTCGTCCTCGACCGGGATTCGTTGACGCTACCATGGGCCAAGAGGTCTTTGACGCATGGGCATTGAAGCAGCACTTCCGAACGATTGGGTCCTGACCACGCAGTTCAAGCGCGTGATCAACTGGGCACGCCGTAACAGCATGTGGCCCATGCCTTTCGCGACGGCGTGCTGCGGCATCGAACTCATGGCGACCGCCTCCAGCCGCTACGACGTGGCCCGGTTCGGCATGGAGCGGATGGGATTCTCCCCGCGCCAGGCGGACCTCATGATCGTCGCCGGGCGCATCGGGATCAAGATGCTCCCGGTGCTGCAGCGGATCTACATGCAGATGACCGAGCCCAAGTGGGTGATCAGCATGGGCGCGTGCGCCTCCACAGGCGGCGTGTTCGATACGTACGCGACTGTTCAGGGCTGCGATCAGTTCATCCCGGTCGATGTCTACGTGCCCGGCTGCCCGCCGCGTCCGGAGCAGTTGCTCGAAGGCATCATGGCGATCCAGCGCCACATCGACCAG
>JAFEBN010000175.1 GCA_018242645.1 Planctomycetota bacterium | reverse complement strand
CACCGCTTCTTCATTCATGCTGAGCGGGGCCTTGGCCTCCACCGGAATCGCGTGCTCATGGCGATCGAGATATACGACCGATCCCGCAAGCGTGAGTGCCGAGAGCGCCACCCCCGCAACACCCGCCGTCACCACGCGGAAGCTGAGATACCCAACCAGCCCACCCACGAGCGCACCACCGAGCAGTCCCACCGCCGTCGAAGCAAGGGGCGTGGCCAACGCGCCGCCCGCGATCGCGCCGAGCGCCGCCCCCGTGAGCGTGAGCGCCGGGCGCACGAGCTTGGATCCCTTGGCCCACAGAAGGAACGCGATGCCCAGTCCGAGCGCGACGACCCAGGGCGTCATGGGCGTGACATGCTCGAAGAAGCGGCCGATCGCGTCGTGCGCGCCCGACAGCCACTCGGGGTGTTGCGAAGCGGGTTGGAGTTCGATGGCGTCCATGGCGTCCGGAAGAGTTCTTAGGACCTTGGGTCGGTCAGTTTTGGGTGAAAAGGGGATATTTCACCCCCGCCTGGACCCCGAATGGCTTTCTCGGGGCAATCCGCGGTCCGCTTGAGCCGATAATTCCGGGTCTGCCGCGAATTGCGGCAGCATTCCAATTGAACGAGCCAGCGATGCCCAAGCGAGCCCGCAAGAAGTCGTCCGCCAAGTCCAGCACAAGCGCAAAGGCCGCCAAGGGTGGCGCCAAGAGCGCGCAAGTTGCCAAAGCCGGCAAGCTGTCCGCCGCGGCACAGAAACATCTTTCTGAAGTCCGCGTCAAGATCGACGCCATCGACAAGAAATTGGTGAGCCTGCTCAACGAGCGTGCCGCGCTGGTGGTCAACGTCGGCAAGTACAAGCGAGCGGCCGGACTGCCCATTTACGCCCCGCACCGCGAGGCCGAAGTACTCGACAAGGTGATCCACGCCAACAGCGGCCCGCTGCAGGATCGCACGCTCGAGGGTGTTTACCGCGAGCTGATGTCGGGCAGTTTTCAGTTGCAGCAGCCGCTGCGCATCGGGTTCCTCGGGCCGCTGGGCTCGCACTCGCATGTGGCGGCGGTGCGTCACTTCGGTTCGTCGGTTGCGTTCGAGGACCTGCACGAGATCGCCGGCGTGTTCACGGAAGTGGCGCGCGGGCACGTGAACTACGGGCTGGTGCCGATCGAGAATTCCACCGGCGGCGGCATCGTCGAGACGCTCGATGCGCTGAAGAAGTATCACACGGCCACGCACATCTATGCCGAGGTGCAGCTGGAGGTGCACCACGCGCTGCTCGCCAACTGCGAGCCCAAGGACGTGCGCCGGATCCACAGCAAGCCCGAGGTTTTCAGCCAGTGCCGCCACTGGCTCGCGACGCAGTACCCGAAGGCGGAGCTGATCCCCGCCGCGAGTTCATCGCGGGCGGCGCAGATTGCCGCAGAGGAATGCAAGAAGGCGCTCGAGATCGGCGCCGTGCCCGGCACCGCAGCCATCGGCAGCGAGCTCGCGGGCCAGATCTACGGGCTCAAGTCACTGTTCAGCAAGATCGAGGACAACGTGAGCAACATCACGCGGTTCTTCGTGATCGCGCGATCGACCGCCGTCCGCAGCGGCGACGACAAGACGAGCATCATGTTCACCACCGAGGACAAGCCCGGTGCGCTCGTGGACGTGCTGGGCGTCTTCCGCGACCGGGGCGTGAACCTCTCGCACATCGACAAGCGCCCCAGCGGCCGCACCAACTGGAGCTACTCGTTCTTCATCGATGCGAAGGGCCATCGCGACGATCCGGAAGTCGCCGGGGCGATCCGCGAGGCGGGCGAGCACTGCCAGGAACTGATCGTGCTCGGGAGCTATCCGCGGGCGCGCCGGATTCTCTGACGCGTCAGGAGAGGGCCGGTTGACCGCCCGGCGTGCTCTGGGCGATCGGCGTGCCGCATTCGGGGCATTTATCACCCTTCAAATCCAGCAGGTTGTACTCGCATTTCACGCAGCGGGGCTCCGCAAGCTGCAGCATGAACAACAGCCCGCAGCCGTTGCAGCGGGATGTGCCCACGCGCGCATCGCACTTGGCGGCGCAGCGGGGGCAGATGATTCGCACATTTGCGATCTCCCTGATCGCGCCCGAGTGCGTCGCCATCGCGCGCCGGTTGATTGCAAGAAACAGCACGACCGCCAGAAGGCCGCACACCGAGATGATGCTGCTCGCGATCATCAGCCGGGCGGCGAGATCGTCTTCGAAGTCGTGGGATTTGAATCCGATTGTCGTGATGTTCAGATACGTCGCAAAGACAAACGTCGCCAGGATCATGCCCATGGTGGCCAGGGCCACATACCGCTGAAAGCCCTTCAAATCCAGTGTGTTCAGCACGTTGCAGGCGCCGGTCGTGATGCCGACGAACATCGCCTGCAGGAACCACATCGGCGGCTCGTTGAGCCGGTTCCAGATGCCCCACAGACCCATCACCAGCGCCGCCCCAGCCGCGGCGACACCGATCCAGCGCCAGGGTGCTGTTCGCTTTCCCAGTCCGAACAGGCACGCCGCGGCGATGATGCCGCACCAGAAGAACACCCAGGCGCTCGCCCAGAACTGGGCCTGGATTTCAAAGCCCCCGATGCCCAGCACCTCGATCCAGATGCCGATCAGCCCGGAGGCGAAGCACACCCCCGCGGCGAGCAGCGCCACGCCGCCCGCGACGCGGTTGCCGGGCTTGCGGGCCAGGGCCAGCGCGCCCAGTGCCGCGGCAGCGCACGCCACGTAGTGTGCGCCCGTGCCCGCGATGTGCCATTCCCAACGCGAAAAGCCGAACAGCCCGACCCAGGTCGCGAGCAGGAAGATCAGGAACGCCGGAACGATGGCGGCAAGGAGCGCCAGCCCGGCGGGGCGCGTGCGCTCGTGATCAAGGCGTGAAGAAGCCGGCAGGGCGGCCGCGATGGTGATGGCCGAGATGATGAGCGTGAGGGCGATGCGCCCGAGAAAATCGCGAGCCGGGACAAACAAGGTGACGACGCCCGCCAGCGCCGCCAGGGCGAGCAAGCCGAGCATGGCACGAAGCAGTTTTCGCTGAAGCGTCATGCATTCAGTTTACCGAAGGGGCGGATCGACTTGCGGTAGCATGGCCGGATGCCCCGAATGCGTGTGTATTCCGTGTGGGATGACATCGCCGTGCGTGAGAGCGCGCAGGCGAAAATTCCGGTGCGCACCCCGCATCCTCTGGGGCGGCGACGATCGCTTCTGGAGCGTTGCTTGCTCCTTTGGCGAAGCTCGCGGCGCGTTCGCTGGGTCTGTGTCCTCTGCGCGATCCTGGCGTATGCCGCGGCGTTTGTGCTGCCGCACTGGTTTCGCGGCGCCGCGTCTGTGAGCGTGTTGCTGCTTGTGCTTGTTGCACTGTTTCTCGGTCATGTCGGTATTTGGATGATCTCAAGTGCGCCGGACTCTCGCTGCGTCGCTGCTTGCCATGCGCGTACACGCATGATGAAGGACCGTCACCGGCGAACGTTGGAGGTCGCCCGGGCGGTCGCCGATCGACGCTCGTGGGCTCGGTCGTATTTGTTGAACTGGCCCGCGCGCCTGCAACAGACGTTGCTGGCGCAGTCACTCGGGGGACGTTCAGGACAGGGCTTGATCATGGGTGTGCTTCTGTTCTTTCCTGCCTTCAACAGTTTCCCGTGGAAGTCGTTCGGGGGCACGACTGCTGCCGCGGGCAAGGCGATGCCGAACGTGCCGGATGCGTTGTACCTGCTGTACTTCCTGTGTTTGATTTCGTACGGCGTCTACCGCCACAAGATTCTCAACGCGGGTCGCGCCCGGCTGCGCGGCAGTATTACTGGGAGGAAT
>JAFEBN010000174.1 GCA_018242645.1 Planctomycetota bacterium | reverse complement strand
GATCGTCAAATCCACTCGAGCGAACATTCCCGCGTGAAATCCCGGTGGAAGCTGATCGGCTTCCACGCGAGCCGGAAAAGTCCTGGTTCGCGGATCGATCATCGTTCCAAGATGCGTCACCCGCCCCGAAACCGAAAGTTCTCCATTTCCTCGCGCAACAGCCACATTGGCCTCCACGCCGATCGACAATGCACCCACGCTCGCCTCGGGAACATCCGCCACGATCCGCAGCATCCGCGTGCGAGCGAGCGTCGCAAGGTCGTGGGTGTCGGGAGCCACACGTTCGCCCAGCGTGGCTCGCCGTTCCACAAGTTCACCTTCGATAGGAGCGGTAAGCGTCAGCAGCGGATCGGTCACGCCGGTCGATTCCAGTGCACGAAGTCGGTCTTCGCCGAAGCCGTACACTGCCAACCGCTGACGGGCTTGCTCGGCCGCGGACGATGCCTCCGTCTCTTGCCGAAGGGCAGACAGGTACTCGGCCTCGCGCCGCTGCACTTCATTCAGAGATACTCCCTCGGTCTTCTGCTGTAACTCGCGGGCACGCTCCCAGGAAGCCCGGGCGAGTGCCGCAAGCGGCGCGGCGTTTCGGGCGATCAGCGTGTTCTGGACAAGCTCGCTCTGAATCTGGGCAAACTCGACGCTGCGGATTGTCAGCAACGGCGTGCCCGATGCGACATGGTCTCCAACACGGGCATGCAAAGCGACGACCGTTCCCGAAAGCGGCGATCCGACGCGTGCGATCGCGGCGGGATCAAGATCGATGCGCGCCGGTACGGTCAGAAGGGAGGGAAGCGGTCGCCGTTGAACGGTCTCAACCTCGAGCGCCGTGGCCGCTTCAGGGGTCAACGTCACTTCTTCACCATGTGCGTCCGCACGCGCGGGTGCGGTACCGGACTTCTCCGTTGCACTCCGCGAGCAGCCAAAGGCCAGCAGAAGAATGAGCGGCAGGAAAGAGCGGATCATCGGGTGATTTCCTTCATGTTGGGAGGCAGTTGCGCCGGTGACATGGCGGTGGCGGCGCTCGGGTTATCTCGACCGGGAGTGGTCGCGGCCGCCGGACCCGTTCGCAGCTTCATCAGACCCGCGGCGATCGAGGGCCCCCCCGCCGCACGTTCTAGCTTTGCGCGTGCAATCCAAAGATCGCGCTCGGACTGCAGTTCCTGCAACTCCGCGGCGCGAAGGTCCTGCTCCGCCAGGTCCACCGCGGTGATGTCGAGCTGGCCGGCGCGATATGACTCTTCGACCAGCAGCCGCCGCTGCCGCTGGGTCGGAAGCAAATCGTCGCGGACGGTTCGAAGCCCGCGTCCGACCGAGGCATAGCTGTTCCAAGCGTCGCGCACATCCTGGATCGCCGTGCGGGCCGCCGCGGTAAGTTTGTGGCGAGCTTCAAGTGCCGCCGCGGTGGCGCCTACCCGGGCGGCGCTCCCGTCATCAAAGATCGGTATGGGCACAGAAAAACTGGGTCCGACGAACCACGCGTCGTCGCGCTGCGCATCGGCCCCCAACGTCGATTGCTCCCAGACGCTCCATGCGGCGAGCGCCGCCACATCCTCAAGCGAAGCCAGGCGCCAGCGCGCCTCCAGGATGTTCGGCTGGTGCGACAGGGCGACGGATATCCATTGCGATTCCGCCGCCGTTTCCGGAATGGTCGGGGGCGTCGAAAATCGCCAGCGAGTCGGCGATGACGGAGCTCCCACCAGCCGGGCGAGGTGCAGCCGGTGATGTTCGGCTTGGCGCTTCACGCTTTCCAGTTCCACCGTGATCGCCGAAACCTGCGAACGGGCGATGCTGACATCCGTGCTCGTGGCTTCTCCTGCTTCAACCCGAGACCGCGCGAGATCCTCGAGCTTTCGTGCAACCGCCAGCCGTGCTTCAAGCACGGGAATCGACGCCGCATCTGCTCGGGCCTCGGCATACGCAGTCTGCGTTTCCTCGATGACATCGAGCGCCGTCGCAATCGCGCCGGCAGCAGTTTCACGCAAGCGGTTGTCCGCCGCTGAAGTGCGCCGGGGCATCTGCAATACCTGCACAAACGCGTGCGCGAAGGAAATCTCGAACTGAGGTTTGCCCGGCCCCCATCGCAAGATGAAATCGAGCACCGGATTGGGCAGCTTGCGACTCTGGTCGGCCTCAGCCGCAGCCAGTCTGGTCCGCGCCAGCGCCGCTTGCAGATCCGGTGCACGCTCGACGGCCAACGCAACAGCCCGTTCCAGTGGGAGGTACTCCCCATCGACCGCCTGATCGATCGGAAGCTCGCAATTGTGCAGCCGGAGTTGCGGGTCGACTCCGGAGCGAACTTGAATATCGGGCACCGGGTCGGAGCGGAGAGGCGATGTTTGACAGCCCTGGAGCAAAACGCTGAGCGTCAGTGCCACGGCCAAGCGGCCGCGGTATGCGGTGTCAAGAGGCATGATCTGCCTTTCTTCTGTGATTGGAGATGAACAGGCCGGCCCGCAGGCTCGGCAGCTATGGCGACCCGAACGCCCTGCTAGATGCGCAGAATGAACGTCGCCAGGGGCACAACGGCGCCCGATCGGGTTCGCTGGACAGGCTCACGGGTGTGGAGTGCCGTTCGACGTTGGTCCACCTGCGGCGCAACTGCGACTGCGTGTGTTGGGAAGTCGTCGGGCGCCGGGACCGATTCCTTGGCGTTTGGCCGCGTGGCGGAAACATCCGCTTTCAGGGCCAGATCCTCGCAAGGATGGACCTGGTCCTGAGCGCCGCCGTCACAAGGTTCTGCACAGAGCTCGCCTATCAGGTTCGCACAGGTGAATTCCACGCGGGGGCCGTCGTGCTCCGAAACGCAGAGCACGAAACCGGGCGGAAGCACAAGCGTAAGGCCCATGAACAGGGCACCGAGCCAAACGGCGAGCGCTGAAACCCAACGAGGCATGCGAATATCGTACATGGAGTCGACCGCACCGGGCAAGCGATGCCTGAGAATCTCTTCATTTCCCGAGGCGCTCATGTCGAAGCGAATGGACTTTGCCCGGTGAGCAGCGTCGTCCTATCAGGCGATGCTCGCGATGAAAGCCGCCGTGCGCGGGGGCACCTTGGGAGCAAAGTTGCTTCAACTCGTGAAGCTCCTCGCTTCGCAGGTCAATCGCTGCTCTTTCTGCATCGACACGCACTGGAAAGACTGCAAGGCAGCAAGTGAGAGCGACCAGCAGCTGTGTTCGCGCGGGGCACGGCGCGAGCGTCCGTTTGAAGCCGAGCAGGAACGCACCGCGCTGGCGAGGACCGAATCGTTCACCCGAATCACCGAAACGCATGCTCCGAACGCTGATTTCGATCAGGTTCGAGCGCACTCCAGCGACTCGGAGCTGGCCAAATTGTACTGGGCGATCGCGGCGATCCATGTTTGGAATCGGATGGCGATCGACTTCCGCGTTCCCGCCGCCGGCTATTCACCCTCCAAGTTTGTCCGAGCAACCGACATAAGCTCTTGCGACGATGGCCACCTTTTCTCCCGTCGCTCGACGCCTCCGGAACGTGCAGCGATACGTGCGCGTGCTGGAAGTGCTGGCCAGGCACGGCTTCGCCGACTTTGCCGAGCAGATCGGCTTTGCGGGGCTCATCGATCGTGGACGCGAAATCGTCGGTGCCGCCCCGAGGCACGCTCCCGAGCTGCCCCGTCCCGTGCGGGTGCGAACGGTTCTGGAAGAACTCGGTCCGACCTACGTCAAGCTCGGCCAGGTTCTCAGCACGCGCCCCGATCTGATCCCGATCGAATGGGCCGAAGAATTCAAAGCGCTCCAGAACAACGTCCCCGGTGTTGAATACGAGGTCATCGAACAGACCCTCAAGGCCGAGTACGGTCCGCGG
>JAFEBN010000173.1 GCA_018242645.1 Planctomycetota bacterium | reverse complement strand
GGCGCCATACATGACGACCTGGATCACCGTGTTCATGGGGAGCGATTCGGTGGCCTCGTTCTTCTCGCCAGCAGCAAGGTTCAAGAAGATTTTTCGCGCTTCGGCCTGCGTTACGACCCCGCCCCGCTGAGCATCGGCCGCACGCTCGTGGATCGCGGCGTCGAGCTTCTCGATCGAGACAATCGGCTGGGGGGCGCTGTGCAGGGGGCGGAGCGACGGGAAGATACCGCACGCGACGATGAGCATTGCCGCGGCGAGGAAGATGACCACGGCCAGCGGCGCCCGAGGATTGAGAGAGTTCTTCGGGCCGGGCTCTTGGGTTGCCTTTTCAACTTCACCGGAGGCGAGCCGGCGCTGGTACTCGGGGTCATCGGCGAGTTCCGGGCCCTTCCACCAGACCGAGAACGCCCCCAGAATCACACCAGTCAGCGTGGCGGGAATGCAGATGACCAGAATCCTGGCGAGGGTTACCTGTTGAGGCTCCAGGATGGCCAGCATGGCCGCGGTGGCCGCGGCTAGCGGGCTCGCCGTGATCGCCTGCTGCGAGGCGATGACGCTGATTGACAGCGGGCGTTCGGGGCGGATCCCCGCCTTGCGTGACACCTCGGCGATGACGGGCAGAATGGAATAGGCCACATGGCCTGTGCCTGTGCAGAACGTGAAGAGGTACGCGACAAGCGGTGCGATGATCGTGATGTATTTGGGATGCGCCCGGAGCGTCCGGTCGGCGATGCGCACCAGCAGTTCCATGCCCCCCGCGGCTTCCAGCGTCGCGGCGGCGGTGACGACCGCAACCACGATTGCAAGCACGGCCCCCGGCGGTGAAGAGGGCGGCAATCCGAACACAAAGATCAGCACAAGCAGCCCGAGTGAGGCCATGGTCCCCAGCCCCACGCCGCCCACTCGCGCGCCGAGCAGGATCGCTCCAAGGACGACTGCAAGTTGCACCCAGATCATGAAACCTCCCGTCAGCGTCGGGCTTTCTTCCGGCCGCGCTTGCCCGCGGACTGGCCGGTCATGGATGAGGGATCGAGCACCTCGCGGATCTGCTTTTCGGTGAGGATTCGCTTCTCACGGACGAGTTCGATGATGCCCCGTCCGGATTTGAGTGCTTCCGCAGCCAGCTCCGTGCTGTGCTCATAACCGATGATGGGGTTGAGTGCGGTGACGAGGCCGATCGAGCGTTCGACGTACCCCCGGCAGATATCCGCATTCGCCTTGATTCCTCGCACGCAGTGCTCACGCAGTGTCCATGAGGCGCGCGTGAGCAGGGTCTGGCCCTCGAAGATGCACTGAGCGATGACCGGCTCCATCACGTTGAGCTGGAGCTGGCCCGCTTCGGCCGCGAGCGTGACGGCGAGGTCGTTTCCGATGATCTTGTAGCAGACTTGGTTCACGACTTCGGGGATGACCGGATTGACTTTTCCGGGCATGATCGATGAGCCGGGCTGCATCGCCGGGAGCTGGATTTCGGCCAGCCCGGCGCGCGGGCCCGAGCTAAGGAGGCGGAGGTCGTTGCAGACCTTGGAGAGCTTGATGCACACCGCCTTGAGCACTGCGGAATAGAGCACGAATGCCTGGGTGTCCTGGGTTGCTTCGATCAGGTTGTGCGCGAGACGGATCGGCCGGCGCATGATCCGGGAAAGGTGCTTGGCGCACGCCGCCGAATAACCCTTCGGCGCGTTCAGGCCGGTGCCGATGGCGGTGCCGCCCATGTTGGTTTCGCAGAGCACGTTTTCCACTGCCGACAGCGCCGCGACTTCTTCCTCGAGGGTGCGAGCGAACGCCTCGAACTCCTGCCCGAGCGTCATCGGCACGGCGTCCTGCAGCTGCGTTCGACCCATCTTGACGACGCGACCGAACTCACGCCCCTTGATTCGGAAGGCGCGGATCAGCTCCCGAAGTTCCTCGGTGAGGCGCTGGTTGCCCAGCACCATCGCGATATGGAGGGCCGAGGGGTACGCGTCGTTGGTCGATTGCGAGAGGTTGACATGATCGTGCGGATCGCAGTACTTGTACTCGCCCTTGCGCTTGCCCATGTGTTCGAGCGCGCGATTGGCGATGACCTCGTTGGCGGCCATGTTGGTCGAGGTGCCGGCGCCGCCCTGGAACAGGTCGACCTGAAACTGATCGTGCAGCTTGCCGTCCAGGATGTCGGCGCACGCGCTTTCGATTCCCTTCAGCACCCGACGGCTTAACTGCCCGACCTGGTGATTGGCGCGTGCCGCGGCGAGCTTGATGATCGCCAGCCCGCGGATCAGATCGGGATAGTGGGAGATGGGCACGCCGGAGATGTCGAAGTTCTCCATTGCGCGCAGTGTCTGCACGCCGTAGTAGGCGGATGCGGGAATGCGCTTCGTGCCGAGCAAGTCGGATTCGATCCGTGCGCGGCCGTTTTTCCTGCGAGTTGCCATGGATGTCTCCTGCGTCTGAACGCTAAAAACTGATTCGATAACGGCATTCGAACACGCCCAAGGCTTCGGCCTGGGGAGCGTTGCCGGGGTGGATGATGAGTTGAGCGCCGACAGTGAGCTCCATGCGGAGGCCGAGCTGGAATCGCTGAAAGGCTTCGATAATCGTCTCTGCTCGCCCCTGGGGCGGCGCGGCGTAGGCGATCGCGACACCCGTGTAGTCGTTTTCGATTCCCGTCACGCCTTTGAAACCCACGCCCGCCTCGTAGAGATGCCGCACGTTGGTGAGTGTGCCGTTTGCGTAGGCAAGCCGCGCGAATGCCGCGGCGTGCGGGCCGAGTTCCTGATCGGCTGTGAAGCAGATGCCTTCGTCGGCCGGCTGGTTGGTCACCGAGCTTGCGTCGGTGTGCCAGAGGCTCAGGCGCTGGCGCCCGCTGCCCCAGCCCCTGATGTTGTTGAGAAACCCCAGTTCCGCGAAGGAAAAGACTTCCCCCGTACTGAAAGCGGTGTCGAAGCCGGTGCGTTTGATGTCGGCGTTGACATCCGACGCTCCGGCGGAGATGTACATCCAGTCGACGGGCTTGAGCGCGGCGCCGGCGCCGATACCGATGCTGGGGAACGCGATCGCGGGGTTGGAAGAAAACGCCCGGTTTAGAAAGAACGTGTTGGCGCTCTGCATGCGATGGCCGCCGACGTAGTTTTCCGGGTCGATGCGCCCTGCAATCACGCGGAGGCGGCCGTCGAACGCCATCTGGTCGTAGAAAAGTTCCTTGACGACCGGTGGCCGCTCGTTGAATCCGTTGGTGGTCCGGACCAGGGTTCCGATCTCTGGGCCGAGTGCCGCGGGGGTGATGTCGCCGATCTGGAAGCGGTATTCAAAGCTGCTGTTGACCCGCACGTAGTCGGTCTGGTTGAATTCTCGCTTCCAGGAGAGCAGCAGATCGATGTCGCCCGCCGCGGCGGTGCGATCGCCCGGCCCGCCGCTGGCCTGCTGGAGCAGCATCGTGTACGCACCGCCGACTGTGAGCCCGGTCTTGTCGTTGAGTCTTTGCGTGAGACGCATGAACGGGCCGAGTGGATCGGTCTCGGGCGTGATTCCGAACCAGTTCCTGCGGTCGACCTTGTCCACTCGCAATTGCTGGTTGTATTCGGTGGGCGGCTCGCCCAAGACGTCCGGCCCGTCGTTCAGGGCCTGTGAGACGTCGAGCGCCGGGTACTCGGTGTCCGACATCGCGGGCGTCAGCTCACCTGGCGGGAGGGGCGGCCCGGGCGTGGGGGCATTTGCTGGTTCGGGCTGAACAGGGGCGCTGGTGGGCGGCGCAGGCTCGGAGCATTCCCGGGCGTGCGCGTGCTGATCAGTCGTCAGCAACGCGATGGCCAGGATCCAGCGAGCCCCGCTCATGAAAAGAGTGTAATGCGGTCGCGGGTTCACTGGCGGAGTTGAGAGAGTT
>JAFEBN010000172.1 GCA_018242645.1 Planctomycetota bacterium | reverse complement strand
GCAACCCGCGGACTGTCCACATCGCCCGCTCCGTCATTCACCACCAGCCCGCATCCGCAGGCATCCCCGGCCCTCCCCGCGGGATCGACGCATCCACCAGCTGCCAGCAACTGCTACACTCCGCCGATGGCCCGCGCACGCACCCTCCATCGCCATCCACCGACCACGCCGGAGGTCATGACGATCTCCGATCTGGCGGCTTATCTACAGATGTCCCAATCGTCCCTCTACAAACTCGTCCAGCGCGGCAGCGTGCCCGGCCACAAGGTCGGCCGCCACTGGCGCTTCCACAAGGTGTCCATCGACAAGTGGCTGCAGGAGTCTTCGATCAAGCCATCGCATCCCCCGAAGAAGTGAACCCGTGATGATGTCCATCGAACGCAAAGCAGAGACTCAACGACCTTCGGAGCCTCCGAAGCCGATGCTCGCGCCCCACAGCACCCCGGGGCCGAGCTGTCACGGGCGCGCTCGACCGGCACGGTCACCCCGCACCTGCATGATGGGAGGGGCTCTGTGTCGCTTCTGACTGATCTGATCACGAAGGCGAAGGCCCAGAACCCGCAACTTGGGGCCGATCTGGAGCGCGAGTTCCGAGCGCTGTCTTCGCGGCTCTCGTTTGGTTTGAACTTTGAGCGGCATCGCCCCGAAGCCGTGGAGTTGCCACAGCGCCCAGTTCGCCGTGGCGACACAGTTCGCATCCTGCCGCCTCGCGGTACGACCACGAAGGGCGACCAGCGGCTTTGGGTCGTGGAATCCCTGCACAAGGCCAAGAATGCCGCCGTCCTCCGGCTGATGGACTCTGCTGCACCAGAGACACAGACGGTCGCGACCGACGATCTAGTCGTTGTCGCGGAGTTCCGGAGCACGATCTATCCTGGCCTGATCTCGACTGGAAAGGTCTCGCGAGGCGGGGGGAAGCCGTGGCACACGGTCATCAGCGCCGAGAACTACCACGCACTCAAGGCGCTGACCTGGACCCACCGCGGCAAGGTTGACGCCATCTACATCGATCCGCCCTACAACTCTGGTGCGAGGGATTGGAAGTACAACAACGACTATGTCGAAGCCGACGACCTCTATCGCCACAGCAAGTGGCTAGCCATGATGGAGCGACGGCTGATCATTGCCAAGGAGCTGCTCAATCCAACCGATTCCGTTCTGATCGTCACGATCGACGAGAAAGAGTATCTGCGTCTTGGGTTGCTGTTGGAGCAAGTGTTTCCAGAGGCCAATGTTCAGATGATTGCGTCTGTCATCAATCCGAAAGGCACAGCTCGCGCCAATGAGTTTTCACGGATTGACGAGTACATCTTCTTTGTGAAGATCGGCGACGCACAACTAACTCGATGGAAACGCGACATGCTGACAGATCGCGACTATTCCGAGGATGAAGATGTTCGTTGGCGGGGCCTTGCTCGGACAGGACGCAAGGGCTTACGCCCTCACAATCCGGGATCGTGGTATCCCATTTATGTGAAGATCGACGGGTCCGGCATCCACTCCGTCGGCGACACTGTTCCAATGGGAGCGCCCGATCCCGTGAAAGCCCCGGCTGGCACAGTCGTCGTGTGGCCGCCATCGAGCGACAAGCAGCAGTACAGCTGGTCGGTGGTTCCCGAAACTCTTCGAGAACTGATGCGTCGTGGTGCCGTACGCGTCGGCCGAGTCGACATGTCGCGCAAGTCTGTTCCCATTTACTACCTGTCGTTCAATCAGCTGCAGCGGATAGAAGATGGAGATATCAAGATTGTCGGCCGCGCTGCAGATGGCACTTTGGACATTGCTTACGCAGAAGGTAGTCGATCAACTGCTCCCAAAACTGTCTGGAATATGACTTCGCATGATGCAGGGAGCCATGGCACGAACCTCATCCGTGCACTCCTGCCTGGGAGGCGGTTTCCCTTTCCGAAGTCGCTTTATGCAGTCGAAGATGCTCTGCGGTTTTTTGTCAAAGAGAAGCCGGAGGCTGTGATTCTCGATTTCTTCGCTGGCTCGGGAACGACTGCCCACGCCGTCATGCGGCTGAACAGGCAGGACAACGGAAATCGCCAGTGCATCAGTATTACCAATAACGAGGTGGGAGCAGACGAGCAAAAGTCACTGCGGGAGCGCTCGCTGCGGGCAGGTGATTCGGACTGGGAGTCTCGCGGCATCTGTGACTACATCACTAAGCCGCGCGTTCAAGCCGCGATCACGGGCAAGACGCCCGACGGCGAGCCGATCAAGGGCGACTACAAGTTCACTGACGAGTTTCCGATGGCCGATGGCTTCGAGGAGAACGCGGAGTTCTTTACGCTGACCTATGAGACGCCGGTCGGCGTGAGCTACCAGACCGCGTTCTCGCGGATCGCGCCCCTGCTGTGGCTGCGTGCGGGGAGTGTGGGGCGACGCATCGACAAGCTGCCCGCAGCGGGCTGGGACGTGGCTGACTCCTACGGGCTCTTGGTTGATCTGGATACCGCGACAGACTTCCTGAAGGCCGCACGCAAGGCGAAGTCGCTCCGCGTCGCCTTCATCGTCACGGACGATGAGCGTCGCTTCCAAGCCCTGTCCCGGCGACTGCCGGAAGGTGTCGAAACGGTCCGGTTATATGAGTCGTACCTGACCAACTTCGCGTTCGCCAATGGAGACAGCGCATGAAGTTCACCCTCCATGGCTATCAGAATGATGCGGTCCGCGAAGTGTTGGCCAACCTCAAGAAGGCTCGCCGGCGCTGGCACCAAGACAAGGATCGCCATGCCTTCTCGCTGACGGCGGTGACCGGAGCGGGCAAGACTGTCATGGCCGCTGCGGTGTTCGAGGCGCTGTTCCACGGCGATGATGCGTTCGAGTTCGACCGCGATCCCGGCGCGGTCGTCATCTGGTTCAGTGACGACCCCTCGCTCAACGAGCAGACCCGCTTCCGGCTCATGGAGTCCTCCGACCGGCTGCGGCACACGGATCTGGTGGTCGTCGAGAACACCTTCAACAGGCCGAAGCTGGAGGCCGGGAAGATCTACTTCCTCAACACCCAGAAACTCGGCAAGAAGAGCCTGTTGGTGCGCGGCTTCGACGGCGACGAGGATGGAACGTTCCCCGAGATGCGCCCCGATCTGCGGAGCCACACGATCTGGGACATCATCCGCAACACGATCGAGGACCCGGAACTGACGCTCTACATGGTGCTGGACGAGGCGCACCGGGGCATGGGAACGGAGAATCGCGAGAAGTCGACGATCGTGAAGCGGCTGATCAACGGCGAAAAGGGCGTGCCGGGCATCCCAGTCGTGTGGGGCATCTCCGCGACTGTGGAGCGCTTCGATCGGGCGATGGAGGGAGCACGCGGCCGCAGCACCCTGCCACCCGTGACTGTGGATCCCGTTCTGGTGCAAAACTCCGGCTTGCTCAAGGACACGATCGTCCTGGACATCCCCGACGAGGCTGGCGACTTCGACACGGTGCTGGTCCGCCGCGCCACCGACAAGTTGCGAGAGTCCACCGAGGGGTGGGCGGCCTATGCCGCGCAGCAGAACTCCGGCACGCCCGTGCTGCCGCTGATGGTCCTGCAGGTGCCCAATACCCCGAGCCACAACGACATCGGCCGCACGCTCGAGACGATCTTCCAGCAGTGGCCGGAGCTCGGCGAGACCTGCGTCGCGCACGTCTTCGGCGATCACACGACGCAGACCTTCGGCAAGTACTCCGTGCCCTACATCCAGCCGCAGCGCGTCCAGGACGACACGTGGGTTCGGATCTTGATCGCGAAGGATGCCATCAGCACGGGGTGGGACTGCCCCCGCGCTGAGGTGATGATCTCATTCCGTCCCGCGCAGGACCGGACGTACATCGCACAGCTGCTGGGCCGCATGGTCCGCACACCTCTCG
>JAFEBN010000171.1 GCA_018242645.1 Planctomycetota bacterium | reverse complement strand
GGTGAACGGCGGGTTCTTCGGCAATACCGGCGCGTTCCTGACGAACGTGCCCGGCCAGCCGCTGGACGGCTCGCTGGTGCAGCTGTTCCTGGATGCGAGCGGCTTCTTCGACTCCTCCTTCCGCGAGGTTTCGACGGGCGTCGCCGGCCAGTTGGTGCCCTCGCCGGCATCCACGGCGCTGATCGCCCTTGGCGGACTGATCGCGACCCGCCGTCGCCGCTGAGTAGATAGAAGCTCCAACCTATCAGAACAAAGGCCGACCAAATGGTCGGCCTTTGTCTTTTGGCGCGTTTGGCGCGGGTTTATTCGTCCGGTAACGCGCAAAGAGCGACCCGGGGCAGGGA
Organism: Planctomycetota bacterium; assembly: GCA_018242645.1. Classification (GTDB taxonomy): domain Bacteria; phylum Planctomycetota; class Phycisphaerae; order Phycisphaerales; family UBA1924; genus JAFEBO01. The sequence continues at coordinate 3,583 of JAFEBN010000171.1, read as the reverse complement.
AATTCAAGTCCATTGACAACTTTTCGTCCCACTTGCCTTGCCGTTCTTGAGGCCTGGTGCATGTTTGACACGTGGGAGAGTCCCGGACTGTGTGGTCGCGTCCGTAAGCGATCGGGCGGGTCTCTAGAGCGTCAGCACTGGGCCAGTCATCGAGGTGGCTGTCACCAAGAGGATGGGAGAGGAGCAGTGGTGAAGACTTTGAATAAGACGAAGCTGGCTGTTGCGGCTGGTATGGCGATGGGGCTTGCGAGCTTCGCGTCTGCCGGACCGCTTGTGACCTTTACTTACACCAATCTTTCGGGCCAGTATGCCTACAACGCGGTCGGTGATACCGGCCAGTTCAAGGCGACCGCTGTCTCGGCGGGCGCGCTCCAGACCGATGGCAGCGTGAGCCTTGTGACGGGACCGGGCGCGGGCACTGCGGTGTTCAACCCCGGCTTCACGAGCCGGACGATCGCTGATTTCCAGATCGACATCAGCTTCTTCGGTCGCGTGGGCAACATGGCGAGCGGCAACGGCTCGTTCATGGCGAAGGACATCTTCGGCAACACGCTCACCGGCCAGCTCGCTGGTGACTGGGTGATGTTCGGCGGTGCGGTGTTCTTCAACGGTGCGATCCGCGGCGCGGTCTTCACGCCGACCCCGTACGCGGTGCTCCCCTTCACGGGCGAGAACCAGACGCAGTTCGGCATGGGCGGCCCGATGGCGGTGCAGCCGCTCGACGGCTCGATCGTCCAGATCTTCCTGGCGACGCCCCCCAATTCGCAGATGGACAACGACTTCCGCCTGGTTTCGACCGGCGTTGCCGGCCAGCTGGTTCCGACCCCTGCGTCCATGGCTCTCATGGGTCTGGGTGGTCTGATCGCGGCCCGCCGTCGCCGCAACTGAGCCTGAGGTCTTGAGTCACAAACGCAAGGCCCGCGACGCAAGTCGCGGGCCTTGTTCATTCGTGGGTTGGTTGCGCCACCGCGCGAGGAAATAGGGTCGGACGGATCTTTTCCAGGCTCCCCCGGCCGCACCCGTCGACGTTACGGGGGAGCGGATTACTGCTGGGGGTGCTGCGAGTCGCCGGCGATGCCCATGCGCATCGCGGTGTCGGCCTGCACGTTCTGGAGCTTGTAATAGTCCATGACGCCCATCTTGCCGGTGCGAAGGGCCTCGGCCATGGCCTTGGGCACTTCGGCCTGGGCGAGCGTCACGACGGCCTGGTTTTCCTGGATCTTGGCCTTGTTTTCCTGCTCGAGGGCCATGGCAAGGGCGCGGCGCTTTTCGGCCTCGGCCTGGAAGCGGGCCTTATCGGCCTGTGCCTGATCGGCCTGGAGCTTGGCGCCGATGTTGTCGCCGACATCGACGTCGGCGATGTCGATGGAGAGGATTTCAAAGGCGGTTCCGGCATCGAGGCCTGAACGCATCACGGTCTTGGAGATCTCGTCGGGGTTTTCGAGCACGGCTTTGTGGTCGGCCGCGGAGCCGATCGTGCTGACGATGCCCTGGCCGACGCGGGCGATGATGGTTTCCTCGGTGGCGCCGCCGACCAGGCGGGCGATATTGGTGCGGACGGTTACGCGGGCCTTGCACTTGAGCTGGATGCCGTCCTTTGCGACGGCGTCGATCGTGGAACGCGGGCCGTTCTGTGCGGGGCAATCGATCACTTTGGGATTCACGCTGGTCTGCACGGCGTCGACGATGTCGCGGCCGGCGAGGTCGATGGCGGTTGCGACGTCCCAGGTGAGGGGGATCTTTGCTTTCTGGGCTGAGATCAGGGCGTTGATGACGTGCGGCACGCGGCCGCCGGCGAGATAGTGTGTTTCCAGCGCGGCGGTGGGGATGTCCATGCCCGCTTTGACGGCGCGGATGCGGCTGTAGACGATCGTCCGGACGTCGACCTTTCGGAAGCGCATCGCGATCATGTCGAAGATGCCGACACTCGCATTGCTCAGTAGTGCCTGGAACCAGAGCGCGGCGAATTGGAAGAAGACCGCGATGAAGACGAGGATGACCGCGGCACCCAGAATTCCGAGTCCCCACCAGACCGCATAAGGAATCTGCATCGAAAGTCTCCAGGCGTGCCGCGGCAGCCTGCCCCGGCAGCGAGGCGAGTATAGAAAGCGTCACCACCTGATGAAGGGGCGGAATGTTCAGTTGCCGGAATCTTCGGCGACATCGAAGGGCTGATCGTGGAGCTTGTCGAGCCTGCGGATCTCGGGGATGAGCCAGGCGATTCCGGCGACGACGAGGATGGTGCCGATGCCGCCGCTGACGACGCTGAAGACAGGGCCGAAGAAGCGAGCGACGAGGCCGGATTCGAAGGAACCGAGTTCGTTGGAGCACTCGATAAAGACGCTGTTGACAGCGGAGACGCGCCCGCGGAGGTGGCGGGGTGTGCGGAGCTGGACGAGGACGTGTCGGACGACGACGGAGATGCTGTCGAGGGCGCCCAGCGCGATGAGCATCGTGAGCGAGAGCCAGAACGAGGTTGAGAGGCCGAAGGCGATGGTGCAGAGCCCGAAGCCGGCGACGGAGAAGAGCATTGCGGGGCCGGCCCGGCGGATCAGCGGGAACCACGCGAGGTAGAGCGCCATCGCTCCGGCACCGATGTAGGGTGCGGCCTTGAGCCACCCGAGTCCGATGGGGCCGACGTGGAGGATTTCGCTGGCGTAGATGGGGAGAAGGCCGGTGGCGCCGCCGAGCAGGACCGCGAAGAGGTCGAGGGTGATGGCGGCGAAGATCGTGCGTTCTTTCCAGAGGTGGCTGAGACCGGCGAACATGCCCTGGAGCGAGAGCTTGCCCTTGGATGAGGCGTGGTGCGCGATGGGGCGCAGTCCGAGGGTGGTGAGCGCGAAGATGAGGCAGAGCAGGGCCGAGATGGCGTAGACGGGCCAGGCGTGACCGACGAGGGCGATGATCCAGCCGGCGAGCAAGGGCCCGCCGATCGCGGCAAACTGGAACATGCTGCTGTTCCAGGTGACGGCGTTGGTGAAAAACTTTTCGGGGATCAGGTCGGGGAGCAGGCTGGAGCGGGTGGGGCCGTTGAAGGATCGCACGCAGCCGGAGAGCGTGATCAGGAGGAACATGATCCAGAGAGACGCGTTCATCCACGAGGCGAGCGCGAGCAGCGCGGACATGACCGCAAAGCCGGTCTGGGTAAGCAGCAGCACGCGCTTGCGATCGAAGGAGTCGATGACGTATCCCGCCGGGAGCGCCATGGCGACCACGGGAAGCGCGCGGGCGAGACCGATGAAGCCCAGCGCGAGCGCCGGACCTTTGGGTCCGAGGAAACCTTCCCTGGTGGCGCGCTCGTAGACCTCCCAGGCCAGCGCCATCGCCATCATCTGGAGGCCGGTGGCGGAGGTGAGAAAGCCCGCGGCGAAGAGCCGGTAGTTGGGGAGGCGCAGCGCGGCGTAGGGATCGTGCTTCGCGTGAGAGCGCCCGAGGTGAGGCTGGCCGGGGTGAGGGTGGGGAGGGTGGTTGGGGGCTGGATTCGACATTGCGGATCGCGGTCAAGCGATCCTATGGACGAATGCGAGCGGGGTTGCGGGGTGAGAGGAAGAAGGCATCGAGGCATCAAGGCATCGAGGCATCA
>JAFEBN010000170.1 GCA_018242645.1 Planctomycetota bacterium | reverse complement strand
GGTCCCAACTTCCGCGACCCGCACCATCCGGACGAGCCCGCCCGCAGCGTGCTGCGCCTGACCGATCGGGCGGATCGACTGGCTTCCGTGCTGTCGCCGGACGCGGAGTCATTCAACGCGAGCGTGAAGCGCATCAAGGGCGCGATGCTGCAGGTGCGAAACAGGCGAAAACCGCCGCGACTCGACGACAAGGCGCTGGCCTCCTGGAACGGCCTGATGATCGGCGCGCTCGCGGTCGTAGGGCGGCTGCTCGACGAAAGCCGGTTCATCGCGGCCGCGACCCGCGCGGCAGACTTTGTTCTGCACCAACTTGTGCTCCCCGACGGTCGCCTTTCCCGTTCCAGGCGAGGCGACTCGACGAGCCACCCCGGCTTCCTGGAGGACTACGCCTTTGTCGCCGCCGGGCTCATCGAGCTCGCCACGGCGCTGCAGGCCGACGAGGATCGCACGCGCTACATCGGTGAGGCCATGAAACTCCTGGCGACCGCCGATCGTTTGTTCGCAGACGATCAGGGCCTGATGTACGACACCGAAGCCGACCCAGGGTTCTTCGTCCGCGCACGATCGCTGCACGACGGCGCGCTGCCCTGCGGCACCTCGGTGCTGCTCAACACACTCGTCGATCTCGCTTCGCTCGGCGACGCGACGGCGCTGGCACGTCTTCCTCGGCTCTACGAGGGAATCGGCGCCAACCTCGGCGAGTTGCCGCTCGGCCTCGCAAACGGCGTGCGTTGCGTGCTGCGCACGCTTTCGAGCGCATGGGCGCGGGGAACGCCGCTCGAAACACAGTTACGAGCAACCGCTCCGCCCAAGGACCTCGCCGATACCGCATTCACCCCCGTCGAGGTGTACGCCTCGGAAGAGCGGCTCTCGATCACGACCGACACGCCCGCCTCGATGAAACTGGTGCTCCAGATCGCCGAGGGATACCACGTGCTCGCGGCGGATCCCTGGGTGGATGATCCCAGGGGCGCCATCCGCGGCCTAGTGCCGCTGCGTGTCCACGTCCTGGGGGGCAGCGGCGTTCGCGTGTACGCGGATTATCCCGCAGGAGAGCCCTACGAGCACGCCCCCGCGGGGATTGGCCGACCTCGGGTTTACCGGGGCCGGGTTGAGTTTGAAGTCGCCGTGGAGGTTGACGGTCCCAATCAGGGCCGGCCCTTGCTCGGCGTGACGTTTCAAGCCTGCTCGGACCGCGCCTGCCTGCACCCGCGCACGGCCGAACTGGATATCGCGATCGATCGCGCCTGATCAGGGCAACACGCGATAGCGGCGCAGCGCCGCCCGGAGTTGTGCCGCCGTATCGGCCGTGGGGTCGATCTGCACGGCATGCCAGCCGCGCGCACGTGCCGCGCCGATGTTCTCGGCCAGATCGTCAAAGAACAGGATTTCATGCGGGCGAAAACCGGTTTCGCGCTCAAATGCCTGGTAGATCGCGGGGTCGGGTTTCATGAGGCCGAGCAGGTGGCTCGCGTGCCGGTGTCGAAGCTTGCCCGCCGTCGGAAAGTGCGGGATGTTCTTTGTCGGGTGCGGGCTCTGGCGCTCCCAGTGGATCTCGATGGTGTTGGAAAGCAGCGCCGTCTCGATACCCGGTTGACGGTTGAGTTCGTCAACAACTTCTCCCACGCCCGGGTACTCCTCGATCAGCCACGCATCGTTTACCCGCTCGAGTTCCTCCGGCGTGTAGGCGCCCTGGGACGCTTCGCTGCAGGCCCGCAGGAACTCGGCTCGAGAGAGCTTGCCCGTGGAATACGCCAGCGCAAGCTTCTTGCGCGCCGCGATCGCCTCGCCCTGCGCCGCACCCGGACGAATCTCCAGACCGGCCGCCGCCAGACCCTCCGCAAAGCTGCGGCAAATGCGCAATATCACCCCGCCCCAGTCAAAGCACACGCACCGGATGTTCGCTGTTTCGCTCACGCGTCTTCTTCTTCGGCGCTCGTGCCGCTGGTCTTCATGATCTCTTCCAGCGCCACCGTCGCAAACGAACCTCGGGGCAGGTCAAACGCCACGCGGATGTACTCCCCGTGCTCATCCGCTCCCGCCTCAAGCTCCGGAAAGCTCAGCGGAACCCGAAGCGGACGCCTCGCACCTTCGATCAACTGTCCCGCGCTGCGGCAAAACGCCCCGAGTTGCTCGAGCGTCACCCCGAGATCGAGCAGCGCGCGGACCTCCGCTTCGCCGATCGCGCCCGAAGCCCGGCGCATGTCCGAACTCCACATCGGACCGCTCGGGCTGATCTCGAATCGGGCAAGCCGCTCGGTCGTGGTCGGGTCCATCGCCACCGATTCGTCCACATCAAAGCAGGCGCGGCTGTCGTGCTTGAAGGCAACATCGCCCGCTTGCAGGCGATCGAACGTGCCCGCAAGCAGACGCTGGTCAAGCACGGCGTTGAACACCGCCGACTGGAACGCCGACAGGAAAAAGCGGAGCGTGGTGCGGTCCAGCGTCTTGATCGCTCGGCCCGGTTTCTCCCCTCGCGAGAGCGCCCGCAACACGCTGCGCTCCGGGTAGGAAGTGCGGGGTAGCGCCGCCAGCGCATCCGCGTATCGACCTTCCAGATAGAGCTTCTTGGCGTCGGCGTGGGCCGCAGTCGTTTCGACCTCCGGCGCCAGCAGCAACCCAATGGCCTGGTCGAACTCCGAGCGGATCAGCGCCCGTCCGACCAGATGGTTGTTGAGCGCCCGTCCGAACCGCTGCGGGCCGAACCGATTCGGCACGCCGGTGACCGCAAGCCGGTCGAGCGCCGCGCGCGCGTGACGCACCTGCCCGATGCCGACCTGCCGGATGCGGATGCTGAAGCGGTTGCCCACCAGGTGACCCACACGCAACTTGTTGGTGTGGCGATCCGCCCACTGCACCTGCAGCCGGTCGTGCGTCAGCTGCGGGAAATCTTCGGGCTTCTTTCCCGGCGTGTGCACGGAAAAGAGCTGCCGAGTGATCGCGATCCGATCTTTCATCCCGGCAAAGCCGACCGAGTCAGGGTCCACGCCGAAATGTCCGGCGATGATGCGAGCCGCTTCCACAGTCGAGAGGTTGCGCTTCTCGACAAACAGGTAGATGTGCTCGCCCTCGCCCCCGGGCTGATACGCGGGCATCTCGTCAACGAGGAAATCCTCGGGCCGTTGCTTGATCGAACCCCCGGTGCCGGGAATATCGCGCGTGATGTACACGGCGGGCGCGATGTGCGGGTCGGCCGCGGGCTGGTCCGTCACTCGTCGTCCTCTTCTTCATCGCCGCCGGATTCGAGTTCGGGTTCCTTGCTCGCGGCTTCGAGCACGTGCTCCTCAACGTAGATCGGCACGCCTTCCGCCACGCCCAGCGCGATCGCGTCGCTCGGGCGGCTGTCGATGTGCAGCAACTGACCGTCCGCGGCCTTGACGTCGAGCGTCGCGAAGAACGTGTGATCGGAAAGGTCGTTGATCGTGATCGAGACCAGTTCGCCGCCCATGTTGCCGATGACGTTGGCGAGCAAATCGTGCGTCTGCGGGCGCTTGATCTGGATCCCCTTCAGCCGACGCTCGATCGCCATCGCCTCCGGCAGTCCGATCACGATCGGGAACGAGCGAACATCGGCTTTGTCGGCGCCCTCGCCCGCCACCTCACGCAGCTCGATGAGCTGCATGTCGTTCAGCTCGCGGATCAGGATGCGGCTCAACTCCATGCGGACGGCCATACCGCCTCCGTGAAAGACGACCGCGTGAATCGTGGGCCGCCCGGGCCGGAAGTCAACCTCGCACCCGAAGCTTCGCCGGAAGTGCCGTCGCCAGCTTCTCGATCAGCGCCCGCGGCACCCCGATGTCTGCGACCTGCACCTCGCCCAGAAACTTCAACGCCCCCGGTGCGAGCATGCCCGATTTGAGCGCGACGAAGGTCACCGTGATATCCGCCTGCACCACGCCGCCCATCACCTCGCCCGTCGAAGCATTCAGGCCGCTGGGGATGTCGACCGCCACCACGCGGCTCCCGCGTGCTTGCCATTCGTTGATCGTCTGGATCACCTCCAGGGCCTTCCCCGACACCTCCCGGGAAAGGC
>JAFEBN010000016.1 GCA_018242645.1 Planctomycetota bacterium | reverse complement strand
GGGGCCGCAAGGCGATCGAGAAAGCCTTTACCGAACTCTTCCGCGAAAACCAGGGCCAGAAGGTCCGCATCGAGGTCGCCTCGGTCCGTTTCCTCGACGACACCTCGGCGATCGAAGACGGCACGACCTCGGTCATCGCCCCGGATGGGTCCATCCCCGATCGCGCCCGGTACACCAACGTCCTGGTGAAGCGCGACGGCAAGTGGCTGCTCGCCAGCGTGCGCGAGTTCCCCTTTGTCCCGCCTTCCAACGGCGACAACCTCCGTCCGCTCGACTGGATGCTGGGCGAATGGGTCGATTCCGACACCAAGGGGCACGAAGCCCGCGTGGTGTTCGAGCGCTCGCCGGACAAGAACTTCATCCTTTCCACCCGCGCCGTTCGCGTGAACGACAACCTGCTCGATAACGGCACCCAGCGCATCGGCTGGGATGCGGGAAACAAGAGCGTGCGCTCGTGGAGTTTCGAGCCCGACGGCGGCTTCGGCGAGAGCACATGGTCCGAGCAGCCCGACGGCTCGTGGCTCATCAAGACCAACGCAACGCTCCAGTCCGGCCACAAGACTTCGTACGCAACCCTGCTGACCCGGGTCGATCCCAACACCGTGACCTTCCAGGTCAAGGACCAGCAGGTCGACGGCAAGCCGGCCCCCGATATGGCCCCCGTCACGATGAAGCGCGCGAACTAACGCCCACGCCGATCCACCACGACGCAAGGAAGGTGAACCCATGTTGATCCGCTCTGCCACAATGCTCTTCGCCGCCGCCGCGGCCGTCGCATCCGTTTCCGACCCCGCTCTGGGCTGGGGCTGCAGCCGCTCGTGCTCGGGCTCCGGTAATTACGGAGGCAGTTTCTCTCATTCCAGTTCCTCTTCCGGCAACGGGGCCGGAAGCTGGTCGCATCAAGGCTCGACCTCGTACACGAGCCCCAGCGGTCAGACGTATTCCGGCAGCCACTCCGGCTCCGGCTACGGCGGTAGCTACAGCGGCAGTTATTCGGGCAGCAACAGCTATGGCAAGAGCACGACCGCGAGCTATTCGGGTCAAGCCGGTTATGGCTACCACGCCAACTACACCACCACCACGTCTGGCGGCTCGTACAGCGGAAGCTACTGCGGCTATCACGGCTACGGCTATCCGCCTCCGCCCACCACGTGCTACGGCAGCACCGGTGGCGCCTTTGCGGCAGGGATGATCACCGGTGCCGCAACGACTGCGGTCGTGGCCTCGGCCGCCGCAGCCTCGCAGCCGCAGACCGTGTACGTTGCCCCTACGACGGTCGTGACCGCGCCTCCCACGACCGTCGTCACGGCCCCGGCGACCACCACCGTGGTTTCCACGCCGAGCGGCACGTCCACCACGTACGTTGCGCCCGGCACGACGTACGTTGCCCCGACCACAACAACCACGTATGTCTATCCGCAGTCCGGCGTGTATGTGAGCCCGACCGCGTATGTGCAGCCCGCTCTGTAATCACCAGCCCGTTCGAGGAGACCCATGAACAAGTCCATCGCCTTTGCTTCTTTGCTTGTGCTGAGCATTGTTTCGTTCGTCGTTGCGCAGATTCCCAATGTCAACCTGGCCAACAGCATTGTCCAGGCGCGCCAGCAGAACAACGCGCTGCTGGTCACCTACACCTGGACTGTCCAGACGCAGATCATGAAGGACGGCAACGTGAAGGACACCCGCATCCAGCAGGTCGCCTACGGGCCGGGCGGGGTGCCCCAGTACACGCTGATCAATGACGAAAGCTCGCCTCTGCCCCGCGGCTTTTTCCGGCGGTCGATTGCGGAGAACGAGAAGGAAGAAGTCGAGACCTACCTCAAAGGAGTCGAGCAGCTTGTCGCTCAATACACGCTGCCAACACCCGGGGCGATCGTCAACTTCCTCCAGTCGGCGACGATCGTGCAGACGACCGGCCCGGCTGGCCTGCAGGCTCTGCAGACGACGGGCGCGAATGTGGTCACGCCGGGCGACAGCATGACCATCACGTTCAACCCCACGACCTATCTTCCCACGTCCATGAATGTTTCGACTTCGTACAACGGTCAACCCCTGACGATGAATGCGACATTCCGCACCGTCCCGGGCAGCAACCTGAACCACATGCAGTACTCGACCGTCAACATCCCCGGCAAGGGGCTGATGGTCAACGTCCACAACTACGACTACGTCCCCAACAACTGAGCGTGCGCGGCTGATCGGTCGCGGCAGGTGTCGATCACGCGCGCAGCGTCTCGATCGCGCCGCGCACCGCGTCCGCCGCGGGTGATGGAACGACCGTGCCGCGGGCCTCCCCACACGGAAGGATGAGCCGGGTGACGCCGCCAACATTCTTCTTGTCGTGGCTCATGCGCTCGAGAATGACATCGGTGGGGGGCAGGCCGGCCGCCTTCACGGGCAGCGCCAGCGTGTCGAGCAGGGCGCCGATCTTTCCGGCGTAGTCGGCCGAGGCGGTGCCCAGCGCGGCGGCGCAGGCGCACGCCGCGCGCAGACCGAGAGCCACCGCCTCGCCGTGGTGGATTTCACCCGGAAGGGTTGTCCCGTCGGCCAGCACGGATCGAACACCCGGCAGTGCTTCGATCGCGTGCCCGAATGTGTGTCCCAGGTTGAGCAGCGCACGCCCGCCGGTGCCCTCGCTCTCCTCTCGCTCATCTCCGGCCACCACGCGGGCCTTGATGGCGACGTTTCGCTCGATGAACTCCGCGAGCACAGCGACATCGCGCCGGACGATCGCCGTCCGGTTGGCGCGGGTCCACTCGAGCAGCATCGGATCGCGGAAATCGGCGCCGAGCATGCCGTGCTTCACGCACTCGGCCAGGCCGGCGCGATAGTGGCGCTCATCGAGCGAAGAGAGCATCAGCGTGTCGGCGAGTACGCCGATGGGCTGATGGAACGCCCCGATCATGTTCTTCTTGAGATCGGCCCCGTTGCCCCCAAGGTCGATGTTGACGCCGGTCTTGCCTCCGACCGAAGCATCGACCATCGACAGCAGCGTGGTGGGGCACTGGATGAACGGGATGCCGCGCCGGTAGACGGCGGCGGCGAAGCCCGCCAGATCGCCGATGACGCCCCCGCCGAGAGCGATCACCACATCGCGGCGTTCGAGCCGGCGGCGCGTGAGCTCCACCAGAACGCGATCCAGCGCCACGAGAGACTTGTCGTGTTCCGAAGCATGCGCATCGAATCGCGAGGCCTCGATCTGCTCGGTTCGAAGGGCGCCCATCACACGCTCGAACGCCGAGGCCGGCAACTTGTCGTCCACGACGACGAGTGCCTTCCTGCACGCGGCGCCAAGGCGTGCGCGGGCGACCTGGCCGCAGAGGCCCGACGCGTGCGCGCCGATCTGCACGTCGTAGGAACGATCACCCAGCTCCACCCGGACTTTGCGAAGAGGCTGGTTGGCGGCGCCTTCGTGCATGGTGAAGGGGGGGCGGGTCAGGTGCGGTCGGTGGAGTGAAGGCCGGCGCGATCGCGCGAGCCCGCGCCGGGGCGTTCCCAGTGCACGCGCGGCGCATCGCCCCACATCATTTCCAGGTCGTAGTGCGAGCGGGTGTTGGGCTCGAAGAGGTGCACGATGACGTTCATGAAATCCGCGAGCAGCCAGGTGGCCCGCTCGTCGCTTGTGGAGCGGACGGGCTGGTAACCGAGTTTCTCGCCCAGCTCCTGCACATGGTGCAGCACCGCGCGCATCTGTCGGTCCGACGTACCCGAAGCGATGACGAGGTAGTCGGTCATGGGGTTCTTGCCCCGGACGTCGAGCACGGTCACTTCGGTGCACTTGTCATCGTTGAGGCAGCGGGCCGCTTCGATGGCAAACTGCTCGGCCTTCGAGGGCTCGGGTATCGCCTTGGAAACGCGACCGGCGGGCTTTTTCTGGGCCGCGGCTCTCGCACCGGGCTTGGCGGCGTGCTGGACCTTTTTCGTAACCTTGGTTGTCTTCTTTTTCTTCTTTGCGGGCAAGCGTGGCCTTTCTTCGGGCACCATTCTATTCGCCGCCCGGGCGAAGATCAGGTATCGAAGAGGGTCGCTCCCACCGCAACGCGAGCCGCCCGGGGCTGCACCGAAGCGGTGATCCAGCCCGTGGGCTCGAATTGAGAGCTGAGGCTGAGCTCATATCCGGCACCGTGGTGCTCGCGGGCGGCCAGTTCGGGGGTGTTGCACTGGCGCGAGAGGTGCAGCAGCACCACGTGCGCGCGGGGGGCAATCGCCGCGGTCATGCGACGGCACTGCTGGTTCGAAAGGTGACCCCTTCCGCCGGTCACACGTGACTTCACGATTGCCGGGCGGTCGGCACTTTCCTGCATGTGCGGGCAGTAGTTGCTCTCGATCGCGAGCACGTCGACGCCGCGCAGGTGGGCGATCAACTCCTGGGTCGGATGACCGATGTCCGTTGCGTAGCCCAGTTCGCAGCGGGCGTCCTCCCGTTCGAGCGTGAAGCGGAGCACGGCCGAGCCGTCGGTGTCGTGCTGCGCGAGTTCCACTTCGACGGTGCAGCCGGCCGCCAGCGGGAGCCGTTCGTGGAGCACCTCCGTCCGGCGGAAGAGGCGGCCTTCACGCTCGGCGCGGCGCAGGTGGCGGCGGTGGACAAAGACGGGCACGCTGTTGCCGAAGCCGTCGATCGCCGCGGCGTTGGCGTGGTCGTCGTCGAGGTGGGTCAGCAGAATTCCGCGCAGATCCGATTCATCGAGCCCGACGGTTTGCAGAAGCTTGCGTGTGCGACGCAGCGAGAGACCCGCATCGATGAGCCAGACATGACGGCCTGCCGGACCTTCCGCGACCAGCACGCTGCAGTTGCCGGAGGATCCGCTCGCGAGCACGCACAAGCGCAGCCCGCAGGCGGGCTCGATCTCTGCGCACTGGGCCTGTTGTGTGAACACGATCTCTCCGCCGGGCTTCAGGTGTGCGACTCTTCGGCGGCTTCGATATTCCAGATCGCTTCGCCGCGCCGGACGGCCTGCAGGAACGTCGTGAGTTCGCGCGGGGGTCTCAGGCCGCCGGGAGCGATGGGGCGCTTGGCCTCGCGGAGGAACTGCGCGATCTCAAGCGCCGGGGGGCAGTCGTGCCCGTGGCTCTCGCAGATCGCGATCGACTCGTCACGGGTGAGCGGGCGCTGCAGCGCGAGGCGGAAGACGGTGCGGAGCTTCTGGATGTGCTCGCGCGGGAAATTCGCCCGGCGCAGTCCAACCTGGTTGATGCCCTGCAGGTGGTTGCGCCCGTACGCCATGCAGAAGGGCGGAATATCCGTGGTGAATCCGGAGTGACCGGAGACGAAGGCGTAGCGGCCGATTCTCGAAAACTGGTGGATCGCGGCAAGCCCGCCGATCGTGACGTTGTCCGCGATGTGGCAGTGGCCGCCCATGACCGCGGCGTTGACGATGGTCACGTTGTTGCCGATCTGGCAATCGTGCCCGGCATGGCTCTGCACCATGAAATAGCAGTTGTTCCCGATGCGGGTGGGATTCTCCGGCTTGGTCGAGGCGTGGATCGTGACGCCCTCGCGGAACGTGCAGCCCGAACCGATCACGACCCCGGCCGTGGGGGAATCGGGTTTGAACTTGAAGTCCTGCGGCGGGAATCCGATCGCGGCGTTCGGGTAGAACGTGGTGTTCGCACCGACCTCAAGCGGGCCGCGCAGGACCACATTGGAAATCAGGCGCACGTTGCGACCCAGCCGGATGCGCCCGTCGAGAACGCACCACGGACCGATTTCGACGCCGTCGCCGAGTTCCACTTCCTTGCCGACTCTCGAAGTCGGATCGATCATGGTCATGGGCCAATATTAGCGACCGGACGGCCTCCGCTGAGGGGGGTAGGCGACCTTCAATCCGGGGTGTTTGCATCGCTCTCCGTGACCCATCTCGGGCGGCTCGCATACGAGCCCGCGTACCGGGCGCAGCTCGAGGCTCACGCCCGGGTGCTCGCTGCCAGGGGCGACGGACCGGCTTCGGCCGGTGAACTGCTCCTGGTGGAGCACGAGCCCGTCATTACGATCTCGAACCGTTCTTCGGGATCGGCCAATCTTCTGGCCACGCCGGAACTCTTGGCACGCGCGGGTGTGAGCCTGGCGCAAACCGATCGCGGGGGCGACATTACATACCACGGTCCGGGGCAGCTCGTGGCGTATCCGATCCTGGATTTAAACCGGCTCAATCTCGGCCTGCATGAGTACATGCGACTGCTCGAAGAAACCGTGATCGCCGTCTGCGGCCGCTTCGGCGTCCCCGCCGTGCGGGATCCGGGTGCCACCGGCGTGTGGACGGTTGATGCGGAGGGAACGCCCAAGGCCAAGATTGCGGCCATGGGTGTGCGGGTGCGCAAGTGGGTCTCGATGCACGGGCTGGCAATCAATGTCTCGACCAATCTCGAACACTTCCGGCTGATTGTGCCCTGCGGGCTGGCGGGCAGGCCGGTGACCAGCCTGCGGCAGGAACTCGGAGCGGCGTGCCCCGCGATGCCCCAGGTCGAGACGGCGCTGGTCGAAGAACTCACGGGCGCGATCGAGCGGCAGGCGGCGCGGGCCGCGCGGGCGCGTGAAGCGGCGGAGAAGCAATAAAGAAGGGGCCCGAGCGGGCCCCTTGTGATCGTTGGTGCGGGGTGTTATTTCTTTTCGGGCGTCGCCGGAGCGGCGGGCGCCGTTGAAGCCGCGGGTGCGCCAGCCGGCTTCACGTTCTCGATCTTGAGTTCCTTCAGGACATCTTCGGTGATGTCGTCGGCGGCAGGGGCCTTGACGACCGGGCGGGCGAGCATTTCCTGAAGCAGGCCGGTGACGTTGTTGCTGGTGAGCTTGTTGTCGGGCAGCTTGGTGCTGAAGACGTGGGTGTAACCCTTGCTGTTGGCGACTTGCGTGACCGTTTCGGTCACGAGGCGGTAGGCCTCCTGCAACTGCGCGGTGTTGAACGTCTCCGCTTCGCTCTGGGCGGTCTGCGAGAGCGTCTGCATGTTCTGCGACTTGGTCTGGAACTGCTGGATCAGGGGCTGGGCTTCCGCATTGTTCTGGAAGTCCGGGATCGCCGTGATCTTGGCGCGGAGTTCATCGAGTTCTTTCTGCAGGACCTCGATCGGCGCCCGGAGCGACTTGACCTTCTCCTCCCGCGCGGGCAGGTAGCGGTCGCTGGAGGCGAGCTTCTCGACCAGCGTGAGCACGTCCGCGGTCGCGATGCGGATGGTGTCGGCCTGGAGCGTCTCGACGTGCGCCGAAGCGGTCGTGCCGAGCCCGCGCCAGCCGAGCCCGAGGGCAATCGCCACGCCAACGCCGGAGTAGAGGAAGAGTCGCTCGATCTTGTTCATGATGATTCTCAAGGGGGTTTGCCGACGCCGCCCTTCTGAGAGGCGTCTTGCCGGGAGGGTAGTCGCTCGGGGCCCGCGGAAGTCGGAAACCCCGGTTTCTGCCGTGTCGATCGGGCGGCTCGGTTTATGGAACATCCGGCAGCCACAGGTAATACGCCGTGCCGCCGGACAGGCCCGCGTGCGGATAGAGCCCCGGCGAAGAGGCGTTGATCTGGAGCAGGTTGATCTCCGTGCCGGCGCCCTGGTTGCCCGCATTCATCCATGCCCCGCGCGGCAGTTCGTCGGCGCTCGCGTAGGGCGTGCGAGGGCGGACGGCGCCTTCCGGCTGGTACTTGATCATCTTGGCGCTCGGGATGCCGGCGAGCTTCTTCGCTTCGTCGAACGCATCACGGATGCCCCCGAGCGCATCGATGAGGCCGAGTTCGAGAGCGTCTTTACCGCTGACGATGCGGCCGTCGGTCATCTCGGCGAAGCGGGCCTGGTCGAGGTGGGGCCGGCGATCCTTCACACGCGCCTTGAAGTCGTCGTAAAACTGATCGACGAGGTGCTGAAGCACGGCGTACTGCGACTCCTTCATCGGTTCGAGCGGATTGGCGATGTCCTTGTTCGGGCCACTCTTCACGGAACGGGCGACGATGCCGATCTTCGCAAGGCCCGCGCTGAAGTTGATCGTCGGGATGATCACCCCGATGGAGCCCGTGATGGTGGTGGGATACGCCATGATCCTGTCGCACGCGAGCGAGACGTAGTACCCGCCGCTGGCGCCGACTTCGGCCATCGAGACCACGACAGGCTTGCCCGTCTGTTCGCGGAAGCGGATGATCTCGCGATAGACCACGTCGCTGCCGGTGACCGAGCCGCCCGGCGAGTTGATGCGAAGAACCACCGCGCGGACCGCCGCGTCGTTGCGGGCCATCTCCAGCCGGGCCACGATGTCGTCGACCGGATTGCCGCCGCGCGAGAGCAGCGGCGGCAGATTCGCATCGACGATGGTGCCTTCCACGTCGATGACCGCCACTTTCCACGTGGCGCGATCATCTTCCGAGACGGTCGTTTCGGCGAGTTTCTTCTCGCGCCCGAAGAGCTCGAAACTCACGGTGACGGGGGTGCAGGCGCTCAGGCAGACGGCCGCGGCACACAGACTGGCAAACCACTTCTTCATATTCGCAACCATACACGAAGATATACGGACTTTGGGGCAACTTCGCGCCATGAGTCGAACCCGTGTGATTGCGGATTTCGTCTTGATCCATCTCCGGACCGCTGTAGTCTGGTGTATCCGGAGAGAAGGATCGTCCATGAAGAGTTCCGTCATCCTGCTCGCGGGGAGTCTGCTGCTGGCCCCGGTTGTGCCCGCGGGGTCGGTGCCCGGCGCCAAGACCGACAAGGTGCGGGAAGAGCCGGTTTCGTTGTCTCCGGCGGCCCTCCAGAAGGAGCGGGGCAGTCGGCTGACGCTTCCCCTGTTCGAGGATGCTTCCTTTGAGCTCGAAGTGACCAAGCTCGTCCGGCGGACGACCGGGTTTACGGTGCAGGCAAAGGTCGTGGGCGAAGCACTGGGCTCGGCGACCATCACGGTCGAGAACGGCCTGGTGAGCGGCGGAATCTGGAGCGAGCGGGGAACCTTCGGTTTGTCTCCGGGCGCGCCGGCGGACTCGGCCGGCGTGGCGATCGCGATCGCGGAGCAGCTCAAGCCCGAGGGCTTGGGTCGGTGCTTTGGCTTCAGTCAGGAGATGCTCGCGCCGGGCACGTCACGAGAACAAATCGAGGCCCGCGCGCACACGACGCGAACCGCGAGCGCGCCCGCCGTGGCCGGCGTGCAGGCCTCGACGGCCTGCGATTGCACCGACGATCAATCGATCGTCGACGTGCTGTGCGTGTACACGACCAAGGCGAAGAACGCTGCGGGGGGATTGGCAAATATCCAGTCCCGTTTCCAGAACGCGATCGATGCCGCGAACGGCGCGTACACCTTGTCGGGCATCAACACGGGAGGTGCCAATCGGCTGCAGCTGCGCGTGGCGGGTTATGTAGAAACGACATACGACGAGGTGTCGCCCGAGTGGATCAACCATTTGCAGCGGGTAACCACGCCGGCCGACGGGTACATGGACGAAGTGCAGGGGAAGCGCGACCAGTTCAAGGCCGACACGGTGTGCCTGGTCGTGGACGACACGCGATTCACCGGCGGCGCTGGCTGGTGGGCGATCTGGGACCAGGGCCAGGCCTATTCGTGCATCAACTGGCGGGCGACGGGCGGCGGCGACCTGCTTCTGGCGCACGAGATCGGGCACAACTTCGGGTGCGCGCACGATCACGCCAATGACGCCTCTGCGCCGACCTCGTACGCGTGGGGGCACAACTTCACCTACAACGGCCAGACCTACGGCACGATCATGTCGTACCCCGGCACAGTCCGGTTGCAGCAGTTTTCGAACCCCTATCTCACGCACGCCCCGTCCGGTCAGGCGCTGGGCGTGCACGTTGGTCAACCCGGCGCGGCATACAACGCGCTCATGATCCAGCAGACCCGGTGGACGCTCGCGAACTACCGCGATGCCGCCCGAATCACCGACTGCAACGGCAACGGTGTGGACGATGCGGTCGATCTTGCGAACGGCACCAGCGTCGATCTGAACGGGAACTGCCGCCCCGATGAGTGCGAAGAGCGCCGCTACGTGGACGCGCAGACGCCTGGGCTGGCCGATCAATTGACGTGGAACTCCGCTTCGGGCGATCCCAGCGAGATGCTGGGTATCGCCAGCCTGCGCTGCTCCAACATCAGCCAGGTGTGGTTCGCCAACGGAACATACAAGCCCGGCGGCGGCGGAACCGATCGGTACGCGGCCTTTGCGCTGCGATCGGGCCTCGCCTTCTACGGCGGTTTCCAGGGCAAGTCGCGCCCCGGCGGAGGCGAAACGTCGCTCACCCAGCGCGATCCGGCGGCGAACGTCACCGTGATTTCCGGCGAGATCGGCAACCAGGCCGATGCGACGGACAACGCCTATTCGCCCGTCACCGCGATCAACACCGATACCCACGCCGTGCTCGACGGTTTCACGATCACGAAGGGCTACTCGGATTGGTCCGGCGCAGGTTTGTATGTCGAAAACGCCTCGCCCCAGGTTCGAAATTGCCTGTTCACCGGCAGCCACGCGGGCTACGGCGGCGCGCTCGCGGTGACCGGCTCCGGCTCGGCGCGAGTGAGCGACTGCCGATTCGAGGGCAATACGGCCCAGTGGGGCGGGGGCGCCGTCTCGGTCGACCAGTCGGGCGTCTTGACGCTTGAGCGTTGCACGCTGACCGGCAATAGCGCGAGCTGGGGCGGCGCGATCGCCTCGTTCACGGGTGCGACGGTGAACATCCGCACGTCAAAGTTCACACTGAATCAGGCGACAAACTACACAGGCGGTGCGCTCAACCTGACCGGCTCGACCGTGACGCTCGCAAACTCGCTGGTCGCAGAGAACACGGCCGCGAGCGACGGGGGCGGGCTGTTCTTCGATGGTTCGACTTCCTCCACAGTGACGAACATCACCCTCGCCAACAACCACGCCGGCGTCTACAGCGGCGGAGCCGTGATTTACTTTGCGGGCGCGGTGATCAAGAACTCGGTCTTCTGGGGCAACACCGGTGGGCAGCCGAGTGTGCAGGATTCCAACCTGTTGTATTACAGTTCGAGCGGTTCGACCAACACCTCGATCGTGCAAGGGTGGAACGGGTCGCTCGGTGGCAGCGGAAACAACGGCCTGAACCCGCTCTTTGTGAACGCCGCGGCGGGTGATTTCACGCTTCAGTCGGCTTCGCCCGCGATCGACTCGGGCAACGACGCGGCGCTGGATCTGTCCTACGCGTTTGACCTGGCGGGCAATCCCCGCCGGCACGGCGTCATCGACCGCGGGGCATATGAGTTCGGGCTGCCATGCCCGGCGGACTTGAACGGCGACGGGATGGTCGAGGACGGCGACTTTGTGATCTTTGCCGCGGCATACAACATCCTTGATTGCAGCGATCCCGCGATGCCCTCGGGCTGCCCCGCGGACCTCAATGCCGATGAATTTGTCGATGATACGGATTTCGTTGTGTTCGTCGGGGCATACAACGAATTGCTGTGTCCGTGATATGCTCCGCAACATGAGAATCGTCTCATATCGCCGCGGCCTCACACTCGTCGAGTTGCTGGTGGTCATCGCGATCATTCTGACGCTTGCGACGGTGCTGCTCTGGGCGTTGTGGAAGGTTCGTGCCGCGGTTTTGTCGCTGGGCAAGCCCCCGGAGCAAAAGGAAAAGGAACCGCCCAAGCCACCGGAGCCGCCCCCGCCCAACGCGTTTCTGCGCGATGGAAGCATAAAGCAGTGCATTGGGCGCGCACGGCGTACGTCTGAAACCGCACTTGCACAAAAGTTTGCATCGCTCGGCAAAGTTGCGGAACCAATGTTGGTCGTGATCGAACATTCACCCGTTCACTGGTTCGCGCGTGCGGGGTCTGACAATTTGGGTTTGCCTTCGGCAGAACGCGCGTTCGCACGAGCAGCGGGGGAATTCATACCTCTCTGACCCGTACTTGTTTGAGGCTCCGGCCTCGCGTTTTTCCGCTCCTCCGCTTCGGAGTTCGAGCGCTCTGCCCCACACATCCTGTTCTCCTCTCTATCGCGCCCGGCGTGTTGGTTTTCCCCCGCGCCGGTCGCGATGGTTTCTCCGTGCTCGGCGCGGAACCGCGATTCGTTGCGCGCATGTTGTGTCTTTGGCGGGCTTTGGGCGGGGCCACTGCGGGCCTTGGGGCGGGTTGGGTTGCGGGTGGGGTGGGGTGGGGTCGGGTGGGCGGTCGTGGGGGTACAAGCAGAGCGCGCGGCGCCCGTGGCGTTTCGGCACGGGCGCCGTGCTCTGCATCGTGCGTCGCCGGCACGTACGCTGGTGGCGTGTCGAGTCTGGTTCACATTCCGGTCATGCCACGGGAGATCGAGCGATTGCTCGATCTGCAACCCGGGCAGACATATGCCGATTGCACGGCGGGCCGAGGGGGGCACGCGTCGATCATCGGCTCGCGGGTCCAGCCCGGCGGGACGGTGATTCTGAATGATGCGGATGAAGGGAATCTCGCCGCGGCGTCTGAACACGTGCGGGTGAGCTGTCCCGGCGTGCGGGTGCACGCGGTTCACGGTAACTTTGCCATACTACCGCGGACGATGGAGGGTTCCGGGCTGGCGGCGGACGGCATGCTGGCCGACTTTGGCTTCTCGAGCACGCAGATTGAGGATGCTTCCCGTGGGTTTTCCTTCATGCGGGACGGACCCCTGGATATGCGGTTCGATACTTCGCGGGGCATCCCCGCTTCGGAATTGGTGAACACGGCGCCGGAGCGGGAACTGGCCCGATGGCTTCGCGAGTACGGGGAGGAGCCGGCGGCAGGCCGCATCGCCCAGGCGATTGTCCAGGCGCGACGGGCGAGCCCAATTCAGACGACGGCTCAGTTGGCGGAGGTGGTCCGGGCGACTGTGGGCCGCCGGCCGGGGAGCACTGTGGACCCCGCCACCAAATCCTTTCAGGCCTTACGGATCGTGGTGAATGACGAGATCGGAAGCGTTGAAGCGCTTCTTTTTCAGGTGGCACGGGCCGCCCGCGCATTGTCCGGTAAGCCGGCAGGAGGGGGGGCGGGGGGCGCGAGCGGGGTGGGGTCGGGGGGGTTGTGGCTGGCGAAAGGGGCCCGGATCGCGGTCCTCACATTTCACAGCCTCGAAGATCGACCCGTCAAGACCCTCTTTGCCGATATCTGCCAACAGGGACTGGCGACGGATCTTGCACGGGGCGGGATCACCGCTTCGGAAGAAGAGATTCGTGCCAATCCGCGGGCGCGTTCGGCGCGACTGCGAGCGATCAGGCTGAACGCCTGAACTTTGTCTCGCTGCCCGCTACCATGGCCCGGAACGGCAGAGATGCCGTTCCAGAGGGGATTCAGGATGCCGGACTCGACGCAAGGATGCGCCGGGCGGCAGAAGAGAGGCATGCCGCGGCAGGACTCGCGGCAGCGACCGAAAGGTCGCGCATGCGGAAGGATCCGTCAG
Organism: Planctomycetota bacterium; assembly: GCA_018242645.1. Classification (GTDB taxonomy): domain Bacteria; phylum Planctomycetota; class Phycisphaerae; order Phycisphaerales; family UBA1924; genus JAFEBO01. The sequence continues at coordinate 16,140 of JAFEBN010000016.1, read as the reverse complement.
ACGTGACTCGGGAACTCAAACTCGCACTGATCGTCGGTTTCGCACTCGTTCTTACCGTCGCGATCCTGGTGAGCGATCACCTGTCGAAGGCGCGGACGGCCTCGCTGGCGTCGGTGGGCGGGACGCAGAAGGTGGTCGCCAAGACGCCCGACGCCCCGATCCGCAGCCTGGACGAGCTGATCCCCGCCCAGCTTCCTCCCGCAATCGAGGTTTCGACGCCCGCCGTGGCGACGACCGAGCAGCCGGGGGCAACCGACATGACGGTCGCCAAGGGCTCCGAGACCAGCATCCTCCCGCCGGTGGTGATCGGCCAGCAGCAGGCCGGCACAGGGCATGAGAGCAAGTTCGGTCCCGGACGCACAAGCGGGCTGGGTGACTCGATCCGGGAGCAGTCGGAGAAGCAGTCCCCGGCGACGGTGGTAATCGGATCCACGCCCGCCCCGACGCCCGTGGACATTGTGAAGAACGAGATCAAGAAGGCGGAAACGCCCAAGACGGCCCCGCTGGCGGAGAAGACGCACAAGATCGCCGAGGGAGAGACGCTGTTCGCGGTGTCGAAGAAGTACTACGGGGATGCCAACCTGTGGCGCAAGCTGGCCGCGGCCAACAACGGGAAGGTTCAGGAGAACGGCGCCGTCAAGGTGGGGACGACGATCGTCATTCCGAGCAAGGAATCGCTGACGGGCAAGCCGGAAACCAAGGCTGATCCGAAGCTCGCGGCCAAGCCCCAGAGCAAGCCGGTGGCCGCAAAGCCCGAAACCAAGGCGGCCAAGGTTGAGGATTCGAAGACCAAGTCGTACCAGGTGCGTCCGGGCGACACGCTCATGAATATCGCCAAGCGTCAGCTCGGCTCGTCGTCGCGGAGCGATGAGATCGCTTCCTTGAACAAGATCGACCCGGATGACGACCTGCTCGCCGGCGCGATCCTCAAGCTCCCCGCCCACTAAACCGTACCGGAGGTCGGTGTGAGCGAGAACCAGCCATCCAGCGGCGGGCTCATCTTCAAGCTCGGCTTGGTGGTGGTTTCTGTCGGCGTCTGCGCTCTGGCGATGCTGGCGATGCGCCAGGCACGTCTGCAGGCGGCGCACGAACTCACCCAGACGCAGCTTCGAATCCAGCGGGCGGATGAGCGCCTCTGGAAAATGCGGGCGGAGATCGCCGGCCTTTCGAATCCTTCGCGGATCCGCGAACTCGCGGGCAATCTCGGGCCCATGCACGCGCTGATCAATCCCGTGGAGACCAGCGCCAGCCCGAGTTGGAACACCGCGATTCCGATGGTCGAGAAGATCCAGCCTCCGAAGGCTCAGGGCAAGGGCGAGCACAAGCCCGATCCAAAGACCGACGCGAAGAGCACGAAAACGCCGTCCAAGACGACAGATTCCAAGAGCACGCCCGCCAAGCCCGGCGACAAGAACGGCAAGCCCGAATCGAAGAACTCTCCTCAACTGGCCAACCCGCGCACGATCTCGCCCACCGGCCTGGCGCTCGCCCCGGCGCCCAAAGTGCCCACTCAACTGGATCGGTAATTCTTCATGTCGACAGCCAAGCCGGCGAATCCGGATCAACGCGTCAACACGGTCGCCACGATCGCCGTGAGCGGCATCACGATTCTTCTGTGTCTCATGCTTGCACGGGTCGCGCAGCTCCAGTTGCGCCCGTCGGGTGAGCTGAAGAAGGAAATGGAGCCCCGCGTGAGCGTGCGCCAGGATCTGCCGATCCGGGGCGATCTGCTCGACCGCCGGGGACGGATCCTCTCGACGACGCGCGTGGGCTACCGGGTCGTCATCGACCCGACGCAGCTCAAGTCGGTGGATGAGGCGATCGTGAAGATCGCGCAGGCGACAGGACAGAAGGAAGATCTTGTCGGCGAGCGGATCATCGCACGCATCAACGAGAACAAGCGTCGGGACGAACTGCGGAAAAAGCTCGAGCCCTTTGCGGACGCCGGCGCCAATACCGCCGTGCTCGCGACGCTCAAGAACGTGTTCCAGTCGGCGATGGGCAAGAACGAAACGCCGGCGGCGGCACCTCCGGAAGAAGCCAAGCTCATCCCCAGCGACTCGATGGACGAGCAGCCTCCTTCGCCCCCTTTGAAGGCGATCCGGTATCTGCCCATGTCGCGTCTGTTGACCGATGCGCAGGTGGAGTCAGTGCGTGCCGCCAAGTTGAAGGGCGCGATTCTCGAGCGGGTCATGGTGCGTGAATACCCGGGCGGGCCCGAAGTGGCGCCGATCGTGGGATTGGTCGGGTTTGGCCACGTCGGCGTGCTTGGCGCCGAGAAGATGCTGAACAAAAAGCTCGCGGGCACTTCGGGCTCGATCTCGTATGTCCGCGACGCGAAGGGCAAGCCGCTGTGGATCGAGCCGGGACAAGTTCGTCCCGCCGAACCCGGCAACGACATCCGGCTCTCGGTGGATATCGAGCTCCAGCGGATCGCGGTCGAGGAACTCCAGCGGGGAATCACCGATGCGGATTCCGCCGGCGGCCGCCTGATGATCTTCGATCCGCTCACGGGCGAGATTCTGGCGATGGTTGACATCGTCCGCCACGTGCCGGACGCGATCCCTTATCCGTGGGCCAAGGTGCTGCCGCCTCCGCCGGTCGACCCTGCCGCGCCCACCGCGACAGGAAAGGGCAAAAACAAAAAGCCGGTGGTTCGCAAACCGCTGATCGAGGACCATGGTCCGCCCCCGCCGGCGCGCTACATCACGATCCTGCGCGATCAGGCGGCCGACGACCTGCCCGCGCTGCACCGCAATCGCTGCATCGAGGACATCTACGAGCCGGGTTCGACGTTCAAGCCGTTTGTCTGGTCGACCATCACGGAGCTTGGGCGCGCCCGGGTTGACGAGGTGTTCGATACCGAGGGCGGGCGCTGGCACACGTCGTACGGCCGCTATATCGAGGACGTAACCAAGCGCGCCACGATGACCTGGGCCGAGGTGCTGATCAACTCGTCGAACATCGGCATGATCAAGGGTGCGGAGCGTCTGAGCTTCAAGGAACTGCACGACGCGGCGGTCCGCTTTGGGTTTGGTCAGCGCACCAACATGGGCTTCGCCGGCGAGGCCAGCGGAATCGTGACGTCGCTCAAGGCCTGGAGCAAGTTCAGCCAGACGTCGGTGGCGTATGGGCACGAAGTTGCCGTGACGCCCCTGCAGATGGTCCGCGGCTTCAGTGCGTTCTGCCGCCCGGGAGACCTGGCGGGCACGCTTCCCCCCGTGCGGCTCACGGCCCAGACCGCCGACGATGTGCGCGGGGCGGTGGTGGAGCGTGTGCTGCCTGCCAAGATCGCCAATCTGACCCGTGAGGTCATGCAAGGCGTCGCAGCAAAGGTCGAAATGAACCTGGCCACCTCCTCGCACGGAAATGAGACCGGCTGGAAATACTCGATGTTCGGTAAGTCCGGCACGGCGGAAATTCCGCTGACGCCGCCCCCGGGCAAGAACCTCCGCCGCCCCAAGGGCACCAGCGGGTACTTCGACGACCAGTACAACTCCAGCTTCATCGCCGGCGGCCCGGCCGAAGCCCCCAAGATCATCGTCCTCTGTGTCATCGACGACCCCGGTCCGGCCAAGATCCGGGCCCGCCAGCATTACGGGTCGGCTGTGGCCGGCCCGGTGGTAAGGCGGACGATGGAGCGGGCCCTGAACTACTTGGGTGTGCAGCCCTCCCCGGCTGGCGGAAGCCGCTTGGACTTGGCGGGGCTGTAAACGCTTTCAGTCCCGATCTCTGTCAAACCCCGTCATGGTGTGACGGGAAAACCCCTGTCCGGCGCAACCGATAACGATTTGCAAGCAATTTCACAGAATTTCCGGCAAATCGCGCTTTGCAGAAAGCGGTTACAACAGTTACGATGAAGAGCGGTGCATTCCGGCGGTCTCCGGGACGTGTCGGAAGTGCATTTATTGCGTGTTTGCCCGCTGGTCGCCGTGGGGTGTCCGGCGGGGTGGTCCGCACCGAGAGGAGTTTGAGAGATGAAGAGTGTTTTCTTTGCTGCCGCGCTTGTTGCTGCATCGGGCGTTGCTCAGGCCGCCACGATTTACAACGACGCGGAAAACGACCTGTTCGACAATGGCTTCTCGAACCTGGACATCAAGTCCGTTTCGATGAGCCACGATGCGAACAACGTGTACTTGTCCGTTGAGACCCGCGGGTATCAGAACTGGACCAAGTACATGATCTACATGAATGTCTCCACGGCCAGCGATTACACGGGCACCAACGCCTGGAACCGCCCCGCCAACCTCACCACGAACATCTCGCACTACGTGGGCTCGTGGGTTGATCAGCCGAACACCAACCAGCAGAACTGGGCCTGGGACGGCTTCAGCTGGAACATGGACGGCGGCACGACGAACAACGACCAGAGCCAGACGGGCGCCAACATCGTGACCTTCACGATCAGCCGCTCGTTCCTCGGCCTGATGGGCAACGGCGTGATCCTGTTCGATGTGGGCACCTCGGGCGGCGGCGGTAACGACCCCGCTGTCGACTGCCTCAGCCGTAACACGCCCTCCACGCCCGGTTGGGGCGACCCCTCGACCTCCGGCAACTTCCTCGCTTACACGATTCCGGCCCCGGGCAGCCTCGCCCTGGTCGGCCTCGCGGGCCTGGCCGCCGGTCGTCGTCGCCGCTGATTGAAATCGCGGAAACCCTCGTCTTTCGCAAACCCCGGCCGCACGGTCGGGGTTTGTCTTTCCCGGGTTTGATTCGCCCTCGAACAACGGCCGGACAAAGACGCTACATTCTGCGGCCCGAACTCCCCCGGAGAACCGTTGTGCCCCCGATGATCGAGACGATCAACCTCACCAAGAAGTACGGCGAGCTGATCGCGCTCAACAACCTCAACCTTGTGATCAACGAAGGGGATTGTTTCGGGTTCATCGGCCCCAACGGTGCGGGGAAGACAACCACGATCAAGATTCTCGCGACGCTGCTCAAGCCTTCGAGCGGGCAGGCCAATGTTGCGGGGCTGACCATTGGCTATCAGAATCGCCAGATCCGACCCCTGATCGGCTACGTCCCCGACTTCATGGGCGCGTACGAGGACATGGTGGTCACCGAGTACCTCGAATTCTTCGCGGCTTCGTATGGCATTCACGGCGGGCAGCGGGCCAAGACCGTCAAAGACGTTCTTGAGTTGACGGACCTTACCTACAAGTCCGACGCGGAGGTCAACAGCCTGAGCCGCGGCATGCAGCAGCGATTGAGTGTCGCTCGCGTGCTCCTGCACGACCCGAAAGTCCTGCTGATGGACGAACCGGCGAGCGGCCTGGACCCGCGCGCCCGCATCGAAATGCGCGAGTTGCTCAAAGAGCTGCGCCGGATGGGCAAGACCATCCTGATTTCATCGCACATTCTGCCGGAGCTCGCGGAGCTCTGCAATGTGGTGGGCATCATCGAGCGCGGGCAGCTTCTTTTCAGCGGCACGGTCGACGAGATCGTGCGCCGGGCGAAGATGGGTCATGTGCTGCACGTCGGCGTGACCGATCGCGTGGAAGAGGCGGCAAAGGTCGTCGCGGGTATGCCGGGCGTCAAGAAAGTGTCGCTGGCTGACGCGGAATCGCCGGGTGCGGCCGTGAACGGCGCCGGGGCCAGGGCCAACGGCTTTGCCAGCAAAATCATCGTCGCGGATTTCGACGCCGCGGGCGGGCGGAACTACACCGATATTCCGAACGTGCTGATCAACCAGGGCTTCCGCATCACGAAGTTCACGGAAGAGCCGGTGAACCTGGAAACCGCGTTCATGCGGCTCACAAAGGGACTTGTGCAGTAGTCGCAGGCGTTTGTTCGAGGGGGGAGCAGGGTTCCGAAGCGGAGTGCGAGCCCGCGTCGAGTACACTGTACGGGGCTCCGTCGGACGCGCGGCCGCGTGTCTGGGCGTCGGAACCGGAGGCTGCACCGGTCTCGGGCAGTTGTCACATGGAACACTACAAAAACATCGTCGCGGCGGTCGATTTTTCTGAGTGCGCTGCGGCTGCTCTCGAGCAGGCGATCCGGCTGGCGACGGTCAGCGGAGCGAAGGCGAGTGCGGTCTTCGTGCTGGACACGCTCGCTGTGGTTCAACTGGAAAAAGCGTTGACGCCTTTGCAGAGCTCGATACGTGAGCAGCTGGTCGAAGACGCGCGGAAAGCGTGGTCGGCGTTCGCGACGCGGATTCCCGGCGCATCGGGACTTGCGTTCCATGTCGCGATTGACAACCGCATCGTGGGGTTGCATCGCCGGATCGCGAAGGAATGTCACGATCTGCTCGTGCTTGGCGCTTTCGGCGCTCGGCGTCCGGATCTGGGCCTTGGGACCATGGCCTCGGGCTGTGTTCGCCACGCGCCCTGCGATGTGTTGATCGTGCGCGATACGCAGCGGGGTCGATTTAAAAAAGTGCTGGCGTGCGTGGACTATTCCCAGACTTCATTGAAAGCCCTGCGGCGGGCGGCCTCGATCGCGCGAGCGGACGGGGCCCAACTTGAGGTCCTTCATGTGTTTCACGGCATGACGGATGTGTTCCCCTTCTTCTCGGATGTTGTTCAGACCTGGATGCGGGTGGTGTCCGAGGAGCAAAGTCGGGCAACGGCGGAACTCGAAGCGTTCGTTCGGGAAGCGGATATCGCTGCCGCAAATCCCATGCTGCGTGTCGAGGGGGCAACCACGCACGGCGCCGCCCTGATCCAGCGGGCCCGCGAAACGCGCGCGGATCTGCTGGTATTGGGCACGAAAGGGCAGAGTAACCTCAAAGAGGTCCTGCTGGGTTCGACGGCAGAAAGAGTGCTCCGAGGAGCGTCCTGTTCCATTCTCGCGGTTCGGGCAATCGCGGAATGAAGGCGTGTCCTCCCCCGCACACGACGCGGGCGCCGGTGTCGTTCAGCAACCGGGTACGCTTGGAACCAAATGCAAAGGACTCTCTTTCTTCGCCCGGACGATGCATCCGATTACGTCGCCATCCGGCGCGAAATGTTGCTGGATGCGCCGTGGGCGTTTCTTGCCAGCCCCGGCCAGGATCGCGGTAGCGACGTCGAAAAGGTGCGGGCTTCACTCGAGCGATCCGACGCCGCGATTGCCGCGGTCCGGGAAGACAACCGGCTCGTCGCCGTCGCCGGCGTCGCACGAGAGGAAGCGCTCAAGCGTCGCCACATCGCGATGATCTGGGGTGTCTACGTGCGGCCGGCGTTTCGAGGAAGAGGGCTCGCCCGGGCGGTGGTCGAAGCGACGTTCGGCTTTGCGGGCTCTTGCGATGGGGTTGCCTCGGTGCATCTCGCGGTGAGCGAGCATGCGCCGGTGGCGCGCAGGCTCTACGAATCGATGGGCTTTGTGCAATGGGGCTACGAGCCGGATGCGGTCCGGATCGATGGGCGCTCGTTCGGCGAGCACCACATGGCAAAGTCGGTTTCGCCCGCCTGAATCCTCAAGGCGAACCCGCGTGAACCATCGCCGGAGTGAGGCGTTCACCAGACAGCTCGATCGCGGGCTGCTCACCGAACGCGCTGCGCGGCCGGAGCCCACCCTTCAGCATGCCGACGATGACGAGCGTGTCCGAAGTTTCGTCGAAGTAGCCGATCGGTCCGCCCGACATGCCGTGCACGATAAGCGGCACGTCGATATCCATGCGGATCTCGCCGGGCGGCGAGAGGTTGCTCGCCGCGATACCGGGGACGATCGTGGCCGCGATGGGGACGATGTCCGGATCATTCATCTCCGCGGCGAAGATGTAACCGAAGGCGAAAAGGCGCGTGCCGGCGGGGATTTCGGCGTCGCCGTCGTAGCGGACGCGGCGGCGCATGGGATCGGCGAGGCGGCGCTGGATTCGCCCGGGTTCGGTTCCGGCGACATCGGTCCACAGGCGCGGTCGGAGAAGCGTCCAGTCTCCGTTTTCACGCCCATCGTGACGCACGAGAACCTCCGCGATGACGTAATCCGCGTCCAGAAGCAGGAGGACTTTTTTGCCGGGCTGGGCGTCTTTGTCCAGCACGTGCGCCGCCGTGAGGAGGTTGCCGCCGGGCAAGAGCTGGGCGGTGCCAAAGTTTCGCAGCTCGAGCCCGAGACGTGAACGAGCATCGGCGGAGAGGTGCATTTGCGCGATGGGAGCCTGAATGCCGAAGGCAAACTGCTTTATGTGCGCCGGAATCTGCGCGCTCACCACTTCACGGTTTGCCACGGTGTTGGGGCTTGCGCAGCCGGGGAGCAGCAGGCTCAGCAGCGTGCAGATCAGACACGGCATCCGTCTGAGATGAAGCATGTTTTCATCCTTGCACACGCCGTCTTCACCCGTCATTGAGATGATGGAAGATTCACTACGGGAGGCGAGTCATGCGAGAAGGACTGCGCGGCGGATTGGCGGTGCTGGGCGCCTGGAAACTCGGCGGCGGTTTGATTTCGACCATCCTGATTTTCCTGCTGCTGTACTGGCTCCTGGGCAAGTTCTGAGGTGGTGTCGGCTTGCGCACGGAGGGGATCGCCGCCCACGTCCCACGGCGTGGGCGGCTTTTTTTTTGTGGTGCGTTGCCCCCGTCCTGGCGGTGCATCCCCGATCGCGGGCATTCGGTAAAATCCAGACCCCTTTCCGGGGACGGGCGGTCTCTCCGCCCTCCGGGAGCCGGGCTGGAGAAAGTCGATGAAATCCAAGTCGTGGATTCTGCAAGGGTTGGTTCTGTGCGTGGGCCTCGCGGCCCCTGCGGCGTTTGGCGGCGAACTGCCAACGCCCCCTCCCACCAAGCAGGAACCGGTGAAGGAAAACCTGTTCGGCATCGAGTTTGTCGACAACTACCGCTGGCTGGAGGGCGACAACAGCGACCCGAAAAACATGGGCAAGGAAACGCCGGAAGTCGCGGCGTGGACGGACGCTCAGAACGCCTACACCCGCGCCGTGCTCGACGGCCTGCCCGGACGCAAAGCGGTGGAGGAGAAGATCCGCCCGCTCATGGAAGTCGGCTCGATCTCGACGCCGACGATGCGCGGCAACCGCTATTTCTTCAGCAAGCGTGAGGCCAGCCAGAATCAGCCGCTGGTCTACTACCGCGACGGTTACAAGGGCGAGACGAAACTCATTCTCGATCCGGCCACGATCGACTCCAGCGGGCTTGTGACGATCACGTGGTATGTCCCGAGCTGGGACGGCAAGCGACTCGCGTACGGCACGTACCGCGCCGGCGACGAGAACGCGACGCTGCACGTGATCGATGTCGATACCGGAAAAAAGAGCGATTTCAGCATCCCGAGCAAGGTGAGCAGCGTGAGCTGGCTCCCCGATAACTCCGGCTTTGTCTACCGCAACCTCGCCGATCAGAACAACCCGTACAGCGGCCAGGTGATGTACATCGGGATGGACCAGGATCTCGCCAAGGCGCAGCCGATCCTGAAGCAGTTCACCAAGGAAGAGAACGCCAAGCTCGCGACGACCTACGGCCCGGGCGGCGGGCTCGATCGTGACGGCAATTGGCTGCAGTTGAGCTACTCGACCGACACCCGCAACAACGACCTCTGGGTGGCGGACTTCGAGACGTTCAAGAAGACCGGCAAGGTCAACAGGGTCGACATCCTGGTCGGCGAGAAAGCTTCGGCCGGCGGCGACATCATCGGCGACACGATGTTCCTGCAGACGACGCTGGACGCGCCGAACGGCCGCGTTTTCGCGATCGATCTGAAAAACCCGGCGCGGGCGAACTGGAAGGAGATCATTCCGGAACGCAAGGACGCCAACCTGACGGGCGTGAGCGTGTCGAAGAGCCGGATCGCCGCGACCTACCTGAAAAACGCGTCGAGCTCGATCGAGATCTTCGATTTTGCCGGCAAGCCGATGGGAAGCCTGAAGCTCCCGGGTATCGGCAGCGCCGGACTCGCGACCGAAGAGGACCGCGATGAGGCGTATCTTTCGTTCAGCAGTTACAACTACCCGACGAGCATCTTCAGGGTCGATCTGACCAAGCCCGAAGCCCAGCCCGAACTGTGGGAGCGCCCGAACGTGCCGGTCGATCCGAGCACGGTTGAGGTAAAGCAGGAGTGGTTCAGCTCGTCGGGCGGCGCTCGCATCCCGATGTTCATCATCCACAAGAAGGGCCTCAAGCTCGACGGCAACAACCCGACCATCCTGTACGGCTACGGCGGATTCATGCAGTCGATGACGCCGGGCTTCAGCGCGACCAACTTCCAGTGGTTTGATGCCGGCGGCGTCTACGCCGTCGCGAACCTGCGCGGGGGCGGCGAGTTCGGCACTGCCTGGCACGAAGCGGGCAAGCTGAACCAGAAGCAGAACACCTGGGACGACTTCCAGGCCGCGGCGGAGTACCTGATCAACAGCGGGTACACCAACCCCAAGAAGCTCGCGGTCATGGGCGGTTCGCAGGGCGGCCTGCTTGTCGGCTCGTTCGTGACGCAGCGGCCGGACCTGTGCAAGGCGGCGCTCTGCCTGGTGCCGCTCAACGACATGATCCGCTACCAGAACTTCCTCATGGCCCGTTACTGGGTGCCGGAGTACGGCAGCGCGGAGAACAAGGACCAGTTCGAGTTCATCCGCAAGTACTCGCCGTACCAGAACGTCAAAAAGGGCACGGCCTACCCGGCTGTTCTGGTGACGGCGGGCGAGCACGACGCGCGCGTGCACCCGCTGCATGCCCGCAAGTTCGTGGCGGCCCTGCGCGACGCCACCAGCAGCGGACTGCCGATCCTCTACTGGGGCGACAAGGAAGCCGGGCACGGCCAGGGCAAGCCGCTCAACCTGCGGATGCGTGATCTGGTTGACCAGCGCATGTTCCTGATGTGGCAGCTCGGCATGCTCGAAGGAAAGAACTGATCGAGGGTCGCCTCGGTTGTTGTCCCGATAAGTCGGTGCGTTCGACGGGGCCGGAGTTGATCCGGCCCCGTTTTCTTGACGCATTCTCCCGGTTCAGGGGGTGGATCGTGGAGGGTCGGGTCGTTATGGTCGATGTCCCGTGATCGTGGTCTTTGCGGCCATCTCGGCTGTCGTTCAGGCGTGGGCTGCGCTGCACGCCGGCGGTATGGCATCGTCCGCGTCGCTCAATGTACCTGTGCTCATGTATCACCACGTGCGCGAGCCCGGGCCGGGTTTGTCGACGGTGGACGTGCTCCGGTATGCGGTTTCGCCGGCCGAGTTTGAGAAGCAGCTCGATTACCTGAAGCAGAACGGGTACACCACGATCGATACGCACGCGCTCGACCGCGCCATGCGGGACGGCGTCGCGCTGCCCCGCAAGCCGGTGATTCTGACATTCGACGACGGCTGGGAAACCCAGTACGACATTGTCTTCCCCCTGCTGAAAGAGCGCGGCATGGTGGGGGTCTTCTTCGTGCACACCGGCGTCCTGCGGGATGGAGAAGGCGCCGGTTCATCCATGTCGTGGTCCGAAGTCTGCGAGATGGAAGACGCCGGTATGGATATCGAGTGCCACACGCTCTCGCACCCTTCCCTGCCGCAGATCTCGCCCGAGCAACTGGACAAAGAACTGGGCGATTCGAGGCGGACCCTTGAGGCCCAGCTCGGGCGCCCGGTGACCGCGATCGCGTACCCCTTTGGCGATTTCACGGATCGTGAGATCGAAGCGGTTGATAAGGCCGGGTACCGGCTGGCGTTTACCACCGAGGTGGGGCTGGCCCAGAGCCTGCGCGAGCCGCTGGAAATTCACCGCACGATCATCACATACTTCGATTCGCTCAGCGACTTTGAGATCAAGCTGAACGAGATCGATGGCAGCCGCGCACTCATCGATTACCACCCGTCGATCACGCCGCCGCGTGTGGCGCGGGCGCCTGGCTCGACGAACGTGCAGTAATCGGCGCAGGTTTTACTTCATCGCGTCTGGCTGAGCCGGTGACGGCGCCGGAACCGGTTCAAGTTCAGGGCGCGGTCCTTGGGATTGGGCGCTCGCCCCGGCTTCGGGGCGCCGAACATACTGCAGGAACCACTGCCCGAGGTTGTAGTTCCGGTACGCTGGATCCCACGCGTTGTGATCGGCATCGGGCAGCAGGGTGATCTTGATCGGCACCAGGTTCTGCTGCCCGATCTGCACCTGCTGGATGGCATCGACCACGGCAGTCGTCTGCTCCGGCGGCACCACGTTGTCCTTCAGACCGTGAAACGCCCAGATCGGCAGGTCTTTGACCTTGATCGCGATGGCGGGCGGCAGAAACTGATCGCCCATATTGCGGTAGTAGCCGCAGACGGGAACCAGTGCCGCCCATTTGTCGGGATAGAGCGAACCCAGGGCCCAGGTGCCTGCGCCGCCTTGGGAGAGACCGGTGAGATACACGCGGTTCTGATCGATGTTGTATTCGGTTTGGGTCTTCGCGAGGATGTCGAGGACCATCTGTTTGTGATCGACCCACTGGCTTTCAAAGTCGGGCTTTTGCGGGAAGATCACGATGAACGGCCATTGATCGCTGTGGAGCTGGAGAGCGCTGCCGAGACCCACCGCGATCTGCTTCTGCCCATCGGTGCCGGACTCGCCCCGCCCGTGAAGAAAGACAATGGCGGGCGTCGGTTTCGAGGGGTCGTACGACCGGGGCACATAGACCGCGTACAGCCGCTTGCCTCCGGGGCCGGCGTCGTACACAGGAATTTCCTTGAAGACAAAGCCCTCGGTGGTCATCGGGTAGGCCCCTTCCGGTGCTGGCTCGGCCACAATTCGGGTGTTCTGGTTACAACCGGTCAAGATCAGGAACGCGGCAATGAAGCAAAGTGTGCGCATGATGCGGATCCGGGTTGGCGAGAGAGCAGCGTAGCGATCGCCGTGCAGCGGCGGTAAACCTCTCGCAGCAGCCCCGGCGTGATCAGGCGGGTGGAGGGGTTCGCCCAGCTTCTACCGGAGATCCCCGTGTCACCGCGCCGGAATCGTCAGCAGCGGTCCGGGGCGATCGGTTGCGCCTTCCTGCATGCGCAGGCCCACAAGCAGCCGCAGGATCTTGAATGCTCTTTTGCTCCGCGTGTCGGAGGCGTCAACGTAGAACCACCAGCCTCGAAACGGTACCGCGACCACGGCGTTTTTCGGGGTGGACTTTGAAGTCCGGATCGTCATCAGGCGATTGTCGTCGTCGGCCGACGCGGAGAGGGCCGGCGCCACTCCTGTTTTTATGTCGTCCTCCGGCACTTCGATCGTGCGTGACGCGATGCGGATGACGTCGAGAGCGGAGCGAAGCTGGATGCGGATCGAGGCGTTGTCGCCGCTGCTGTTGTTGATCTCCATGGGCAGGTCGATCTCCCGCCCGTCGGCCTTGATGCTCTTGATTTCGAGCAGATCGAGCACTTCCTGGATTTCCGCGGCGTGTTCGCTGCTGTAGCCGCTGATCCGCACGCCGTACTTCGGATCGGTTGGCGTACTGCCCGCCATGCGGCCCGTCGACACCACCCCCGCCTGACGCAGCTTCGCCTGCAGCTCGAAGAAACGGTTCAGCTTCGCGGGCGTCCGCTGATCCAGCGGGTTGTCCATGCCGTTGACGCGCCGATACAGCTGACGCATCCATGTGACCTCGTCTTCGGCGGCCCCCAGGAGCAATTGAGCCTGCGAGAGCGTGATGGGCGTCAGCATGCGGCTCAGAAACGTCTCGCCGCTGAGGGGTGTATAGGAAATCGTCGGGCTCTCTTCGTACGCGACGCCCGCGGACAGCGGCACCAGGTTGCCGGCGTAGTCCGCATTCGGTCCCACGCCGACCTGGCCGTTCAGATTGGCGGAAACCTTGATGCTGGCCGTTACGCTCGCAACCGTGAGCATGCCGAAGGTCTGGTCGTACCGTTCACGCACGATCACATTCAGCAGCTGCTCATCTTCGGTGCTGTTGATGACCTCGTTGTAGACCGCGCGTCCGTTGGCGATCGAGGCCGGACCGACGGTCGCGCAGCCCTGGACAAGCCATCCCGTGGCGAGGAAAAGGCAGAGGGCGCGGCACAATGAAACGCGGGGCTCTTGCAGATATGGCATGGTGGGGCGCAGAACAGAGGCGGGCTTCAGGAACGTGGGCACACTTTAACCAGTGGGCCCAGGCTTTGCTGGCCTAACGCGGACATTTGCAAGGCATCCCAAGCAGAAGCGCACCGGCAGACCGGCCTTTGCGAGAGGCATGCGGGACTAGGCCGCCTGCGGTAACGCCGGCGCTTCCTGCTGGCGGAGCGGGAGCCTGATGGTGAAAGTTGTGCCCGCGGCCGAAGTGGTGAAATGAATGCGTCCGTTGTGCTTGCGGACGATGGTGGCATGGCAAATCGAAAGACCCTGACCCGTTCCCTTTCCGACGCCCTTGGTCGTGAAGAAAGGTTCGAACACGCGGTCCCGGATGGCCTCGGGAATGCCGCTCCCGTCGTCCGCGATTTCGATGACGACCCAATCGGGTTCCTGCCGGGTCGAGATGCGGATGGTGCCGCGGCCGTCTCCTTTTCGTGCTTCGGCGATCGCGTCGGACGCGTTGATGACCAGGTTCAAGATGACCTGGTTGAATTCGTTGAGCAGCACCGGCACCTTGGGCAGGTCCGCCGCGAGATCGAGTTCTACTTCGGCGTTGTACTTCCACCTGTTGGTACACACCGTTACCGTGCACTGGATCGCGGCGTTGATGTCGGTCGTTTCCATGGCGCCGGTACCCGGATGGGAGAAGTCGCGCATCGCACGGATGATCCCCGAAATTCGATCCAGGCCTTCGATCGATTGTTCGATGGCCTTGGGAATCTCGTGCTTGATGAACGCGAGGTCGAGCCGCTCCGCCAGCTTTTCCATTTCCTCTGCGCGCTCGCTCCACGACTGGGGCGACGCCTGGGTGTCAAGCAGCGACTCGAACCGATCGAGCGCAAAGAGTACGGCGCGGTAGTTTTCCTGCAGGAAGCGGGTGTTGTCGCCCACGTACTGGGTCGGCGTATTGATCTCGTGGGCGATTCCGGCGGCAAGCTGCCCGATCGACTCGAGTTTCTGCGTCTGAGAAAGGCGGCCTTCAGCGATCTTGCGATCGGTGATATCGGTGTGGGTACCGACCATCCGCAGGGGCGTGCCGTCCTCCGCGCGTTTGACGACGCGGCCTCGATCAAAGATCCAGCGCCACGACCCGTCGGCATGCCGGGCGCGATGCTCGTTCTCATAGAACGGCGTTCGTCCCTCGAGGTGGTCCAGCACGGCCTGGCGGGCGACCAACGCGTCATCGGGGTGGACCCGTTTGAGCCATTCGCCCGCTTGCGGCGTCATCTCTTCCGCCGTCAGGCCCAGCTGCGCCGCAAAGCGCTCGTCGAACCGCAGCGAACCGGTTTGCACGTTCCAGTCCCAGGAACCCAGGCCGCCCGCGTCGAGCGCCATCTCGAGCCGCTCGTTGGCTTCCGCGGCGCGGGCCTGAAGCGCCATCGTGGCGGTGAGATCCTCAGCGAAAATCATGATGCCGCCGATGCGGCGCGTCCCGTCTTTTTCGACGCTGGAATACCACGGACGGACTTCCCAACGGAGAAATTGGTCGGCTTCGGCGTTCGGCGGGCGCCAGGTGTCGCACGCGTGGCGCCGGACTCTGCCCTTGAGCGCCGCGCGGTGGGCCTCGCGCCAGGATTCGGGCATGTCGGGAAATACGTCGTAATGGCATTCCCCGATGAGCCTGCGCTGCTGGACGCCGAAATCCTCAATCCAGCGCCGGCTCGCGGCGATGTAACGCATGCTGTTGTCGAGCATCGCGATCGCCGCGGGCGCCTGCTCGACAAAGGCCGTGAGCTGAGCTCGTTCGTCCGCGAGCCGGAGTTCCTGGTTTTTCCGCCCGGTAATGTCCGTCTGGATCACCACCAACCGCTCGATAGCCCCTCCGGATTGCGTGAAGGGAACGATCGTGGTCTGCATCCAGTGGAGCGAGCCGTCCTTGGCACGCTGGCAGAGTTCGCCGCGCCAGATGTGGCCCCGGATCAGTGTGCGGTACACCGCACGCCAGAAAGCACGGGGGTGTTCACCCGATCGCAGAATCGTGTGGCGCTTCCCGATCAGTTCATTGCGTGTATAGCCCGCCATGCGGCAGAAGGCGTCGTTGACCTCCACGATCCGTCCGTGCTCGTCCGTAATGGCAAATACCGCGTGGTTGTCGATCGCATCGCGATAGGCGGCCGCGTCCGAAAGGGCTCCTTCGGCGCTTTGCTGGGCCAGCAGCGCAAGCCTCGAAGTGCGCTGCAGTCGCGCGATCGTGTGCAGG
>JAFEBN010000169.1 GCA_018242645.1 Planctomycetota bacterium | reverse complement strand
CCGCGGATTCCGTTCAGCAGCGTCAAGAGCATGCTCGGGCATCTCATCCAGGCCGCGGGCGCGGTCGAGCTCATCACCTGCATCAAGGCGATCCAGACCGGCGTCGTGCCCCCCACGATCAACCTCAAGACACCCGACCCGGTGTGCGATCTGGACTATGTACCCAACGCGGCACGAGACCTGAACGCCGAAGGCGGGGTCGATCTCTGCCTCAGCAATTCGTTCGGTTTCGGTGGGCAGAACGACACGGTCGCGGTGCGCCGCTTCCGCGGTTAGCCGCTCGCCTCGAACCGGCATCCGCGCCCGACGCGGCAACGAGGCTCCCGCGCCCGTCGCACGCGACGCTCCGCGAGCCGATCAATCATCCCGATCCCGCGGCGGCATCGAGGGGCGTTCACCGCCAAGAAGCCGGCGGGCGCGGCGGGACGCCGGGAAAAACAGAGAGAGAAGCGGCGGTTCACGGCCCGGCTTGCCGCACGCGCCCTCGGCGAGCGGCGCGCGTTCGCGGCGCCGCCAAGCCCGGCGCCCCAAAGTGCGCGGTGGGGCGGATTCCACAGAGTTGTGTATTCCGGGTTTGGCGCTCTTGGCGCGTGAGCTTCCGAATCCGCTACGCTGAATCGCACCATGCGATTGTCCGTGTCCGAAATCCGTTCCCGTGCCATGAAGTTCGCCGCCGAGTGGGCCAACGTCGCCAGCGAGCGGGCCGAGGCGCAGTCCTTCTGGACCGACCTGTTCGACGTCTTCGGCATCCGCCGCCGGGCGGTGGCGAGCTTTGAGGAGAAGGTCAAGAACCTCAAAGGGGCCTATGACCGCATCGACGTTTTTTATGCGGGCGTCATGCTCGGCGAGCACAAGAGCAAGGGCGAAGACCTCTCCAAGGCGGCGAGTCAGGCGTTCGACTACATCCAGTCCTTGCAGCGGGAGGGACGCGACGCCGACCTGCCGCAGTTCATCGTCGTCAGCGACTTCCAGACGATCGTCGTCTACGACCTCGACAGCAAGGACCCGTCCGAGCCGGTGGCGTCGTTCAAGACCGCGAAGCTGCACGACAACATCAAGCATCTGGGCTTTTTGTCGGGGTACACGACCAAGCCGGTGGACCCGGAAGACCCGATCAACATCGAGGCGGTGGAAGTCCTCGGCAAGCTGCACGATGCCTTGGAAAAGGGCGGGTACAAGGGCCACCAACTCGAACGGTTCCTTGTGCGCGTCCTGTTCTGTCTCTTCGCCGACGATACCGCGATCTTCGACAACGAGGAGTTCAAGACGCTCATCAAGGGCTCGCGCCCCGATGGCAGCGATCTGGGCCTCCAACTCGCCCGGTTCTTCAAGGTGCTGGACCAGGACAAGGCCGAGCGGCCCGCGAAACTCCCCGAAGAACTCCGCGAGCTGCCGTACGTCAACGGTGAGCTGTTCAAGGAAGACCTCGGGTTCGCCGAGTTCGACGCCGCGATGCGGAAGGCACTGGTCGAGTGCTGCGAGTTCAACTGGTCGCGGATCTCGCCCGCCGTTTTCGGCTCGCTCTTCCAGTCCATCATGGCGGGCGAGAGCGGAGCGAAGAAACGCCGCCAGATCGGGGCTCATTACACCAGCGAGCGGGACATCCTGAAACTGGTCCGGAGTCTGTTCCTCGATGAACTTCAGGACGAGCTGGCCGCCTGCGGCACGAGCAAGATAAAACTCGAAGCCTTCCAGACCAAGCTCGCCTCGCTGCGCTTCCTCGACCCGGCGTGCGGCTGCGGCAATTTCCTCGTCGTGACGTACCGGGAACTGCGCGAGCTTGAATTGCAGGCGCTGCTCCGGCTCTACGGCGGCAAGACCGACTCCGCGCGCCTGCTGCTGGATTCCCTCCTCAAGGTGGACGTGGACCAGATGCACGGCATCGAGATCGAGGAGTGGCCCGCCCGGATCGCCGAGGTGGCGATGTGGCTGATCGACCACCAGATGAACCAGAAGGTGGGAGAAGCGTTCGGCAGGCCGGTGCGGAGGCTGCCGCTCAAAAAGTCGGCGAAGATCGCCCACGCCAACGCGCTGCAGATCGACTGGAACACGGTGCTACCCGCGGCGAAGTGCAGTTGCGTGCTCGGAAATCCGCCCTTTGTGGGCAAGCAGCACATGAGCGGGGAGCAGAACGCAGACATGGAAGCCGTGTGCGGGCATATCAAGGGCTTCGCGCTCCTCGACTTCGTGACGGCATGGTACGTGAAGGCCACGGCTTATCTGAAAGGAACAAGGGCACGCGCGGCCTTCGTATCGACCAACTCGATCTGCCAGGGCGAGCAGGCCGCCACGCTCTGGCCCGCGCTGCTCAAAGCGGGACTCAAAATCGCGTTCGCTCATCGCACGTTCCAATGGATGAGCGAGGCTCGCGGCAAGGCCAATGTGCATGTGATCATCGTGGGCTTCGCCATGTTTGATCCCCCGGGGAAGACGATTACCGAGTACGACGCTGACGAGGAGCACCCGACGACGGTTCCGGCCAAAAACATCAACCCATACCTAGTGGACGCAGCCGACGTAGTCATTCAAGCTCGCACTGCTCCCATTTCCCCGGTGCCGCCAATCATCTTCGGCAGCATGCCAAACGACGGTGGCAACTTGCTTTTGGAGGATGAAGACAAAGCTGAGCTTGTCTCACGCGAGCCGGGAGCAGCGCCGTTCATTCGCTCGTTCTTGGGCGCTCATGAGTTCATTAATGGTGAGTCTCGATGGTGCTTGTGGCTTACTGACAAAGACAGCGCAACAGTTCGAAAACTCCCTGCGGTCATGGAGCGAGTCGCGGCTACAAAAAAATACCGGGAACGGAGCACACGCCCGACCACG
This sequence comes from Planctomycetota bacterium, assembly GCA_018242645.1. Taxonomy (GTDB): domain Bacteria; phylum Planctomycetota; class Phycisphaerae; order Phycisphaerales; family UBA1924; genus JAFEBO01. Next base: position 1,238 of record JAFEBN010000169.1, on the reverse strand, counting down.
CGAGAGCTTGCATGCGCTCCGACGAAGTTCGGTGAAATCCGCCAGCCGAACAATCGATTCCTTCTTATCCCGCGACACAGCTCGGAGAGACGCCGATTCATACCAATCGGGTATATCGAGCCTGAAGTTATCGCGGGCGACAGTTGTCTAATCGTCCCCTCCGCCACGCCCTACCACTTCGGCGTCCTCACCAGCGAGATGCACATGGCATGGGTCCGCCAAGTCTGCGGGCGGCTGGAGTCGCGGTACCGCTACTCCAATAAGCTGGTCTACAACAACTTCCCCTGGCCCCAAGACATCTCCGAAAAGCAGCAAGCCGCCGTCGCCGCCGCCTCCGAGCACGTCCTCGCCGTCCGCGACACGTTCAAGGGTCAGACCCTCGCCGATCTCTACGACCCCCTCGCCATGCCCAAGTCTCTCCGCGACGCCCACAGGGATTTGGACCGGGCCGTCGACAAGTGCTATCGCGCGCAGCCCTTCACCAGCGAACGCCAGCGTGTCGAATACCTCTTCGATCTCTACCAGAAACTCATCACGCCCCTGACCGTCCCGGCGAAGTCGTCGCGCCGCAAGCTACGCGCCCCGGGCTGAACACCGCCCACAGACCCGCACATTTTCTTGTCCCTCCTCTCCGCATCCTCCGCGCTCTCCGCGTTCGGCTGTGCTTTTCTCGGTCGCTCTCCGCTGTCTCCCTCCGTGGCCTCTGTGTGCTCCGTGGTCGATCCCTGCCTCGCTGCATCGCCGCTCGCCGCGACCGGGAGAGTGGGGGCGTTCGGGCCGGCCCCTCTCGTCTCGGCGGCGCGGTTGTCCGCCGCGGCGTGGTCGCGTGCCGCCTTGGGGGGGTGGGGGTTCGCCTTGGCGTGGTGGGGGTTTGCTTGCCTCCGGCGGACTCGGAAGGTTTCACGGGCGACGCGGAGAGTGGCACGAATGGCCCGAAGAGCCTTCCCACGCGGCCGGAGAGGTCTCCCGGCGAACCGGAGAGGTCTCCGGATGAACCGGAGAGTCATACAGGCGGGCCGCACGTGCCTCCGCAAAGGCCGGAAGCGCGGGCCCGGCGCTCCCGGCGTGTGGGGGCGGCCCCCTCCCTACCTTGCTGGCCCAATGGCCGTCCTGCTCACCGCCAACAACCTCGCCAAGACCTTCGGCGCCAAGACGCTGTTCGAGGGCATCAATCTCTCCGTGCACGATCGCGAGCGACTCGCCCTGATCGGGCCGAATGGATCGGGCAAATCCACGCT
>JAFEBN010000168.1 GCA_018242645.1 Planctomycetota bacterium | reverse complement strand
GTTTCGTGATCTCTTCCGCCACCGCCTTGGTCGAGCGCAGGTCGTACGCGATCGCGCTGCCCGGCTCCTTTTCCAGAAAGTGGCGCGCCAGCAAGCCGGTCAGCAGGTCGCAGCCGACGATCTTGCCCTTTTCATCCACCGCCATGCAACGGTCCGCGTCGCCGTCGTAGCAGAAGCCCGCATCGGCCTTGTGCTTGAGCACCGCCTCCTGCGTCCACTTCATGTTCGCCGCGACCAGCGGATTCGGTTCGTGCACAAACGTGTTCTTGGTGTTCTCGAAGTTGATCGGGATGATCTCGAGACCCGGGATCGCGCCCAGCGGGCTCTCTTTCCCGAACACCTTGGGGATCATCGTCCCCGCCATCCCGTTGCTCGCGTCGATCACGATCTTCAGCTTCTTTCCTTTAATATCAAGGAAAGACCGCACGTGCTTGTTGTACGCCTGCCACAGGTCACGCTGCTCCACACGCCCGTGCGCCGGAACCATCGTCGCCTTGTCGACCATCGCCGCCTGCTTGCGGATCTCGCCCAATCCCGTCGCCTCGCCCACCGGCTTGGCCTTCCGCTTGCTCACCTTGAAGCCGTTGTAATTCGGCGGGTTGTGGCTCGCCGTCACCATGATCCCGCCCGCGCAGTCCAGGTGGTTCACGGCAAAGTAGATCATGCTCGTGTCGATCATCCCGATGTCGATCACGTTGCCGCCCTGATCCGAAATCCCCTTGATCAGCGCCTTGGCCAGCCCCGGGCTGCTCGCCCGCATGTCGCGGCCCACCACGATGTTCTTCATCATCGGGCTCGTCTCGCCGCTCGCCGCCGCATCACCCAGCAGGTACTTGCTCGCGCCATATCCGATCTGCCAGGCGAGGCCCTCATTGAGCAGATCCGGATACGTCCCGCGAACGTCGTAGGCCTTGAAGATCCGTCCCAGCATGAATTCATGTCTCCCGCAGATTCCAGACAAAATGAGGCGCCGATTCGTTGCCCGTGCGCACGGGAAGCGTAGCGGATCGGCTACCCAAACTGTTTCCGAATAAACGCAAGAGTTTCAACGTCAAAAAGAAAAGCCGGCCGCGGAGGAGCCGGGGCTTGCTCTGTCAAAAACAGCATCGGCGTGCGGTTTTGCACGCCGATGCCAAAGCCTTGGCCACACTCGGACGGGTCAGTTGATGCGCTTCTCAACGCCGGTGGCGCCGCTGCGCGTACCGATCTGCCGAGATTGATCAAACCCGAAGGCCTCGGGAGCGAGGTACATGCCCCGATCCTCCGGCGCCTTCTCCGTTTCCACGGGCACGCGGTGATACCGCGCGTACGCGTCGTTGCGTGTACCGGTGACCTGCCAGGAAACCTTCATGCCCGGTTTGCCGCCGGCGATCTTGAACTGGTTGTCCTTCACTTCTTCGGCGACGTAGACCTGCGCGTATCCACCCACGCAGGTGAGCTGATAGTGGTAGTCGATGTTGAGCGCCCCGAAGTACGAGGGCAGCGAAACCACCGCCGTGCCATCCTCGCCGATCTTCGCCGTGCCCGTGTACACGTTCATCATGTCCGGCGACTCGACGAACGAGTGATAAAGGAACTTATTCGCCGGGTCGAGCGGGTGATCGATCTTGAACGAACCCGAACCCTTGCTGAGGCTGCCCGTGATCGTCACGTTGCCCGAGAAGAAGCCCGCCGTTCCGCTCGTGGACTGGGCATACACGCCGGTGCCGGAATTGTTGAAGAACGCCCCGCCCGCCACGCCCGGGCTCTGGGCATCGCCTCGCACGCCCGCCGGAACGCCCGAGCCGCCCCCGTTTCCGCCCGCGTTGGAGAAGCCCCACACACCCGCGCCGTTGGTCGTGCCGCATTCGCCGCGCACGCCCGCGCTCAGGCCCGTGCCTTTCACGCCGTAGGAGGAACTCCCCGTCGCCGCGCCCTGCACGCCGATGCCGCCCGAGCCGTTGGTCGTGCCGTAAAGCGCGCTCGTGTTGCTCGCCGTGTTATCGATCTGGAAATAGCCGGCGTTACCCGTACCCACGGTGTGGGCTTCCACAGCTTCACCCTGGTTGTTCGCGTTGGTGATCTCGAACAACGCATTGTCGCCAAGCCCCGAGTGCAACGACCGCAGAGCCTGGCTCGTCGAGTCGCCATTGGTCTGGATTTCCACAGCGTTGGAAGAGTTCGACGAGTTGGTCGTTGAGAAAAATGCCGCACGCCCCGACGTCCCCGTGTTCGTGGCGTAAATCGCGTTGCCGCCCGATCCGCTCTTCACCGCGTAAATCGAGTACGCGCCCGAAGCGCTCGACAGAGCGAAGATGCCGTTGCCGGCGTTGGTGTCCGCCACGATCACCGGTTCAAAGAACCCGGCCGGGAAGTCGCCGCTGGGCGCTCCGGAAATGCCCCTGAACACCCAGGCATTGCCGCCCAAGCCGCTCGTATTGGTGAACGTCATCAGCCCGCCGCTCACGCTCCCCGTCTCGTTCACGGGCAATCGAAGCGCCTGTGCATACGGCGTCGCCGTCAATTCCGTGCGGGGCGTGATGATCGTGTACGCGCCAACCGACGAACCCGGCCGGACGCGAATCTCAACCCAGCGCTCTTCGCTGTCAAACTGCGCACCGTAATCCAAGTCGACCGTGAACACCCCGTTCACAACGCTGACGTTGTTGAACGACTCGGTCGCGCCCTTCTGAACACCGCCCCCCGAGGCATTGAACAGCAACACCTGAATGTCGTAGATCCCGTTCGCCGGAGCGCCGTTGTCCGTCAGCCGCCCCTGGTACGGAAAGTTCGTACCCACCGGGCCCGCCATCGCCACCGACACCACGCCCACTGCCGCGGCAGCAAGCAACGCCCGAATCGATCGCTTCATGTTGATATCCCTCCCGAAAGTCCTGCCACCAAGCGGGGCCTCGCGTCACGCGCCGGAAAACCCCCCAATCAGGCTACCACGCGGGAAAACCGCCGCGAGGCCGCCTCCGCAAGTTCATGAAAAATCCGCCAATTCGGCCGTAAATCCCTGCCGCACAACAAAAAAGAAAAACCCCCGGGGGAGTTCATCCCTCCGGGGGCAGGTTGTTGCACCAACCAGCTTGCTCAGTTCACGCCCGAGGCCTTCATCTGTCGCAGAGCCTCTTCGCGGAGCGTGGACGGAATGCCGAGCTGCTTGTCCACCGGCTGGCCGTACTCCTTCGGGTGGAGGTACAGGCCCTTGTCCGAGGCCGCCTTTTCCACCTCGGGGACGACGCGGTGGTACTGGGCGTACGGATCGTTGCGGGTGCCGGTCACCAGCCAGCTCACCTTCATCCCCGGCTTGCCGCCGGCGATCTTGAACTGGTTGTGGCTCACTTCCTCCGCGATGAACACCGGAGCGCTCCCGCCGATGCACGTGAGCTGGTAGCGGTAGTCCACGTTCAGGGCTTCAAAGTAACCGGGCAGCTGCACGGTGGCCTCGCCCTTCTCATCGAGCTTCACGATGCCGTCGTACATGTTCATCATGTTCGGGGCTTCGACGAAGGAGTGATACAGATACTTATTCGCCGGATCGAGCGGGTGATCGATCTGGAAGGTGCCCGAGCCCTTGGTCAGCGTTCCGGTGATCTGCACATCGCCCGAGAAGAAGCCGGCCTTGCTGCTGCCGCCCTGGGCCTGACCGTAGATCGCGTTGCCAAAGTTGTTGAACGCCGCGACGCCGCTCGTGCCCGCGCCGTTGCCGTCGCCGCGCACACCGGTCGACACATCGCCGCCGCCGCCGCCCGTCTTGCCCCACACGCCCGCACCGCCGGTCGTGCCGCTGTACCCGAACACGCCCGCCTCGACGCCCTTGCCCATCACACCGATGCCAAAGCCGCCCGTCGACTCACCCTTGATGGCAATGCCGTTGTCCTGGCTGCCGTTCGGGATGCTGTCGCCGGTCGCGATGTTTTTGGCGTAGACCGTGGGCAGGGTCGCCGCGGCATTCGTGTTGTTGAACCAGCCCGCGCGGCCCGTGCCGACCGTCTGAACCTCGAGCGCGTTCGACGCGTTCGCCGTGCCGCTCAAGTCCAGGCGCGCCGCCTCGCCGTCGTTCGCGCTGTTGACACCCACGATCGCGC
>JAFEBN010000167.1 GCA_018242645.1 Planctomycetota bacterium | reverse complement strand
AGCAGGCCGAGGCCGAAATCGTCCACACCGGCGTTGTTGCTGATGCAGGTCAGGTCCTTCACGCCGCTGTCGCGGAGGGCGAGGATCAGGTTTTCGGGGATGCCGCAGAGGCCGAAGCCGCCCACCATCACCGTCATGCCGTCCCGGAGGACGCCCTTGGCCTTGAGATCGGCAAACGTGTCGGGAGCGGTCTTGAAAGTCTTGTTCGCCATGGTTTTTGTAGCATAGCGGCCCGCGACAGCCGATCGCACCCGTGTCAACCATGAGCAAAAACCGCCTGAACGAACAAAGCCTGTGGACCATCATCGGCGCCTCGTCCGCGGGGACGCTGATCGAGTGGTACGACTTCTACATCTTCGGCGCGCTCGCGTTCACGATCGCGGATGTCTTTTTCCCCAAGGGCTCGGGCGCGACGGGGATGCTCTCGACGCTTGCAACCTTCGCCATCGGCTTTGTCGTGCGGCCGTTCGGCGCGCTTGCCTTCGGCTACCTCGGCGACCTGATCGGTCGCAAGTACACCTTCATGGTCACGCTGCTGCTCATGGGGGGCACGACGTTTCTCATTGGTGTGCTGCCGGGGTACGCGGCCATCGGGTGGCTGGCGCCGGCGCTGCTGATCATCCTGCGCCTGGGTCAGGGGCTGGCGCTGGGCGGCGAATACGGCGGCGCCGCAACCTACGTCGCCGAACAGTGCCCGGATGGTCAGCGCGGATACTGGACGAGCTGGATCCAGACGACCGCGACGCTCGGCCTGTTCATGTCGCTGGGCGTGATCCTGCTTTGCCGCACGCTGCTCTCGCCGGATGAGTTCGCGGCGTGGGGCTGGCGCGTTCCCTTCTGGGTGTCGTTGGTGCTCGTCGCCTTCTCGTGGTACATCCGGCGGCGGATGAGCGAATCGCCGCTGTTTCAGCGGATGAAAGCCTCCGGCAAGGGCGCCAAAAACCCGCTCAAGGAGTCGTTTGCCCACGAGGAAAACCTGCGGCTGGTCATCCTTGCGCTCTTCGGCGCCACCGCGGGACAGGGCGTGGTCTGGTACACGGGCCAGTTCTACGCGATGAACTTCCTCAAGACCACGCTCTCGATCGAGGCGACGCAGGCCGAGTACATCGTCGGGATCGCCCTGGTGCTCGCGACGCCGTTTTTTATCGTCATGGGTGCGCTCTCGGACAAGATCGGGCGCAAGGGCATCATGCTCACGGGCTGCTTGCTCGCCCTCGTGCTCTACTACCCCATCTACGGCGCGAAGCTGGCCGTTGCGGACCTGAAGGACAAAGCCCGCTTCACCCTCGAGACGCGGAGCGTCACCGTCCCGGAGGGAACACCGATTCTGCCGGTCCCTCAAGCAGAACCCGGCAAAGACGCGGTCTACGCCAGGACGATCGACACCCGCCGGTACGCCGACGGAACGATTGATACGGTGACGCTCACCAATGCGCTCGACGCAAAGTCCGGAGTGATTCAGACGGTCGAGAAGCACGCCATCCGATTCCCCTCGCTCACAAGCCCGCCGGCGATGGTGCTGACATTCCTGATCTTCGTGCAGGTCTTCCTGGTCACGATGGTCTACGGGCCGATTGCCGCGTTCCTGGTTGAACTGTTCCCCACGCGCATCCGCTACACCAGCATGTCGCTGCCCTACCACGTCGGCAACGGCGTCTTCGGCGGCATGGTGCCGTTCATCGGCCAGCTCTTCTATGAGAAGACGAAAAACCCGTTCGCCGGGCTCTGGTATCCGATGGCGGTATGCGCGATGACGGTGATCGTCGGCGTGCTTTTCGTGCGTGAGCGGAAAAACGTCCGCCTGCTCGATGAGCACTAGAACAGCTTCTGCTGATCCTTCACATCCTTGATGCGCCCGTTCATCGCCTCGAGCTGCTGCATGATGTCCTCGACGTTGCGGAACTTGTAGTACTCGCTGGCGAAGCGGATGTACGCCACCTCGTCCAGGTCCCGCAGTTTGGCCATCACGCGCTCGCCGATGATGCGGCTCTCCACCTCGCGGTCGAACTCCTTGTGCAGTTCTTCCTCGACCAGGTCGGCGATGCGTTCCTTGGCCTGCTCGGGGATCGGGCGCTTGCCGCAGGCCGCCACAACGCCTTTGAGGATGTTCTCCCGCAGAAAAGGCACTCGGCTGCCGTCGCGTTTGACGACGACCAGCCTCGTGGTCTGCTCGACGCGCTCGTAGGTGGTGAATCGCTTGCTGCACGCCACGCACTCACGCCGCCGACGGATCGTCTTGCCCGCATCGCTGGCGCGGCTATCGATGACCTTGTCGTTGTCGGCGTTGCAGAAGGGGCAGAGCACGGACAGAGCATACCGGGGAGCCCCGTCCCTGTCGGGATGGGCTTCCGGGCCCTTCCCTTAAAGTGCCGAATAACCCGTTTGCAAGATTCGCCGCTGGTTCGGCCGAAGTAGGCAGAAAGGGGTGGAGACCCCGAAACGGAGATTCCGGCATGATGAACCTGTTAACCTTGGCTCAGGATTCTGGAAACGGCGCGGGCGCGATCTTCGTGCTTGTTGAACTCGCGATCCTGGCCTTCTTCATCGTGACCTTCTGGAAGCTCTTCGGCAAGGCCGGCCAGCCGGGCTGGTACGCCCTCATCCCGATTTTCAACGTGTACATCCTGCTCAAGATCGTGGGCCGCCCCTGGTGGTGGCTGATCCTGTTCATGATCCCGATTGTGGGGTTCATCATCGCCATCGTCGTGACCGTCGATCTCGCGAAGTCCTTCGGCAAGGGCATCGGCTTCGCCATCGGCATGATTCTGCTCGGCTTCATCTTCTATCCGATCCTCGCGTTCGGGAGCGCGGAGTATCAGGGGCCCGTCGCGGCCTGATCACATGCCTCTCCCCGAGCCCGTCTGGACCGAACAACTCACGCACTGTCCATCCTGCTCGTACGCGCTCGCCGGGATCGCACGCCCGGCGCCCTGTCCCGAATGCGGACGCCAGCTTCCGCGCAAGGTGCTGATTTTCTACGGCGTGCCGCGCGGGATCGCGGGCGCCTCGCGCGGGCATGTGGCCCTTTTTTACGGGGCCTTGGCCGCTGCGCTCATCGTGCTCTACCTGTTTCCGCTCGCTGTGCTGGCGCTTCGTCTTTTCGGTGCGCTGCTTTTCGTCCTTGCGGCCGGCGCCGGATTCCTGCTGCTTTACCTCAAAGCCGGTGGTGCTCGGACCGCTTCGACGCGCTACGTGCTCTACCCGGGCGAACTTTCCATCGAACCGGTGGACCCATCCAACGCTAGCGAGCTCGAAGCTCGCAAAATTGTGCCGCTCTCCGGCGGAGATTCGTTCGCGCTGCGCAGAGTGCATCCCATCCTGTGCCGTTTGAAGGTGTTCAAGGGCCAGACCCGGACTGTGCTGCTCGATACAGGCGTTCGCTGCGTGGAGGAACGCCAGGCCGATCTGGAGCAGGGACTGCGGTCCATCCTCTCCAACCCCGTCGATCGGCCGCCCGGTGGCCAAGATGGACCGGGGGGAATACCCTCTTGCTCCATGACCTCGACCCGTGCCACGACGACCACGACCAACGACTCCACCGCCTGAGCCGGCAGGCAGCGGAGTCCTCTTTCAGCAATCAACCCGGCCCGAAGCCGGGTTTTTCTTTGGCTTTGCTCGAGTTCCCTTGGCGATTTGGATCCTTGGCCCTTTGGAAATTTGGACTCCCCATGCCCATCATCACCCTTCCCGACGGTTCCAAAAAGTCCTTCGACAAGCCGGTCAGCGGCAAGGACGTTGCCCTGTCCATCGGTCCCGGTCTCGCCAAGGCCGCGCTGGGCGTCAAGATCAATGGCGAGCTCAAGGACCTGGCCACGGTCATCGATCACGACGTCTCGCTTTCGATCGTGACCGAGCGTGACCGTCAGAAGGTGCTCGACAAGGACGGGCTCTTTCTCATTCGCCACTCTGCGGCCCACGTGATGGCCGAGGCGATCCAGGACGTCATCGGCAAGGACGTGCAGCTCGCGTACGGCCCGCCGACCGATACCGGCTTCTTCTACGACATGTACGTGCCGGAGGGAAAGAAGATTTCGAGCGATCAGTTCGATGCGATCAACAAGCGCATGGCGGAGATCATCAAGGAGAACCGCGAGTTCACCCGCTATGAAATCGGCGGCGGCGACGGGCTTCAGAAGCTCAAGGCCGAAGGCAA
>JAFEBN010000166.1 GCA_018242645.1 Planctomycetota bacterium | reverse complement strand
GGTGGCGTTGACGACCGGCAGCGCGATAACGATTCCCAGCACGCCCGTCAGGAGATCCTTCCAGGCGGGGCGCTTGATGCCGCCGCTGGCGAGCGCGAGCAGCGCACAGCCCGCGAAGATCCCGCACACGGACTGGCCGATCTGCACGATCGCCTTGCCCTTGGTGCTGTCGACCGAGACCGTTCCCATCCACGACGGCCCGGCTCGCACCTGATTGAGCATGAGTTCATGCCCAAGCCCCAGCGCGAGGTAGATAACCGCCGCGGCAAAGAGGAACGCCCACCAGGGCCGATCGCCCCCATCGGTCGCTCCCTGCCCCAGCGACGAGGGCTTGATCACATTCCCGAACCAGAGCACGACGACAATGGCGGCCCCCAACCCGATCTGCAGCCAGATCCACTGCTTGGGTGTCACCGTGGGCGGGTCCACGCTGGGCTTGCTCACCTCGGGCGCCGTCGGTTTGGGCGTGGGCACGGTCTGAGCGGCCAACGAGCGAATCCCTGAACCGGGCGATTCCGCCGCGGCAGGCCCAAGCCCTGCAAGAATCAGGCCGAAGAACACCACCAGCGCCGGCCAGACGGAGCGTGATTTGACCAACGTGCTTTCCGACATTGTCGCCCACAAGCGGGCAGAGCTCGCCGCCGCCAAAGAGAAGGTGCCGCTCGCGGAACTGGAATTGATGGTCGCGCAGGAAGAAGCCCCGCGGAATTTCTTCGCGGCAGTGAGCCATCGCCAGCGCAATCCGTTCGACACGGCTGTCATCGCCGAGGTCAAAAGGCGCAGCCCCAGCGCCGGCCTGATCCGTCCTGAGTATGACGGCGATTCCTTTCGCCCGGAAGACATCGCCAGAAAGTATCACGCCGCCGGGGCCGCCGCGATTTCCTGCCTCACCGATTCCAGGTTCTTCGGGGGCGACCTGTCTTTCATCCAGCGGATCAAGGCCGCCGTGCCCCTGCCTGTTCTCCGCAAGGATTTCATCGTCGACCCTTACCAGCTTTGGGAGGCCCGGGCCCACGGGGCCGACGCCGTCCTGCTCATCGCCGAGTGCCTCCACGAGGGCGAGATGCTGGACCTGATGATCCTCGCGCAGCAATTGCAGCTCACCGTGCTGCTTGAAGTCCACGACATGGAAAACCTGCTCCGGGTGCGTCCGCACGTGGGTTTCCCCCACCGGGGCTACGGCCTGCTGGGCATAAATAACCGCAATCTGGCCACCATGGAGGTCGACTTGAACCACACCCTCCGTTTGGCCGATCTGGTCGAGGACCGGAGCATTCTGGTCAGCGAATCCGGGATCCGAACCTCGGCCGACCTGGCGCGCTTAAGGAGCCAAGGCATCCGGATCGTCCTTGTGGGCGAGCATCTCATGCGCCAGGATGACCCGGGCAAGGCCCTTTCCAATATGCTCAACCCCGAATCTGCCCCGAACACCTGATCCTTCTACCCTTCCCGCCGTGAGCCTTCGCCGCCCCGCGGCACGGAGATTTCCAGACATGAACAGCAGCGGTTCTCGTTTCCACGTCACCCGTCTCGGCGTCGCTCTTCTGTTCGCCTGCGCCGGCACCGCCCTCGCCCGGCAACCGGCCGAGTCCACCGTGCAGGCGCCCAGCGCCGTCCAGCGCCCCGCGGCAGCGCCCGCCGCGCAACAGGCCCAACCCAACGGCAATCAGCAGCCCGAAGCCAAGGCCCTGCTCGAGAAGTCTCGCGACGCCATTGCCGCCGCCAAGACGCTCGAGTTCGACCTCTTCGCCCCGCAGATCGGCCTGATGGGCGGCGACCGCAGCCCCAAGAACGTGAAGGCCCACATGATCCTCACCCGCGCCGACAACGGCGGCTGGGTGATGCACATCAGCGGCAACGGGATCGTGGCCAAAGAGACCACGCCCACCGAGTTCGACGTGGTGTGGGACCGCCAGTCGATCACCTGGGTCGACAACCAGGCCAAGACCGTGTACACCCGCCCCTTCGGCCAGGCCCGCAACTTCAAGGGCCTGCAGATGATCAACGGCCTCCGCATCCCCGCGATCACGAGCGATCGCCCGCTGGGTGAAGAGCTCAGCCAGACCTTCATCGTGCTGCAGGGAAGCGAAGACGTCAACGGCGTGCCGTGCGATGTGGTGCTGACGGGCAGTGCGCTGGAGGGTCAGGGCAGCCGCAAGAAGGTGTGGATCGCCAAGAGCGACTCGCTCCCCCGCAAGCTCGAGAACATCATCGACAGCAAGCTCATCAGCGCCAGCACGGTGGTCGAGCTGTCCAACGTCAAGGTCAACGAGACGATCCCGCCCGAGAAGATCGGCATCGCGACGCCCGAGGGCTACGCCGTCGACAAAACCGAGCCGGTCGTCAACAAGCCCGTCAAGCTCGACAAGCTCGCCGTTCCGGACTTTGAGCTCTCGTCGCCCGACGGAAACAAGGTCAGCAAGACCTCGCTCGCCGGCAATGTCGCCGTGATCCAGTTCTGGGGCACCTGGTCGAACCCGTCCAAGCGAAGCCACGCCGAGCTCCAGCAGCTCGCCGACAGCTACAAGGACAAGGGCGTGAAATTCTTCATCGCCTCGGTGCGTGAGAAGGACCCGCAGTCGGTCGCCGACTACATCAAGGAATCGAACATCGCCCTTCCCGTCCTGCTCGAGGCCGACTCGCTCGCCGAGCGGCTCGACGTGCAGAGCGTGCCGACCGTTGTCGTCATGGGCGCCGATGGCGCCAACGTCCGTCTGGTCTCCAACTATCTGAAGGAGACGACGATGAAGGAGATCGGTGAAGGCATCGAAACGGCTCTCAAGGAAGCCGCCGAGAAGAAGGCCGCTCCCGCGGCGCCGGCTCCGGGTGGCGAGACCAAAGCCGACAAGTAATCGCTTTTCCGCAGCTCGTTCCAGGCGGCCCCGTTCGGGGCCGCTTGTCATTCCGGGCCCGCCCGGTCCGATCTACCCTTTGCCCCATGTCCGACTTCCAGGCTCCCAAGGGCACGCGCGACTTCTACCCGGCCGATGCCGCCCGCCGGCGCTTCATCACCGAAGCGTGGCGATCCGCTTCCATCCGGCACGGATTCGAAGAAGTCGACGGCCCCATTTTCGAGCACCTGGATCTCTACACCGTCAAGAGCGGCGAGGGCATCGTCAGCGAGCTGTTCTCGTTCACCCGCGCGGGCGGGGAAAAGGATTACGCCCTTCGCCCCGAGTTCACGCCCACGCTGGCGCGCCTCTTCGCCGCCCGCGCGGGGAGCCTGCCCAAGCCCACGCGCTGGTTCACCGCCGGTCCGTTCTTCCGCGCCGAGAAGCCCCAGCGCGGGCGGCTCCGCGAGTTTCTGCAGTGGAACGCCGACATCCTGGGTGATCCCTCTCCGGGCGCCGATGCGGAGATCATCGCCACCTGCGTCTCGCTGCTCTCCTCCCTCGGTCTTACCAGCAAAGACGTGCGCGTGAAGGTGAATCACCGCGCCGCGCTGAGCGCGTGGCTCGAGACCCGCGGCCTTTCCCGGGAAGCTCAGGCCGAGCTCTTCAAACTGCTCGACGCCAAGGGCAAGATGCCGGCGCCCGAATTCGCCCTCAAGATCAGCGCGTTCGGATTCACGGCCCAGCAGGCCGAAGTTTTTCAGCGAGGTCTGGTGCGCATTACGGTGCCCGCAGGGATCGATCCCTCGCGGGAGGCGGTCGATGTCTTTCAGCCGCCGGCGATCGATCCTTCCACGCAGGATGTGCTCGATCTCACGTATTTCGCCGACGCGGTCATGCCGCTGGCGAAGGAACTGGTCGCCGCAGGGATCATCGACTGGGTTGACTTCGACCTCTCTATTGTCCGCGGTCTTGCGTACTACACCGGCATGGTCTTCGAAGTGCACGAAGCCAGCGGCGCGGAGCGCGCCATCGCCGGCGGCGGCCGCTACGACAACCTCGTTGAGCTCTTCGGCGGGCCCGCAACGCCCGCCGTGGGCTTCGGCATGGGCGATGTGGTGCTCGGGCTGGTGCTCGAGGACCGCAACCTCATGCCCAAGGACGCGACGCTCCTGCGTCGAATCGGTGCGACGCCCGATGTCTTCGTCATTCCCGGGCCCGCGCCCGAAACCGACCAGCTCGTCAAGCCCCTGGTTGCCCGCCTCCGCGGGGCCGGCATGCACGCGCGCTACTCGTCCAAGACAACGCGCAACGTGGGCAAACTCCTCAAGGAAGCGAGCGACC
>JAFEBN010000165.1 GCA_018242645.1 Planctomycetota bacterium | reverse complement strand
GGCGGAGCCGAGGGCGCAAAGAAGGACGACGTCATCGACGCCGAGTTCAAGGTCAAGGACGATCAGTAAGCCGCTGAGGCTTGGTGATGACAACGACACTCGAAGCCCCCGACGAAAGTCGGGGGCTTTCTTTTGGTTGATGGGCCGTCACAGTCGCTGAGGCGCATGCACGGTGCGATCGCTCGTGATATTCCCCGTATTGAGCGTGGCGGCCGGTTCGAAGAGAATGACCTCGACTTCGAGATCCGCAACCGGGCGATGCTCGACGCCTCTGGGGACCACGAGGAATTCGCCGGTTTTGAGTTCGACCGAGCGATCGCGGAACTCCATTGTGAAACTTCCCTTGTGAACCAGGAACATCTCGTCCTCGTGCTCGTGGCTGTGCCAAACAAAGGCGCCCTGGAACTTCACCAGCTTGACCTGTTGCCCGTTGAGGTCCGCCGCGATTCGAGGGGCCCAGTGATCGCCGAACGTCGCGAATGCCGCGGCAAGGTTGACAGGGCCGGTCGTCATGGAGCAGGATACGGCCAGCAAGGCACCCGGGCATCAACACAACCGGTCGCTATTGCCTGGCGCCGCGGCGAGTGAGCGGGCCCGCGGTGATGGTGAAGGTAACCGGCGTCGCCGTCAGGTCGAAGGCGATGCGGGCGGTCGGCACGCCCGAGGGGAAGAAGTCGCCTTCGCCCAGCCAATGGATGATCCTGTCGGATTCGCCCTCCATCGCGAAGACGAGCGACTTGTTGCTGTTGAGTTTGATCTCGAAGCGCTTGTCGCCAGTCACATACGTCCCGATGAAGCGTTGCTGCTCTTCGGGCGAAATCTGCTTGGCGACGGGCGCATTGCCCGCATCACCGAGCGATTTGAGATAGTCGAAGGTGTCTTTGGCCTGCGCGCCCCCGGCGCGCGCGTGGGCAAGTAGCGGGATGCCGTGCGGGCCGAGCTGGCGCTGGATGCCGGGGCGTGCGACGACGAACGCTTTCACGACATCGGTGTAGCCCAGCATCGCGGCGGCAAAGATGTCGATGCGGGCGCCGCGTTCGATCAGGAACTCCGCGATGGCCCGGCGCCCCGTGTGCGAGGCGGCGCCCAGCGGCGATTCCCAGTCGCCGAAACCCCAATCCCACCAGGCATTGACCAACTGCGGATGAGTTGTCACCAGTTCCTTTACCCGGGCCTCGTCCACGTGCGACTTCCCCACGACTTCGGCGATGAGCTTCGGGTCGTTGTGGGGGAAATCGGGCCAGGGGCCTGCGCCGGGGTTTGGGGGAGCGGCCGGTGTCGCCGGCTGCGCGCGAGCAGCAAGCGGTGAAAAGAGAGCGGAGGCACCGGCGGCAACAAGCACCTGACGACGGGAAATCGAGTCGGGCATGACGGCTCCAGTAGGTCATTGGACCGCTTCGACGCGCTCGAGTTGCGTGGATCGCCCCTATTTGCACGCAGTTGAGCGGTTACGCTCCGGCATGCCCGCACCGGACCTTGGCCCCGCGCCCGCGCACACAACTTCGGACAGGCCCCTGTTCGTGCACCTGCTGCCCGCGCTCGTCGATCCGGGCACGCTCAAAGGCGGCGTGGTCATCATGATCGATGCCCTGCGGGCCAGCGTGACGATTGCGGCGGCGCTGGCTTCGGGCGCAAACTGCGTTCTGCCCGTGCTCACCGTCGAGGATGCGAAGACGCGGCTAACACGATTACTCGAGCAAGGCACTGCCCGTTCGCGCATCATCCTCGGCGGCGAACGTGGCGGCGTGCTCATCCCGGGTTTCGATCTCGACAATTCCCCGCTGGCGTACACACCGGAGAAGGTGCGCGGCAAGGACGTCATCTTCACAACCGCAAACGGCACGTCCACGCTGCTCCACGCGAGCCAGGCCGCGAAGATCCTCATCGGCGCGCTCACCAATGTTTCGGCGGTTTGCAAAGAAGTGGCGGAGGACGATCGTCCGGTCCACATTATCTGCTCGGGCACACGGGGCGAGATCAGCCTGGACGATTGCCTCGCGGCCGGGGCGATCGCCGAGCGGCTCGCTCCGGCGGGACGCGGATTCGGCTCGGATGACTCCGGGCTCGTATGTATCAACCTGTGGCGCGAGGCGCAGCGCACCGGACTGATCGAGGCGATGCGTTCCAGCCGCGGCGGACGCAACCTCGGACGGCTCGGCTTTGACGCCGATATCCGGCTGTGCTCCGCAGTCGATGCGATCAACCTGCTGCCGGTCTTCGACCCGGCACAGGGGCGCATCACGCTCCGCTGATCGTTACTTGCGGAGTTCTTCTTTGATCTTGTCGATCCGCTTGCGGTATTCGACCACGTCGGACGCGGCGAGCGCATCGATCAGCGGAAGCATGTGGAGAGACTTCGCGGATTCGCGCAACGGACCCACGCCGGCGTTGATCGCCGCGGTGACGTCGTCGATCTTGCGGATGAACGATTCTTTATCCTTGGCGGTGGCGGCGGCGTCTTTGAGTTTCTCGATCCGGTCACGGACGTTGGCCTGCCACTGCTTCACCCGTTTGAGCAGCCCGTCGCAGGAAGTGTTGGCGTTGCTCATGAACTTGGCGCCCTGGTCGCCGGCGCTCTTGAGATCACCCAGCGCGTGCGCGATGGAAGTTTCCGAGGTGTCCGGAACCGAAGAGGCGATGCCATAGGTCACGCACTCCGCTCCGGTGAGCGTGAACACCTGGCCGCTGCCGATCTGCTTGGCGCCCTTGTCGTTTTCCGGTTTGGCCGAAACAAGCTTCCAGGAATGGCCATCCGGCACCGCCCACACCTGCTGGCCCGACATCATCATGGCCCGCGCGACAGCGCCGCTGTGGCCGTGCTTTTCCGCCATCGCCGCGACTTCCGCCGCGAGGATGGAGTTCATCTTCATGTCAACTTCCGCCGAGCCGGTGTTGGTCATGTGGTACACGACGGCGCCGCCGAAGGTGCCGCCGGGCGTGATGAAGAGCTTGTCGCTCGCGAATGTGGGCCAGATCGAGGCGCTGATGGAGTTCTCGATGACCATCATGAAGTCGAGCTTGCCGTCGTACTCCTTCATCTTGTCGGCCATGTACCGAGACGCCCACACGTAACCGCCCGGCGAATCGATCACCAGGACGATCTTGGGAACCTTGTTCTTGACCGCCCAGTCCATCGCGTTGATCAGGCCGAGCGGATAAATGTCCTCGCCGAAAGTGCCCTTGAGCGGAACGATCAGGAAGTCGCCCTTGGAATCGACGTTCTTGACGTCGGGCTCGACCTTTGACGGCGCGGGCGTGCTCACATTGCGGATGATGGACGCGATCGTCGCTTTCTTGAAGGTCGAATGAATCTCGACTCCCTGGATCGTGCCCTTGGCTTCAACCTCGTCGTCGGTCTCCTTGATGACCTCGCCCAGAAGGATCCGGCCGTCACTGAAATACACCATGTCCCCCGCAATCGCAGGGCGAGCGAGGCACATGATGAACAGAACAGCCGCAAGCAGCAGGCGACGGAACAGGCTCATAGACACCCCGGAGCTTTGTTTGGAGTACTGAACAGAAGAACCACCCTTCAACGCATCCCAAACTTTTATATTACAGACTTTGGATGATCCTCGCTAGTTGTTCGGCGGCCTTTCGGCGGTGGCTCAAGCGGTTTTTTGTGCTCGGATCCAGCTCAGAACTCGTCCGGTCAAACTCCGGGCCGACCAGGAACAGCGGGTCGTACCCGAACCCGTGCGCGCCGCGCGGCACCTGGCCGTCTTCCCCGATTCGTCCGGGGAACTCGCCGCGCGCGGTCGCAAGAACTTTCCCCGTCGGATCGGCGATGACCATGACGCACACAAACCGCCCCGTGCGGTCCTCGGGCGAGACACCCCGAAGCTCGGTGAGCACGCGCTGATTGTTCGCGGAGTCGCGCTGCGAGCGAGTCATGCCCGCCTCGCGTCCGTCGGTGCAGTAGTGGCTGCTGATCACACCGGGTCGGCCCCCCAGCGCATCGATCTCGAGCCCCGAGTCGTCGGCGAGGCAGGCCTGGCCGGTCGCCCTGGCGTAAGCGACGGCCTTGATCGTCGCGTTTTCGAGGAACGTCTTGCCCGTCTCAGGGGGCTCGGGAAGTGGGACGGGCGCCGCATCGGCGAGCCCCCGAATGACAAAGCCGGGCAGCAATTCCGAGAAGATGGCACGCATTTCGTCGACTTTGTGGGGATTGGCGGTGGCGAGCACGACCTGGTTCATGGCACGATTGTTCCGCACGGGAAGCGGCATTTCCGACCTTCGGCGCCGGTGGCTACGTTTTCGTCCGCCATGAGCCGTGCAGCCATTGCCCGTTCCGCAGCAACCAAACTCGCCGCCGCGTCCGGTGCGATTCGGGCCCACGCCATTCTGGTGGGATTC